>JBKGHK010000125.1:0-18996 GCA_046520375.1 Pyxidicoccus sp. 3LFB2
CCCAGCCCGTCCCCGGCCACGTGCCCAGCGCCGACGCGCCCCCGGCGCCAGACGCCCCCGAGGCCAAGCCCGCCCGGCGCAAGCCCTCCGAGGTGAGCGAGCAGGAGCTGCTGGAGGCCCTGCGCGCCTGCTCGTGGGACCTCAAGGCCACCGCGGACTGGCTCGGCATCCCCCGCCCCTCCGTGTACGTGCTCATCGACAAGAGCTCGCTGCTGCGCACCGCGCGGGACTTGAGCCCCGAGGAAATCACCCGCTGCTTCCACGAGTGCGGAGGCGACCTGGACCGGATGGTGCAGCGCCTGGAAGTCTCCAAGCGCGCGCTCCAGCGGCGCCTGCGGGAGCTGGGGCTGGGCGGACCCTGAGCCCCCTCGCGGCCCGGGGCTGACGTGTCAGCGCCCGGGCTGACGCCGCCTCGGACGCGTCAGCGCGTTACCCGCCCCCGGGCCCCAGGGGCGGGTAACGGGCTCGGAGCCCAGCCCCTCCAATGACTTACGCGAGCGGGGGTACACTGGCGCGAAGCCTGCACAGGGGGACGCGTCATGGACGCCATCATCAACCAACTCAAGTCACTGGCCCTCACCGAAGCCCTCCCCTTTCTGCTCAAAGCAGTGGGGGCCCTGGTGTTGTGGTACCTGGGTCGCACCATCATCAACGGCTTCCGCCGCGTGCTGAACCTGGCGCTGCAGAAGCGCCAGCTCGACGCCACGCTCATCCGCTACGTCGAGTCGCTCTTCGCCGGCTCGCTGACCATCCTCCTGCTGCTCGGCATCCTGGGGATGATGGGGGTGGAGACCACGTCCTTCGCCGCGCTGCTGGCGGCGGCGGGCATCGCGATTGGCGCGGCGTGGGCGGGGCTGCTCTCCAACTTCGCCGCGGGCATCTTCCTGCTCGTGCTGCGGCCCTTCCGCGTGGGGGATGAAATCTCCGCCGCGGGCGTCACCGGCGTCGTGCAGGAGATTGGCCTGTTCGCCACCACGATGGACACGGGAGACAACCTGCGCATCTCCGTGGGCAACAACCGGCTGTTCGGCGACAACATCATCAACTTCACCCACCATCCCCACCGCCGAGTCGTGGTGAAGCTGCCGCTGCTGCATGGCGGGGACATCCGCCTGCAGATGCGCGCCCTCCAGGAGATGGCGGCGACGGTGCCCGGCGCCCTCCCGCAGCCCGCGCCCTCCGTTGGCGTGGCGGAGTTCACCGTGCACGGGCCCGTGCTCGCCATCGGCGTGAGCTGCAAGCCGACGGAGGCCGGGGCAGTGACGGGCGCGCTGACCGCGGTCGTCGCGGACTTCCTCGTCGCCTCGGGTTACTCCGTGCCGGCCCCGACGGCGCAGCAGCTCCTCTCCCGGGCCGGCTGAGCCGCCAGGCCGACCGGAGCAGCGCCGAGACTTCCCGGAGCGCCACGTCAGCGCGTGACGCTCCGGACCTGCCCGCCCGTCGGGACTACTCGTAGGTCGGGCTGCAGCGGTTGTAGGCCCAGACGCAGCTGCGGTTGGGCCGGCACGTGTCGTACGTCCTGAACTGGCCGCAGAAGCACTCCCACGCGTTGCCCGAGGTACACGTGGGCCCCGCGCTCTGCGCGCCAGTCCCCGACTCCTCAGTCGCGGGCGTCTGCTCGACGGGGGTCTCCTCCGCCGCGGGGGGCTGACCACCACACGCGCTCAGGGCCACCAGCGACATCATCACGAAGAAACGACGCATCTCGGTCTCCAACGTAGGGGGGGAATGCCGCTCGGAGAGCGGCGCCCCGACGCTGCGACAAGGCGTCCCGCGAAGTCCAGACCCTCGGTGTGCCCGAGCGCTGGCGTGTCCACCCACAACCGTGGAGCCTTCAATATTGCGAGCGCGTCAGAATGCCGGGTGGCGTCCTCAGTCGCGCAGGTAGTGGCAGGTGTAACCGCCCGGGTTCTTCACCAGGTAGTCCTGGTGGTAGTCCTCGGCGGGGGTGAACTCGCCGGCCGCGGTGATTTCCGTGACGACGGGGCGCTTCCACTTGCCGGAGGCGTTGACGCGCGCCTTCACCGTCTCGGCCACGCGGCGCTGCTCATCGGACAGGTAGAAGATGGCGGAGCGGTACTGGGTGCCCACGTCATTGCCCTGGCGGTTGGGCGTCGTCGGGTCGTGCATGCGGAAGAACCACTTCTCCAGCAGCGTCTCGTACGTCAGCACCGTCGGGTCGAACACCACGCGCACCGACTCCGCGTGGCCGGTGTCCCCCGAGCTCACCACCGCGTACGAGGGGCTCTTCACGGCGCCGCCCGTGTAGCCGACGTCCGTCTTGAGGACGCCGGGAATCTTGCGGAGCAGGTCCTCCATCCCCCAGAAGCAGCCTCCAGCCAGCAGGGCCGTCTGCGCGTTGCCGCCAGGGACGACGAACTTCGGAGCGCCGGGGTCCGCCTTCGGCGCCGGAGCACTCGCCGTCACCGTGCGGCCGAAGTGCGGCAGCCACGCGCCGTAGCCCTCCTTCTCCAAATCATTCACGGGGACGAAGCGCAGCGACGCCGAGTTGATGCAGTAGCGCAGGCCCGCGGGCTTCGGCCCGTCGTCGAACACGTGGCCCAGGTGCGAGTCACCGGCCTTGGAGCGGACCTCCACGCGGACCATGCCGAAGGTGACGTCCTTCTTCTCCACGACGCGCGCGCCATCCACGGGGCGCGTGAAGCTGGGCCAGCCGGTGCCGGAGTCGAACTTGTCCCGCGAGGAGAACAGCGGCTCGCCCGTCACGACGTCGACATAGAGCCCCTCGGCGTGGTGGTCCCAGAAGGCGTTGTGGAAGGCGGGCTCGGTGGCGTCCTCCTGCGTCACCTTGTACGCCAGGGGCGACAGGGTGCGGCGGAGCTCCGCGTCGGCGGGCTTCTCGTAGCGGCGGGTGTCCGTCACGGGCGACTTCGGCGGGAGCGCCGAGCTGGCGGCGGCCCCGCGCGCCTCGGTGCAGGCGGAGAACAGGGCGAAGGCGACCAGCGCGAAGGGGATGAGCCGGCGCACCGCCGTCGGAGGTGTACGGCGGGAACGAGGTGGGATGACGGCAGCAGGCGACATGGATTCAGCCTCCGGGCACGCCCGGCGCGTGCGGGTTCTTCTCTGGTACGCGCCAGGCCTGGATCGGGTTTCAGCCTCCAGGTCCTTCTGGCTGGAACCCCCTGGAAACCCACATGCCACGGAGCCCGGTGGCCCCCCGGACGGCCCGGCTTCCGGAGGGTGGGCTCGCTGCTCCTCGGCCTCCCCTTCCTGCCTTCCAGGAGGCACGTCCAAAGCCCGACCCGGCCCGCACGCGCTTCCGTGCGCTATCCGCCACTCGGTTGTCATTTCGGTCCGCAACGAAACGCTGGGCGACTTCCCGGGTACCCCGCCCCGTGGCTCCGCACTATCCCCAGGAGCCACGGCTTGGCTGAACCGGGAGGGTGCACGCGTGAAGACGTCAACCAGGAGTCCGGAGGCGGGAGGCCCGCCTTCCGGTGAGCCTCCGAAGCAGCGGCTGTCCCTCCGCATCAACGGCGTGGAGAAGCAGCTGGACGTGGCACCGTGGACCAGCCTGCTGGACCTGCTGCGCGAGTCGCTGGACCTGACGGGCACGAAGAAGGGCTGTGACCACGGTCAGTGCGGCGCGTGCACCGTCCTGGTCGACGGCAAGCGCATCAACTCCTGCCTGACGTTGGCCGTCATGAAGGAGGGCTGCGAGGTGACGACCATCGAGGGCCTCTCGAAGGGCGACGCGCTCCACCCCGTCCAGGAGGCCTTCGTCGAGCAGGACGCGTTCCAGTGCGGCTACTGCACCCCCGGGCAGATCTGCTCGGCCGTGGGGATGTTGTCCGAAGGCCGGGCGAAGACGGCGGACGACATCCGCGAGCAGATGAGCGGCAACCTCTGCCGCTGTGGCGCCTACCCCAACATCCTGGCGGCCATCCAGCAGGCCATGGGCGCGCGCAAGACGGGGGACGGGAAATGAATCCCTTCTCCTACCTGCGTGCGACGGACATCTCCACCGCCGTGGAGGGCGTCTCGCGCAGCCCCACGGCCCGCTTCATCGGCGGCGGCACCAACCTCCTGGACTTGATGAAGGAGGGCGTCACCCGCCCCAGCCACCTGGTCGACATCACCCGGCTGCCCCTGAACCGGATTGAGGACACGGCGGAGGGCGGCCTGCGCATCGGCGCGCTCGTCAGCAACGCGGACCTCGCGTGGAACGCCCAGGTGGAGAAGCGCTACCCGCTGCTCTCCCAGGCCATCCTCGCCGGCGCCTCGGCGCAGCTGCGGAACATGGCGACGACGGGAGGCAACCTGCTCCAGCGCACGCGCTGCTACTACTTCTACGACGTCGGCACGCCCTGCAACAAACGCGAGCCCGGCTCGGGCTGTGGCGCGAAGGACGGGTTCAACCGCATCCACGCCATCCTCGGGGCGAGCGAGCAGTGCATCGCCACCCACCCTTCCGACATGTGCGTGGCGCTGGCCGCGCTGGAGGCCGTCGTCCACGTGACGGGCCAGGCCGGTGAGCGGTCCATCCCCTTCGCCGACTTCCACCGGCTGCCCGGGGACACGCCGCACCTGGACACGAACCTCGAGCCCGACGAGCTCATCACCGCCGTGGAGCTGCCCCGCGAGGGCTTCGCCACGCACTCCGCCTACCTCAAGGTCAGAGACCGCGCGTCCTACGCCTTCGCGCTCGTCTCCGTCGCCGCCGCGCTCACCCTGGACGGAGACCGCGTCCAGACGGCCCGGCTCGCGCTCGGCGGCGTGGCCCACAAGCCCTGGAGGGGCACGGAAGCCGAGGCGCTGTTGACGGGCAGGCCCGCCACACGGGAGCACTTCCAGGCGGCGGCCGACGCGCTGGTCCGGGACGCGAAGGGCCAAGGCCACAACACCTTCAAGATTGAGCTGGCGAAGCGCACCGTGGTGCGCGCCCTGGAGCAAGCCGCAGGACTGGAGGCACGCCCATGACGACCTCTTCCCCTCCCACGCAGCTTGGGAAGCCCGTCAGCCGCGTCG
This sequence comes from Pyxidicoccus sp. 3LFB2, assembly GCA_046520375.1. GTDB lineage: Bacteria > Myxococcota > Myxococcia > Myxococcales > Myxococcaceae > Myxococcus. The sequence continues at coordinate 4,990 of JBKGHK010000125.1, forward strand.
ATGGCCGCGCCAAGGTGACGGGCGAGGCCCGGTACGCCGGCGAGTTCAACGTCCCCGGCCTGCTCTACGGCCAGGTGGTGTCGAGCACGATTGCACGGGGGCGCATCAAGAAGCTCGACGTGAGCGAGGCGCTCCGCGTGCCGGGCGTGCTGCGCGTCTTCACGCACGAGAACCGCCCCAGCCTGCCCTGGTTCGACCGCAAGTACCGGGACGACGACGCGCCCAAGGGCTCCCCGTTCCGGCCCCTCTACGACGACAAGATTGTCTACAGCGGGCAGCCCGTCGCGCTCGTCGTGGCGGAGACCTTCGAGACGGCCCGCCATGCGGCCACGCTCGTGCGCATCGAGTACTCGGCGGACTCGCACGAGACGGACCTGCGCGCCCAGCGGGGGAAGGCCTATACCCCCGGCAAGGCCAAGGACGGCTACGAGCCGCCGCCCAAGCCCTGGGGCCACGCGGACAAGGCGCACAAGAAGGCCCCCGTCCAGGTCGACGTGGAGTACGAGACCGCCGTCGAGCACCACAACCCGATGGAGCCCCACGCGTCCACGGCCATCCACGAGGACGATGGCTCGCTCACCATCTACGACAAGACGCAGGGCGTGCTGAACAGCCAGACGTACGTGTGCAACGTGTTCGACCTGCCGAAGGAGCAGGTGCGGGTGAAGTCCCCCTTCGTGGGCGGGGCCTTCGGCTCGGGGCTGCGGCCGCAGTACCAGCTCTTCCTCGCCGTCCTCGCCGCGCGTGAGTTGAAGCGCTCGGTCCGGGTGACGCTGACGCGCGAGCAGATGTTCACGTTCGGCCACCGCCCCGCGACGCTGCACCGCGTGGCGCTCGGGGCCGCAGAGGACGGCACGCTCCAGGCCCTCATCCACGAGGCGGTGCAGGAGACCTCGCGCTTCGAGGACTACGTCGAGGTCCTCGTGAACTGGGGCAGCATGCTGTACCGCTGCGACAACGTCCGGGTCGACCACAAGATTGCGCAACTGGACTGCTACACGCCCCTGGACATGCGGGCGCCCGGCGCGGCCCTTGGCGTCTACGCGATGGAGTGCGGCATGGACGAGCTGGCCCATGCCCTGGGCATGGACCCCATCGCGCTGCGCCTGAAGAACTACGCCGAGCGGGACCAGAACAAGGACAAGCCCTACTCCAGCAAGGAGCTGCGGGCCTGCTACCAGCAGGGCGCGGACCGGTTCGGCTGGGCGCGGAGGACGCCCGCGCCGCGCTCGATGCGTGACGGCCATGAACTGGTCGGCTGGGGCATGGCCACCGGCATCTGGGACGCGATGCAGCAGCCCGCGAGCGCCAAGGCCGTCCTGAGCCTGGACGGGAAGCTCACCGTCAGCAGCGCTACCGCCGACATCGGCACGGGCACCTACACGGTGATGACGCAGATTGCCGCGGACACGCTCGGCCTGCCCATCCAGGACGTGACGTTCAAGCTGGGAGACTCGTCGCTGCCCATGGCGCCGCTCGAAGGCGGCTCGTGGACGGTGGCGTCGGTGGGCTCGGCGGTGAAGGAGGTCTGCGAGAAGCTGCGTGAGCAGGTCTTCACCTTCGCGAAGAAGGCGAAGGGCTCACCGCTCGCGAAGGCGAGCCTGGAGGACGTGACATTCGCCGAGGGACAGCTTCGCCTGACGGCGGACCCCTCGCAGGGCATGTCGATTGTCGAGGCACTGCGCCAGGGCGACGTCACCCATCTGGAGGAGAAGTCTCTGGCGGTGCCGAACCCCAAGCAACTGGAGTACACGCGGAGCACGCACAGCGCGATATTCGCCGAGGTGAAGGTGGACGAGGCGCTGGGCACGGTGCGCGTCACCCGCGTCGTCAGCGCGATTGCCGGGGGCCGCATCCTCAACCCGAAGACGGCGCGCAGTCAGATTCTGGGCGGCATCGTCTGGGGCATCGGCATGGCGCTGGAAGAGGAGACGGCCATCGACCAGAAGCTGGGCCGCTTCATGAACCACAACTTCGCCGAGTACCACGTGCCGGTAAACGCGGACGTGCACGAGCTGGACGTCATCTTCGTGGACGAGGAGGACACGGTGGTCAACCCGCTCGGAGCCAAGGGGCTGGGAGAGATTGGCATCGTCGGAGTGGCCGCGGCCATCGCCAACGCGGTGTTCCACGCGACGGGCAAGCGCGTCCGGAGCCTGCCCATCACCCTCGACAAGCTGCTCTAGGCTTTCGCAGTGGCCGTCCCTCGAAAGGAACTCCCCATGTCGAAGGTTGTCGCCATCATGTCCATGTCCCTCGACGGCTACGTCGCCGACCGCAACGATGGCGTGACCGAGGTGTTCGACTGGTACTTCAACTCGGGGGACGTCGAATTCCACGCCGGAGGGTCGGACCCGATGACGTTCAAGGTGTCCGGGCCAAGCGCCGAGCACCTTCGTGCGCTCTCGTCCGGACTGGGTGCCATGCTCACCGGTCGACGCACTTTCGACTTCGCCCAGGGCTGGGGCGGAAATCACGCCTGGGGACCCGCCTTCGTCCTGACCCACCACATCCCCGCCGGATGGCCGCGGCCCGACTCGACGGTCCACTTCGTGACCGACGGCATCGAGAGCGCCGTGCGCCAGGCCAGGGCCGCCGCCGCCGGGAAGTCCGTGGGGGTCCACGGCGCTGACACCATCCAGCAGTGCCTGAATGCGGGCCTCCTCGACGAAATCCACGTCGACCTCGCGGCGGTGCTGCTTGGCTCCGGAGTCCGACTCTTTGACCGCCTCACCGGCACGCCAGCCGTCCTTGGCACCCCGACGGTCATTCAGGGCGTCGGGGTGACCCACCTGCGCTACCCGGTCCGCAAGGCGTAGTCCTCCCTACGCCGGCTGCCGCTGCCCCAGCGCCACGCTGCCGAGAATCAACGTTCCGGCGATGAGCATGGTGACGGTCAGCGGCTCGCCCAGGAGCAGCCAGGCCCAGGCCACGCCGAACAGCGGCGTGAGGTACGTGACGGTGACGGCGCGCGCCGCACCGACGCGCTGGATGAGCCGGTAGTAGACGGCGTACGCGAGGCCACTGCCCAGGACGCCCAGCGCCCCCGCCGACAGCCAGGACCGCGTGGGGATGGCGTGCGCCGGCCACGAGACCACGGCGAACGGCAGCGTCATCACCGCCGCGCACAGCAGCGTGGACGCGGCCACCGCGCCCGCGGGCAGCCCCTTGAGGTGCCGCCGCAGCATGTTCACCCCGACGCCGTACAGGAACGCGGCCGTCGTGCCCGCGGCCACCGCCCACCCGATGCTCGCCCCCGCTGCCTTGCCGCTGGCCAGCACCACCACGCCGGCGAAGCCCGCGAACAGCGCCACCGCGCGCCGGGTGCCAATGCGCTCGCCGTAGAAGAGGAACGCCACCAGCGCGGTGAACAGCACCGCGAGGCTGTTGGTGATGGCGCCCACACCCGCCGGCGCCCGCTCCGCGGCCCAGGCGAACAGCGTGAAGGGCACCGCCGAGTTGATGGCGCCCACCAGGGCCAGCTTCGGCCAGACCTTCAGGGGGAAGTCCGCCCGCGCGCGCCACAGGAACGGCAGCAGGACGAGGGCGCCCAGCGCGAGCCGTATCTCCACCAGGGGCAGCGCGCCGAAGTCCTTCGCCGCGACGCGCATGAACATGAACGAGGCGCCCCAGATGGCACCCAGCAACCCCAGCTCGAGCGGCGTCTGCCATGCGACCGAGAAGGAGGGAGAGGACGGACGGACCAGCGTGGATGCGCTCATGACGAGACTCCAAAGTGACTGCTGTCTGCGCCTCTAAATGTCGCCGTCCGTCCTGGCTCACAAGCGCATGTTTTTCCGGCCAGCCACAAGTATGATTTGTGGCTCCATATGCCCCTGCCCTCCGAATGGCTCCCGGCCCTGGCGGCCTTCGAGTCCGCCGCCCGTCACCAGAACTTCGCGCATGCCGCGGAGGAGCTGCACCTGACGGCCAGCGCCGTCAGCCACCATGTGCGCAAGCTGGAGGCGCAGCTCGGCGTCGCCCTCTTCCAGCGGCATGCGCGAGGCGTGTCGCTGACGGCCGAAGGGCGCCAGCTCGCGGACACCGCCAGCAGCGCGATGGCCGACATCGACGGCGTGCTGCGGGGGCTCAGCGCCGCGCGCGACGAGCGCAACCGCCTGCGCATCAACACCCTGCACTCGCTGACGTACACGTGGCTGGTGCCGCGCCTGCCGGCCTTCACCCGGGCGCACCCGCACCTGCGCATCCACATCGACACGGAGATGTCGCTGACGCGCTTCGACGAAGGAGGCCCCGACCTGGCCATCCGCTATGGCGAGGGACACTGGACGGGGCTGACGGCGCACCACCTGATGGACGACACCCTCTTCCCCGTGGCCTCACCGGGGCTCGCGGGCCTCCAGGACGTCCGGGACGCGGAGGACGTCGCCAGGCTGCCGCTCCTGGGCGACCTGTCGCGCCAGGGCTGGCCGGACTGGTTCCGCGCGGCGGGCGTGCGCGACACGCGGATGGAGGAGCGCTACTTCTTCAGCGACACCACGGACGCGCTGAACGCCGCGGCCCATGGCCTGGGCGTGGCGCTCGGGCGCGAGCAGATTGTCGCTCCGTACCTCGCGGAGGGTCGCCTCGTGCGACTGCCCGGCCCCGCCGTGCCCGCTCGCTTCGGCTACTTCGTGGTGTACCCGGCCCACCGCAGGCTGCGGCCGGCGGCACGCACCTTCGTGGACTGGCTGCTCCAGCAGGCCGCCCCTCCGCCCGGCGAGCCACCCCGGACGCGGTAGGCCCCGGCGCACGTCCGTTACATTCGTCACAACGTGGCACATACGCCCGAGACATGAGGGGCGTGGAGTGCAAATCATCCAACCGGCCTTCAGACCTCAGGGAGGTTCCATGTCCCGTCTCCACGCACACCGGGCCCAGCCCGGGCCGCTCCTCGCTGCGCTCCTGATGCTGGCCCCCATGGCCTTCGCCGCGCCGCCGGACCTCCCCCGCGCGGCTTCACCCGAAGCGGAGGGCATCGACCCCGCGGCACTGGCCCGGCTCCTCGAGGACGCCAAGGCGTCACAGTCGAGCTGTGTGGTCATCCTGAAGAACGGGAAGCTCGTGGGCGAGTGGTCCTTCGGCAAGGCGCCAACGCGCATCGAGGCGATGTCCGTCACCAAGTCCGTCGTCGGCCTCGCCGTCCTGAAGCTGCTGGCGGACGGGAAGCTTCCCTCCCTGGACGTGCCCGTGCACCAGTACTTCCCGGAGTGGAACCAGGGCCGCAAGAAGGACGTCACCCTGCGCCACCTCGTCACCCACACCTCGGGGCTCCAGTCGGACCGCACCACGGAGGAAATCTATCGGAGCCCGGACTTCGTGAAGCTCGCCCTGGCGGCGGAGCTGAGCACCGCCCCAGGCACCGCGTTCCACTACAACAACAAGGCGGTGAACCTGCTGGCCGGCATCGTCCAGAAGGCGTCCGGCAAGCGGCTGGACCGCTACCTCGCGGACGCCCTCTTCCGCCCCATGGGCATCACCGACTTCACGTGGACGCTGGACGACGCGGGCAACCCGCATGTCATGGCGGGCGTGCAATTGCGGCCGCGAGACCTGGCGAAGCTGGGCCAGTTGCTGATCGACGGCGGCGTGTGGCAGGGCCGCCGCCTCCTGCCCGCCGAGTGGGTGAAGCAGGCCACGACGCCGGGAGAGGGCGTGTACTCCGCCGGAGGCATGCTGTGGTGGCCCCAGGAGGCCTGGGCGCGGCTCACGGTGGATGACTCGCTCCTCACGGCCTGGAAGGCGGCGGGCGTCCCCGCCACGCTCATCCAGGAGGTCTCTCGGCTGAAGGGACGGACCTTCGCGGACCGGAAGGCCTACTTCGAGGCGCTGGGCCCACTGCGGCCCGCCGTCGAGAAGGAGGTAGGCGGTCGCAACCTGAGGCCCGCTACGGTGGAGGTGGGGCCTGGCGTCGGCTTCAACTCCAATGGCGACCTCGGGCAGTACCTGCTCGTCCTCCCCGAGCAACGGCTGGTGGCGGTGCGCATGTACGCGCATCCGGAAGGCTCCCGGGAGCAGCCAGACGAGGCCGTCTACTTCGAGGACTTCATCCCCCGCGCGCTGGCCCTGGTCGGCCTGGGACAGCCGCCCGCGCCCACCGGTGAGGCCGCTACCGCGCCGCGCTAGGGCAAGTCGGGCTTCATCGCCTCCCCCTCGACGCTGGCGAGGACGTGCGCACAGCGCCGACCTGCGCCCTATTTGACAGGCGCCTGTCAAAATGACAAGTCCCTGCCCATGGCGAAGCTGACGGCGACAGGCGAAGTCTTCACGGAGCTGGTGCTGGAGGTCTTCCGCGTCAACGGGCTCGCGCTGGAAGCGGGAGACGCGCTGACGGAGGCCCTGGGCTTGAGCAGTGCCCGCTGGCAGGTGCTCGGCATGGTGGACCACGAGCCGGCACCCGTGGCGAACGTCGCCCGCGTCATGGGGCTGGCCCGTCAGAGCGTGCAGCAGACGGCCGACGCGCTGGAGCGGGACGGCTTCATCGAGTACCAGGAGAACCCGCACCATCGCCGCGCGAAGCTCATCGCGATGACGGCCCGGGGGCGCGAGGCGCTGCGCAAGGTGGAAGCCCGGCAGGCGGCCTGGGCCAACCAGCTCGCGGCGGGCCTGGACGCCAGGGCCCTGAAGGCCACCGTGGAGGGGCTGCGCCAGGTGCGGCAGCGCCTGGAGGAGGACGCGGCCCCCGCAGCCGCCGGCCGGACGGGAGGTGCGCGATGAGCGGCGAGACGACGATTCCCCTCCTCCCCTGTGTCTCGCTCGACGAGACGCTGGAGTTCTACGAGGCGCTCGGCTTCGAGCGGACCTACCGGCAGACGGCGCCCAATCCCTATGGGGTGGTGCGCCGAGGAGGCTTCGAGCTGCACTTCTTCGGCCTCAAGGGCCTGGAGCCCGCCAAGGCCTACAGCACGTGCCTGGTGGTGATGCCCGAGGTCGAGCCCCTGCACGCGACGTTCGCCGAGTCGCTGCGGCGCACCCTCGGCAAGCTCCCGGTGTCCGGCATCCCCCGGCTCACCCGGATGCGGCCGGGCCAGAGCCGGTTCACCCTGGTGGACCTGTCCGGCAACTCCATCATCTTCGTCCGGCGCAATCACCCCCGTGAGGACGAGCCCTATGAGCCCCCGGCCGGCTCCCGCATGGCGAAGGCGCTGGCCACGGCCGCCCGCCTGCGGGACTTCAAGACGGACGATGCCGCGGCGGCGAAGGTGCTGGACGTGGCGCTCGCCAGGGACGAGCCCTGCGCACCGGTGGAGCGCGCCCGGGCGCTCGCGGCCCGGACCGAGCTGGCGGTGGCCCTGGGGGACGCAAAGCGCGCACGGGCCCTGCGCGCCGAGCTCCAGCAACTCCCCCTCTCCGCCGCGGAGCGTGCGCAGCTCCAGGGAGAGCTCCGGGCCTCGGAGGACCTGGAGCGTGCCCTCGGGAAGCGGAACTGAGGGGGCATCCCGGCCCCTCACGCGCCGGGTGCTGGAGGCTCGCACTGGCATTGAGAAATGAGTGCCGGCGGGCGCTGCTAGGATTAATCACTCCAACCGGCGGCACGAGCGAGGTGGACCTTGGATGAAGTGAGCCGGAGAGCGGCCCTGAAGCTGATTGCGGCGGCGGGGGTGTCCACTGCCGCCGGCTGCTCGCGAGGGTCCGGGGAAGCGAAGGAGCAAGGGATGAGTCAGCAGGAGAGCAAGCAGGTAGACGCCGTCGTCCGTGTGGACGCGCTGGGGATGCCCTGGCGGACGCTGGACCCGTTCCTGTTCTGCGTTCACCACGACGACAAGTACCCGGTGGGCAACGAGCGCATGGGGCCGGCCGCCTCGCTGGCGGGACGCGAGCTGGGGCAGGACTTCGGCGGGCGGGACGGCTGGAACATGTACCACGGCACCGTCGTGCCCGGCTTTCCCCAGCACCCGCACCGGGGCTTCGAGACGGTGACCATCGTCCGCAACGGGCTGCTCGACCACTCGGACTCGCTGGGCGCGGCGGCGCGCTTTGGCGGGGGCGACGTGCAGTGGATTACCGCGGGCAGCGGCCTCAACCACTCGGAGATGTTCCCGCTGCTCCAGCGTGAGAAGCCGAACCCCGTCGAGCTGTTTCAAATCTGGCTCAACCTGCCGCGCGCGGACAAGCTCGCCGCGCCGCACTTCTCCATGCTCTGGAACCACGACATCCCCCGGCATGTCGCGAAGGACGAGGCGGGCCGCACCACGGAAGTCACGGTGGTCGCCGGCCGGCTGGGCGACGTGAAGACACCGCCACCGCCGCCGAAGTCCTGGGCCGCGCGCGGCGACTCGGACGTGGCCATCTGGACGCTCAAGCTGGAGCCCGGCGCCCGGTGGACGCTGCCGGCGGCGGCACGGGGCACCAACCGCATGCTCTACTTCTTCCAGGGCTCCGGGCTGCGCGTGGGCGGCCGCGCCATTCCGCCGTCTCGCGCCATCGAGCTGCGCGCCGAGGTGGACGTCACGCTGGAGAACGGCGCGGACGCGGCGGAGCTGCTGCTCCTGCAGGGGCGCCCCATTGGCGAGCCCGTCGTCCAGTACGGCCCGTTCGTGATGAACACACGGCAGGAAATCCAGCAGGCCTTCGCCGACTACCAGCGCACGAACTTCGGCGGCTGGCCCTGGCCGGACAACGCGCCCGTCCACCCGCGCGAGGAGGGCCGCTTCGCCCGCCACGCCGACGGCCACATCGAAAAGCCGAGCTGAGCACGCGCGGCGCTCACGGAGCCGCTTCGCGCCGGACCTGTGCCAGCCCCTTCTGGCACTCGGCATGTGCCGGCTCCAGCAGCACGCAGTGGCCGAAGGCCAGCTCCGCCTCTTTGAAGCGGCGCTGGACCATCAGCACGACGCCCAAATCCCTCCAGGCGCGAGGCGCCTCCGGCGCGAGCTGGGTGACCCTGGAGGCGTGCAGGAAGGCGCCCTCCAGTTTCTGCTCGGCGTAGTCGAGGCCGCCCAGCTGGTGGTGGGCGTCGACATGGTCGGGGTCCGCGGCCAGCACGGCGTCGAGCTCCGTCCGGGCCTCCGCCCCCCTGTTCAGCTTCAGGAGGGCCACGCCCAGGCCGTGCCTCGCGGGGACGGACTTCGGGTCGCCCTTCAGGGCCAGGAGGAAGGCCTCCCGTGCCTGCGCGTAGGCCCCTTCCTCCAGGTGCGCGGCGCCCAGGTGCAGCCGCGCCTCCCGGTGCTCCGGGTCGTAGCGAAGTGCCTGATGGAGGCGCTCCTTCGCCTTCTCGGTGTCTCCCCGGTACAGCGCGATGAGGCCCTTGTTGGCCCACAGGTTCGCGGACTCGGGGGCGAACTCCAGGCCCAGGTCGCAGTAGATCTCCGCCTTGTCCAGGTCCCCCTTCTCCATCTCCTGGGCGCACAGCTCATTGTTGAACCTCCGGCAGTCGGTGGGCGGGGGCCCATGCGCGCAGGCGGCGAGGAGCAACGCGGACGCGGAGGACAGCGCGAGAGCGGACCTTCTGAAGGGCATGACCCGCCAAGCATAGCCGGGACGCCTCCCGGCCCGCGCCTCAGGCCCCGGGGTAGCGGACCATCCGCCCCTGCTCCGGGTCCCACAGGTTCTGTCGCAGGCACGCGAGCATGTCGCGCAGGCGCAGCGTCGTGACGTGGGGCCCCTGCAGCTCGGGGATGGCGGCCATGGCCTCCGGCAGCCGGTAGAACGGGATGCGCGGGTTCAGGTGGTGCACGTGGTGGTAGCCGATGTTGCCGGTGAACCACGCCAGCACGGGCCCGCAGTCCAGGTAGCTGGAGGCCTCCAGCGCCGAGCCCGCGTGCGTCCACCGGTCCTCCGAGCGGATCTCCACGTCGGGGAAGTTGTGCTGCGAATAGAAGAGGTAGACGCCCAGGGCGTACGCCACGACGAGCGGACCGAGGAGCGCGGACAGGTAGACGCCCGGGCCGAACAGCTGCCAGACGGCCACCGACAGCGCGGCGTGCACGAGCACCGCCAGCCCCGACGTCCAGTACCGGCGTGGGTTGCGCAGGAAGGGCACGACGCACAGGCTCAGCAGGAAGGCGGTGACGTAGCCGGTGAGGAACGTCAGCGGATGGCGCTCGACGACATAGGCGAGCCGCTGCCAGCGAGAGGCCTTGTGCCAGGTGTCCGTGGTCCACGTGGTGAAGGTGCCCGCGGAGGAGGCGGCCAGGCGCGCGGTGTTGGCGTGGTGGTGGTTGTGTGTGTCGTTCCAGATGCGCGCGGGCGTCAGTGTCAGGATGCCCTGGACGTGGAAGAGCAGCCGCGTCACACGCGAGCCGGGCAGCAGCGCGCCGTGCATGAAGTCATGGAAGAGGATGAACGCACGGACGAGGACGAGCGCCTCGAGGACCGTGCCCACCACACGCAGCGGCCACCAGGGCGCGGCGGCGGCGATGGCCACGGCGGCGACGAGCGCACCGAAGGTCGCCGCGATGTTCCACCCCGCGCGCGCTGTGTCCTGGACGGCGAAGGGGCGCGTCCGGGCAAGGAGTTCCTTGTCCGCGTTCTGTACGGTCCGGTCCATACCTGTGGCTTGTCCCATGCCCATGTCATGGGCGCGTCACCCGGTGCACTGAAGCGGCGGACCTGCGGCATGTGCAGGGCAGGCAATGGAGCCTGCGCTCGTTGCGTCCTGCTGCGTCGAAAACCGGGTGGCTGTCAGTTTCAGGCCATGGGTCCGGTCGCTGACAGCGACTGGACCCCAGGGAAGCGCGCGCGCTAGGACAGGCCTCCGTCCCTGCATTGCCGGAGCACCCGAGAGATGACCGAGCTGCCCCTTCCGAAGGAAAGCCACCTCAGGCCCTACGCGTCCTCGCCGTACAAGCGCGTCGCGGGATGGGCCGTCGTGCTCGTCCTCTTCGTGTTCTTCTACAACTTCTTCTCCCGGGGCAACGAGGCGCTCCGGGAGCGCATCCCGCCGGGCCTCTACATCCCCGCCGCCGTGGTGACGTTCCTGGGGATTTTCGGCTTCCTCTTCCTGCGGATCCGCCGGTGGTCCACGGTCTACAACCGGGGCATCTCCTTCTACGGCGCGGGGAACGAACGGGAGGCGGCCGGCTGCTTCGAGGAGGCCGCGCGCCGTAGCACCAGCGCGGTGCACCGCTCGATCTCCGTCGCCATGCTGGGCCAGTGCCTGCTCGCACTGGGGGAGCCGGGCCGCGCGCTCGAGCTCTTCGGCACGACGGAGCGGGCGCGCAACCTGAAGTGGGCGCTGCCCGCCGCGCACCGGTGGATGCCCAACCTCATCGCCACGAGCAGCGCCGTCCAGGGCGACACGGCCTCCGCGAGGGCGTGGCTGGAGGAAGGGCGCAAGCGGCTGGGCGACACGCCGCCCATGTATGCGCTGCTCCCGGAAGTCGTCGTCCTCTGCCGCGAGGGCCACTACCCGGTGGCGGTCAAGACGGTCGACGCGCGGTGGGCCGAGGCGGATGCGTCGGGAGGGCGGGACGTGCGCCGGCTCAAGCTGCTCAAGGCCTTCGCGCTGGAGGCACAGGATGCGTCCGCCCACGAGGCGGCCATTCACGACGCGCTGGCCGCCACGCAGCCGGTGCGCCCGGGCGACTTCGAGGCGCTCACCGCGCACTGGCCGGAGCTGCGCGCCTTCATGGAGCGCCGGGGACTCTCACCCGCTCGAGCCGCCTGAGAGCAGGAAGAGGGCGACGGCGCCGCCGAGGAGCAGGCCCCACACGGCGAGCACCATCATGGCCATGCGCAGGGCCTGGCGCAGATGCCAGCCCGCGGACCACGCCAGCTCGCCACGCTTCAGCCGCCGCCGCTGCTGCCACCCCACCGCGAGCGCCACCAGCGCCAGGGGCGGGAAGAACCACCCGAGCACCGCGAGCAGCCGCACGACCTCCACGCCCAGCTGCGAGTCCTCGCGGGCCTCTACGGGGCGCCGGCTGCACGCCTCACACCACACCGCGCCCGCCACGCTGCACACGCACTCCAGACAGGTGAAGGTGCCACAGCGGCCACACACGGCCACGGCCGTGGCCTCCGCATGCTGGCCGCACCGGGCACCCTCCATGTGCTGTCCCACCGCTGTTCCCACCGCCCCTCCGTTCGCGTGAGTCTACTCCTCAGGGGGTGAGGGCGGGCCCGTCACTCCCCCTACCCTCCGTGCGGCCGGACGCTACGGGCGCCACCGGCGCGCCGCCTGGCGGGTGAGGAACTCGCGGAGCCGGGGTGCACCCGCGTGTTAGCGTCTCGCATGGCTTTGGAGTCGTCGGAACGTCCCTTCCTCGAACAGCTCTTCGCGCCGCACCCGGCCCCCGAGTTCCTGGCGGAGTACTGGCCGACGCGGCACCTGGTCTGCCACGGCCCGCTCGAACGGCTCGGGGAGCTGGCGGAGCTGCCCGAGCTGCATGACCTGGAGCGGCTGCTGCACACGTACCGCAACCCGGTGATGGTGGCGCTGCCGGACCGGCGGGATGAGCACAGCGTCATCCGGGTGGAGCCGCAGACGGCCGGGGCGCTGTACCGCAGCGGCATGGCGCTCATCCTGGACTCGGCGGAGCGCTACCTCCCGCTGGTCGAGCAGTGGCTGCACATGGTGGCCTTCGAACTGGGCCTCGCGCGCAACGCCGTCGCGCGGGCCATCTTCTATGCCTCGCCGTCGGGCGGCGGAAACAGCCCCCACTTCGATGCGAATGCGAACATCGTCGTGCAGGTGCGGGGCACCAAGCGCTGGACGCTCGCGCCCAATACGCAGCTGCCCTTCCCCACGGACCGCTGGGCGATGAACATGGGCCCGCCGTCGCCGGAGCTGGCCAGCTACATGGAGCAGGCACTGCCCGAGCAGATGCCCGAGGGAGCCGAGGTCATCACCCTGGAGCCCGGCTCGGTCCTCTTTGTACCGCGTGGCTACTGGCACTCCACCGAGGCCTCGGAGGACACGCTGGCGCTGAACTTCACGTACAGCCAGCCCACCTGGGCGGACGTGGTCAGCGCGGCGCTGAGACAGCAGTTGCTGAAGGACGTGCGCTGGCGCGAGCTCGCCGATGGCATCGGCTCACCGGACCCCGAGCGCAACGGGCCCTGTGGCGCGCGACTCTCCGAGCTGCTGCACGAGCTGCAGGCCCACGTCCTGGAGCTGGAGGCCCGGAAGATTCTCGACGAGAGCTGACACGGCAAGCGCTGCTGCCACCTGGCGACCTCTGGCATGTCAGGACGCGCCGGTATCCTGCGGGCAACACACAGGAGATGCTCGCGAATGCGCCAGGTTTACGGAACCGCGTGGGTGGTTGGCTTTGCTGCACTGTCGCTCATGGCTTGCGGCACTGAAGCTCCCACCGAGCAGGTGCAGGAGGAACTCGAGCAGGGCCCGCAGGCGCTGGTGGGAGGCGGCTGCAATCTCTCGCAGACGCAGCCGAGCTTCTGCGGCTACGGCGAGTTCTGCTCGCCCATGACCAGCACCTGCGCGGATGTTCCCACCCCCACCTGTCCGAACTTCGATCTGTATCCGCCCACGTGGAGCAAGGGCTCCGGAGAATCCGGAGTCCAGGGTCCGGTCATCTACCGCGTCGCCAACACGTTCTTTGGCCCGGACCCGTTCTGCTCGATGGGTGAGCTGGTCAGGTATCAGGTCAGCGTGTATTCGAAGACCGCTGGCGGCCTTCCGACGGACAAGTCGGGGCTCAGCCTCTTCTACCATCGGACCTCGGGCTTCCGCATGGATGCCGTCGCGACGGGACTGGTCTCGAACTACGTCACGAATGCTTCCGCCAACCACGCGACGTTTGACTTGAGCCTGTGCGCGGGGCCGGGGGCGACGGCCAACTTCGTGGCCCTCCAGATGCGCAACGGAAACGGAATCTGCGCGTTCGCCATGAAGTAGGTCGGGAACAGTCCTTCCGTCCCCTTCACTCGGGCTTCGGCCCTCCGCCTGTACGTCCACCCTCCCCGGCGCCGCTCCTCCGGGGATGCGGGTGCGCGCCGACGTGGGCCGGTGGACCATGGGCCCCACTCTTGTCGGGGCCCGTCCCCGGTGGCCGCCCACTCCGCCGTCGCCGCCGCCGCTTCGAAGGGCCGCCTCCTCCGACG
>JBKGHK010001260.1:0-1769 GCA_046520375.1 Pyxidicoccus sp. 3LFB2
GCCGCGCTGGAGCGCCGCGTCCACCGGCCGCCACACCCCCGTGGCTCCCGAGTAGAGCGCGCCCACCTCGAAGGCCCCCGCGCGGAAGGAACCGTCATTCCACTGCACCTCGCCCACGCGCTGGCGCGCCGCCCCCGTGAGGGCCATGGCGAGCACGCCGTCCGGACGCAGCACCGCGAGGCGCTCGAAGCGCTTCACCCGCTCCAGCACCTCCGCGCGAGGCACCTCTTCATCGCCCTCCACCACCTCGCGCAGCAGCCGTGAGGCCACGAGCCGGGGCCCGAAGCCCGCCACCGTCACGGGCTGCTCCAGCAACGCGTCGAACAATGCCGCCGCATCCTCTGGAGACAGCGGCGCTTCGGCCGGGAGCTGATCCGCGGCGTGGGGGAGCCCGGCCCGCAGCAGCACCTCCACGAGCGCATCCCCGCGGACCACCCGCTGCTTCAGCGAGCGCACGGCCTGGGCCACCTGGGCCGGGGCGTCCGCCTTCGGCGCCTCCGTGGGCGTGAAGGAAGGGGGCGAGGCGGAGCGGTAGCGAAACGAGCCGCTGTCCAGCTCGCTCAGCGGCAGTTCCTTGAAAGTGCCGCAGCCGGTGAGCATCAGCAGTGTGACGAAGAGTGTGTGGGGCCTGCCGCTGGGCTTGTGACTGCTACAGCCTCGGCGGCATGAGTGACGGACGAACATGGAGGGCCTCCCGTCACAACCGGAGTAGCAGGCGGGGGTGACAGGGCCGGGCACGCCTCCGGGACGCCGATGTGCGCGGGAGAATCTTCGCGGCCGAGCCTGGAAGAATTACGGGTGTGTCTTGACCCGCACGCCTGTAATTCTCGCGCTGCCGGGGGGTTGCTCTGTCCACTCATGGACGAAGGGGCCATGCACGAAGGTTGCAGAGCCAACGCCGCCCGCCCCGCTCCGGGGCGAGACGAGGGTGGCTTCCATGGCATGCAATCACTGCGCGGTGACCCACCTGGCCGGGGCTTCCTGCCCGGCCGAGCAGGCCGCCTCCATCACCACGGCGGGAGTGTCGCTGGAAGGTCAGCGGCACGGGCCGCTGGTCCTCAAGCGCCGCCTGGGTGAGGGCGCCCTGGGCACGGTGTACCTCGCCGAGCATCCCGCCACGGCGCACCGCTTCGCGGTGAAGGTGCTGCACCCGCACCTGGCCGCCCAGCCGGCCCTGCGCAGGCGCTTCTATGTGGAGGCCCGGGCCCTGCGCGATTTGACGCACCGCCATGTGGCCCGCGTGCTGGACGCGCGCCCCGGTCCCGGCGGCCTGCCGTGCCTCCTCATGGAGTACGCCAACGGAGAGCCCTTCTCGCGGCTGCCCATGCCGCTGGCCCCGGTGGAGGCCGTGGAGCTGCTCGGCCAGGCGCTGGAGGCGGTGGAGGCCGCGCACGCGCGCGGGCTCGTGCACAGCGACTTGTCCGCGGACAACCTCGTCCTCACCCGCGACGCGCGCGGGGAGCGGCGGGTGAAGGTGCTCGACTTCGGCGCCAGCGCCGTGCTCAGCGCCAGCCTCTCCGAGGAGGAGCGCGCCTGCGGCATGGTGGTGGGCTCGCCCGCGTTCATCGCCCCCGAGCAGTGGTCGGGTGAGGCGGTGGATGGCCGCGCGGACCTGTACTCGCTGGGCGTGGTGGGCTACCTGCTCGTCACCGGGCGGCTGCCCTTCGGCATGGGCCGCGTGGGCGAGCTGGCCCCGCCGCAGCCGCATGAGCTCAACCCCAGCGTGCCGCCGGCGCTGTCCGCCGTGCTGCTGCGCGCCCTGGCCCAGC
>JBKGHK010001261.1:0-1766 GCA_046520375.1 Pyxidicoccus sp. 3LFB2
GGTGGTGTTTTTGGTTGGAGCCTCTCCCTCGGCGGGAGTGGTGGTTTTGGCGGGAGCTTCCACCGGAGCAGCGGCCTCGGCCGGAGCAGCACCCTCGGCCGGAGCGGCCGATGCATCAGGCGCGGGCGGCTTCGGCTGGCGCGCACGCGCAGCAGCGTGGTGATGAGGCGGCCACGCGTGTTGAGGTCCAGGTCCTCCAGGGACTTCAGGCGCATGGGCCGCAGTGAGCGGACGATGGCCTGCAGGGGACCCTTCTCCGCCGTGAAGTCCGTCTTGGAGAGCGCCTTCTCCAGGGTGCTCAGCTCGGAGATGACCCGCTGGCCGGGGCCGACCGGGCCCTCGTCGCGATCTCTCCGTCCGCGGCCGCCGTCACGGCCACCCGGGCCGCCTCGACCACCGGGGCCACCAGGGCCACCGCCGCGGCCACCAAAGCCCCCGCCACCAAATCCACCGCCACCCGGGCCATCACGGCGCGGACCCTGGCCCGGCGCACCCCCGTCACGACCACGCCCACCGGGGCGCGGCCCACCGCTTCCATTCTCCTGAGGCACGTCTATCTCCCGCTAGAACGCGTAGCGAATGTTCGGCGCCACCGCGAACCCGAAGGAGCCTCCGCTAACGAGATAGTTCCCCGTTACCTCGAGCCCCACGGAAAAGTGGCGCAGCCTTGTGTAGTACTCCACTCCGGGCCCGGCAAACACAAGAATGTCGGAATCGGGGAGAAGACGCTTCGGCGAGAACATCGCGAGGCCTCCGCCGGCGCGGAGGTAGAACCACGTGCGCTTCGTCTCCTGGCTGTCGGCCAGGCCCACCAGGCGCGCGCGCAGCGCCAGGCCGGGAACCATCGACGAGAAGTCACCGGACACCGCGCCGCCCGAGTTGCCGACGTACTCGGCGCTCGTCCGGATGCTGGAGCCCATGACGAACAGGCCCACAGAGAGCCGCTCGCCCAGGTCCACGCCTACTTCCACCTGCGCCATGGGGCCCGAGGAGAAGGGCCTCGGCGTGCCCTCGGGGGCCGGCGGGTTGGTGAGGAACAGCGGGCCACCCATCACCGCGAAGTACACGCCCCGCTCGATTTCATCGAACGTGACGGCGGGACGGTCCCCGTCGGCGGTGGTGGGCTGCTGGGCGCTCGCGGCCATGGGGAGGACGAACGAGGCGCACAGGGCAAGGGGGGCGAGGGCTTTCATGCGGTCCTGACGTTAGCGCGACTCCCGTGGGGGATGGGAGCCGGAGAAGACGCCGCGGGCGGACTCTTTCGAAGCCCGCCCGCGGCACAGACTGACAGCCCGACGTTACTCGCCGGCCTGCTTGAAGATGAACGGATAGGTGACGACCACCACACCGCCGCCCTTGGGCTCGGGGAACTTCCAGGTGCGGACGCGACCGGCCACGCACGTCTCCAGGTCCGCGTTGCCCGCGGTGGACTGCGCCACCGAGGACGACGCCACGGAGCCCGTCGCCGTAATCACGAACTTGACGGCCACCTTGCCGCCCAGCTTCGGGAAGCGGTTGAGCAGGCTCTCATAGCAGTAGCGAATCTGCCCGCGGTTCATGTGGATGACCTTGCGGATCAGCTCCTTGTCCAGCGAGCCCATGACCTCCGGGTCCGACGAGGTGATGCCCACGTCGACGCTCTGCTTGCCGCCCAGCACGCCCACGCCGCTGCCGTAGGCGCCGGTGCCGCCGCCACGGCCCTTGGTGCCGATGCCGCCGATGCCGACGGTGTCACCCGTGCCGCCGCCGCCGCCGCCCGAGCCACG
>JBKGHK010001262.1:0-1760 GCA_046520375.1 Pyxidicoccus sp. 3LFB2
CCAGCAGCCGGGGCTTCGCCACCAGCCGGCCCTCGCGGCGGACCTCGACGGCGAAGTACAGCGGCTCGGCGCCGGCGTCGGCGGGGCTCACGACAGAGGACAGCCCCACCAGCAACGCCAGCCCGGCAACCACGTTACGGACGAGGGAGGTGCGGCTCATGGTGAGGTCCCTTCGAAACGCCCTTGCCGCCCCGGCCGCGCGGCGTCCAGTCGGGCACGGCCCGCCCCTGGCGCTTCTCAGTTCATTAGACGTCTCAGGAATATCCCAGTCGCGCCCTGAGTGCGAGCCCCCCGTCATGGGTTGTCCTCCACCAAGCTGGAAGGTAACCGACATACAGGTGATTACCTGCTTGCCTGTTCAGTTTGGGCCGGATATCCGCCGGACGCGGGCCGCCCCGCCGGCTGTTTCCCATCGTCGCCCCTCACTTCCTTGACCCTCCGGGGCCCGCCCGTCATCGTCGCCGACCTTCCCGAATGGAACGCACCGAACGCATCCTCGACCTCGTGGCCCTTCTGCTCGACGCGCGCGAGCCCATCTCCTGGGCCGAGCTGCGCGAGCACTTCCCCTCTGACTACGGCGGCTCCGACGATGCCGCCGAGCGAAAGTTCGAGCGTGACAAGGCGGAGCTGGTGGAGCTGGGTTTCCCGCTGACCTACGTGCAGGGCGATGACGACCGGCGCGACGGCTACATCGTCGACCGCGACGCGTACTACCTGCCGGAGGCGGACCTCACCAAGGAGGAGCTGGCCGTGCTGTACGCCGCCGGCTCCGCCGCCCTGGCCTCGGGCGCCTTCCCCGGCCGCGACGACCTGGCGCACGCGCTGCGCAAGATTGGCTTCTTCGCCGGCGAATCGCTGCCCACGCCCCGCGTGCGCATGGAGCTGGGCTCCGTGCAGGAGGGCGAGGAGAAGGAAGTCTCCGCCCGCCTGGAGCAGCTCTGGGACGCGTGCGCCGCGCGCAAGTGGGTGGACATCACCTACGCCAGCCCCAAGAGCCCCAGCACCACCCAGCGCAAGGTGGACCCGTACGGGCTCGCGCTGCGCCGTGGCGTCTGGACGCTGGTGGGCAACTGCCACCTGCGCGGTGGCCTGCGGACCTTCCATGTGCACCGCATCAAAGAGCTGAAGGCGAACACTGCCCGGCCGCGCACGCCGGACTTCCAGGTGCCGGAGGACTTCAGCCTGGACGCGCACGTGGCGTACTTCCCCTGGCAGCACCGCTTCCACGAGCCGGTGGAGGTGGTGCTGCGCCTGTCGGGTGCGCTCGCCGCGCGCGCCGCGAGCCTGTTCCCCGGCGCCACGCTGGAGCCGCTGGAAGAGGGCGTCGTCCGCGCCCGCATGCGGGTGACGTTCCTGGACGGGCTGGTGCGCTTCTGCCTGCAGCTGGGGCCTGACTGCCGCGTGGAGGGCCCGGAGCGCGCCCAGGCGCGGGTGACGGAAATGGCGACGCGCATCCTGGAGCGTCACGTATGAGCAACGTCCACGAGCGGCTTCGCCGCCTGCTGTTCCTCGTCCCCTACGTCTCCAAGCACCCCGGTGTCACGGTGGAGGCGCTCGCCAAGGCCCTCAACATGAGCCGCGAGGACCTGCTGGAGGAGCTGGACCTGCTCACGTGCGTGGGCCGGCCGCCCTTCAACCCGGACGACTACATCGACATCTACGTGGACAATGACCGCGTCTACGTGGACCTGGACCAGCGCCTCTTCGCGCCGCCCCGGCTGACGGCGGGCGAGGCCGCGGCCCTGGCCGCCTCGGCGGAG
>JBKGHK010001263.1:0-1754 GCA_046520375.1 Pyxidicoccus sp. 3LFB2
CGCTCAGGGTGTGGACGGCGCGGCGGAGGGCCTCCTCCAGCTCGCGGGCGGGCGGGGTGACGGTGGTGAGCATCTGGTTGGCGCTGCGGGCGTGGCGGCTCTCGCTCTCGGCGGCCAGCTTGAGCTGGGTGAGGGCGTCGCCCACGAGGCGGCGGGCGTCCTCCAGCTTCTGGCGGGCCTGGTAGTAGGCGACGTCCGTCATGAGCTTCTTGAGCGTCAGGCTCTGCTCCTCGGTGATGCCGGAGAGCTTCTCCGCGCGACGCAGGTAGTAGAGCCCCTGGTCCACCCGGGCGGGCTCGTCCGAGGCGATTCTGGGGCGCGCCAGGGCCTCCAGGAGGGGAAAGAGGGCGCGGTCCAGCTCGTCCCGCTCGGTGAACTTGCGCTGGAGGAGGGCGGTGACGTCCTGGCCCTCCACGGCGATGGGGGCGTAGGCGTCCGCCAGCCGCGGGTCCCCGGGGCGGTAGGGCACGGCCCCCATGGGGGCGTTGCGGCCCTTCATCACCGCCAGCTGCCCCTCCATCAGGGCCAGGGTGAAGGTGCGCGCGTTGAGCTGGGAGAGGAGGAAGACGCTCACACCGGCCAGGCCGAGGATGAGCGTGAAGACGATGAGCCGCGTGAAGGTGCGCTTCGCCCGGTAGCCGAAACCCTGTTGTCCCGCTGCGTTCATGTCGCCTGCTCTCCTGTCGTCCAGGCGCGAGGCCGATTTTCGGCCCTGGCGCTTAACTTGGGGCTCGGTCGCCCACGGCTATACTCCCACCCCCGAACACACCCATGCATCACACATTCCGCCGCATGGGGCCCAGTGAACTGCTGCCCCGGTACATCTTCGCGGAGAGCCTCTTCGCCCGTCGCCGGGTGCTGGAAGTCGACGCCGTCGCCTCGACGGGCGGCGAGAGCGCGCGCTTCCTCCTCGAGCGCGGTGCGCGCGCCGTCGTGTCCTGTGACGCGGACGTAAGCGCCGTCGAGGCGGCGCAAAAGGCGCACGGGGGCCCGTCGCTGCGCTTCCGCGCCAACGTCTACGACGACTTCGAGTCCGGCAGCTTCGACGTGGTGCTGGTCGCCGACCTGGCGCCGTACGTGAAGGCTCCGGAGCTCTTGGCGGAGCTGGCGCGGCTGGTGACGAAGCAGGGCTTCCTCCTGGGCGGCCTGCGCAACGTGGCGGGGCTCGCGCTGCCGCAGTTGCTGGAGGCCGAGGAGGACGTGCCGCCCACGTACGGGCTGCTGCTGGATGCGCTCTCCGTCCACTTCCCGCAGGTGGCGGTGGCCACGCAGTCGCCGGTGCTGGGGTACCAGCTCGCGTTCGAGAACGGCGAGGGGCTCCAGGTCGACGGCACGCTGGTGAATGGCAGCGAGGCGGCCTACTTCCTGGTGGTGGCGGGGCAGGAGCCGGCCCGGGTGGTGGACCCCACGTGGGTGCAGCTGCCTCCGGAGCCGCTGGCCTTCACCCGGGGCAAGCTGGACGAGGTGGTGGCGCGCGCGAAGTCCTGGGAGGACCGCAGCGCGCGGCTGAAGGAATCGCTGACGAAGCTTCGCGCGGAGCTGACGGACCGCGAGGCGGAGGCCGCGTCACTCCGGCCGGCGCTGGAGGTGGCCCGGAACGAGGTGGCCCGGCTCACCGCGCAGCTGGAGCTGGCGCGTGGCACGCAGGAGTCGCAGCGTGAGCGGGATGATTTGTCCGGCAAGCTGCGCCGCCGCGAGATGGAGCTGCAGGTGGCCACCGAGCGGCTGGCGGACGCGGACCGCCGGCTCGCGGC
>JBKGHK010001264.1:0-1752 GCA_046520375.1 Pyxidicoccus sp. 3LFB2
CGCCGGGCGGGCTACAGCGTGTGCGCGCCGGGGCGCGGGGGCGCGTCGCGGCGGAGGTTCTCGTCGAACACGATGGCGGTGCCCGACACGACGGAGCCCAGCTGGGGCAGGTCGTAGCTCTCCTGGGTGATGAGGACGGCGTCGGCGCCGAGGTGGCATGCCGCCGCCCGCAGCTCCTCCATGGCGCGCACCTGGTGCGAGGCGCTTCCCAGCTGGACATACGGCTCCAGCTTCAAGTGGAGCCCGGCAATCTCCTGGTAGCGGGCCTCGGGCTGCTTCGTGCGCAGGAAGGCAATGCGGCAATTGGACGGCTTGGCCGTCAGGTCCGCGTCGAGCCCGGAGTGGGAGATCTGCACGGGCGTGGCGAAGGCAAAGGCAATCGCCTCGACTTCGTCGCGCTCACCCGGACGCCCGTACGCCTCCGACTCGATGAAGACCCGCTCGCCGCCCACGCCGCAGACCTTGTCGTTCAGGAGCTTCTCCGCCTGCTGCCGGTCGAGCCCCGTGCCCTTGAGCACCAGGCGGGCCACCCGGCGCGTGTTCCGCGCATCCGTCAGGTCCTGCGTCACGTACTCCACGGCGCAACCGGCGGGGCGCGGCGAGAGCGACGCGGTGCGCTCCATCACGTGCACGACGGGCGGGCGCTTGAGCAGCGCCTGCTGGGTCCGGCTCGGGCCGGAGGTGGAACAACCAGTCCCCGAGAGCAGCACACTCAGGACCAGGGAAGACAGGGGCAGCAGGCGCATCGGTTTCATCCTCGGAAGAATGAGCGCTGTATAGCACGACAGGCTTTGCGCCCTCACGTTGGGGCGCCCGCGCCTCAGTACATGGAGCGCCGCGTGAAACCAGCCAGCGCGGCCAGTGGCAGCACCGAGCGTGTCAGGTACGGCAGGCGCCACATGCCGCCGTGGTTGGCGCCCTGCATGATGAGCTCCAGCGGGTGCCGCAGCGGCACCCGGGGGTCCGAGAGCGCCGCCGGGTTGCGCAGGTCATGCACCCACAGCGCCGCCATCAGCGCGTTGGTGGTCGCGGGCTCGAAGATTTCCACGCCGAAGGTGGAGGCGCCCCGGAAGCCGGCGGCCAGCAGCGGGTTCTTCACCACCGAGTGCGTCGCGGTGGACGGCGCGACGTTGATGGACACGCGCTGCCCCGCCGCTCGCGAGACGATGGCTCGCCACTGTTGCAGCCGCTTGGCCAGCGCGTAGTTGGGGCCCTGCTGCAGGATGATGCAGTCCACCGTGCCGTAGCGCTGGCCGTTGCTGCTCTCGATGATGCGGCAGGTGTTCGGCTGGTAGAGGGCGCCCCGGCTCACGCCGCGCAGCGCGGCCTGGGCGGTGCGCCCGAGCATCGCCCGCTGTCCATAGCGTGCGGCCGCCGCGCGCGTCACGTCCTCGGGCACGGCGAAGACGTCCGTCGGCGTCGCCATGTACGCGAGCGAGGTGCCCGGCCGTGCCTCCGTGAGCGTGGTGACGATGGCATCCATCGCCACCGACACGCGCACGTGCCGCTCCCCATCGAGGTACGCGAGGGAGGCCACGTCCAGGTCCCTGGAAAGGGAGCGCAGCCAGGCCGCCAGCTCCGGTGTCTGGGTGAGCAGGTCCGCGCCTGCCTCGGCGAGCACGTGCTCGGCGCCCTCCCCCACCGGCGCGGTGGAGGCGACAGGCGCCAGGAGCCGGCCATTGCCCGCGGACGCGAGCTCGACGAGCCGCTGCCACACGCGGGGACGCTGGAGGTCCACGGCGGCCACGCTCG
>JBKGHK010001265.1:0-1750 GCA_046520375.1 Pyxidicoccus sp. 3LFB2
CCACGCCGCCGCCCGGCGAGGCCGCCGCCTCCGGTGAGTGGACGAAGAAGGTCCAGGCCGGCCAGGAGGTCTTCGCCACCCTCAGCACCAACCAGGGTGACATCGTCGTGCGCCTGTTCTCCAAGGACGCGCCGAAGACGGTGGCCAACTTCGTGGGCCTGGCCACGGGTGAGAAGCCGTGGACGGACCCCAACTCCGGCAAGCGCGTGGAGGGCAAGCCGCTGTACGAGGGCGTCGTCTTCCACCGCGTGATTCCGGGCTTCATGATTCAGGGCGGAGACCCCACGGGCACCGGCCGCGGCGACCCGGGCTACCGCTTCGAGGACGAGTTCCAGAGCGGCCGCACCTTCAACAAGGTCGGCCTGCTGGCCATGGCCAACGCGGGCCGCAACACCAACGGCAGCCAGTTCTTCATCACCACGTCCATGCCGGACTACCTCAACAACCGGCACACCATCTTCGGTGAGGTGGTGCAGGGCTATGACGTGGTGGAGAAGATCTCCAACGTCGAGCGCGACCGGAGCGACCGGCCGCTGCAGGCGGTGGTCATCCAGAAGGTCTCCCTGAGCGACCAGGCGCCGGCGGGCAAGAAGTAATGAGCGGCCGCAAGGCTCGACTCCTCACCACCCGGCTGGGTGAGCTGGACTGCTTCGTGGTGGACGCGCTCCCCGAGGGCGCCACGCCCGAGCTGGCCGTGGTCCTCTGCCACGGCTTCGGCGCCACGGCCTCGGACCTGGTGTCGTGGGCGCCGGAGCTGATGTCCCTGGAGGCGTCGCTCGCCGGGAGCGTGCGCTTCGTGTTCCCCGGCGCCCCGCTGACGCTGGAGTCGCTGGGCATGCCCGACGGGCGCTCCTGGTTCGAGCTGCCCGAGGACCTCATGCGCCGGCACCTGCGCGACTGGGACCGGTACGCCCGCGAGGTGCCACCCGGGCTGCCAGCCGCGCGGCAGGCGCTGATGAGCGTGGTGGACGCGGTGTCCACCTCGATGAAGCTGCCCCATGGCCGCATCGTCCTGGGAGGCTTCAGCCAGGGGGGCATGGTGTCGACGGACGTGGCGCTGCGGATGGAAGAGGCGCCCGCCGGCCTGTGCATCCTCTCCGGCACGCTCATCTGCGAGCCCGAGTGGCGGCAGAAGGCGCAAGGCCGCAAGGGGCTGCCGGTGTTCCAGGGCCATGGCCGGTATGACGACGTGCTGCCCTTCGCCGCCGCCGAGCGCCTGCGAGACCTGCTGACGGAGTCCGGGCTGGAGGTGGACTTCCACCCCTTCCACGGGCCCCACATGATTGACGCTGACGAGGCCGAGCGGATGGCCGCGTTCCTCGCCGCGAGGCTGGGAGGGCGCTAAAGCCATGTACCACGCGAAGGAACTGACGGTGTCCACGCGGGGCCGCGGCTTCACCGACATCACCGGCGAGGTGCAGCGGGCGGTGACGGAGAGCGGCGCCCGGCAGGGGCTGTGCACCGTGTTCCTGCACCACACCAGCGCGTCCCTGCTCCTGTGTGAGAACGCGGACCCGGACGTGCGCCGGGATTTGGAGTCCTTCTTCGGCCGGCTGGTGAAGGACGGGGACCCGCTCTTCGTGCACGACGCGGAGGGGCCGGATGACATGCCCGCGCACGTGCGCACGGTGCTCACGCAGAACTCGCTGAGCATCCCCGTGAAGGACGGCTCGGCCGACCTGGGCACGTGGCAGGGCGTCTACGTCTGGGAGCACCGCACCTCGCCGCACCGCCGCCGTGTCACCGTGTC
>JBKGHK010001266.1:0-1749 GCA_046520375.1 Pyxidicoccus sp. 3LFB2
CCTGAAAGCGGCGCCTCGCCCGGAAGCACTCCCGAGGGCAGCGGCGGCAGCGTGCCGCGCGGGAAGCGGAGGACGGACGGGTGCGGCGCCGCCAGCGCGGTGGCCAGCATGGGCGCCAGGTCCTCGCCCACCATGGGCGACCAGAGCTGGAGGCCGGGCACGGGCCGCAGCGACGCCACGTCGAAGGTGCCCTGGTGCGTGGCGCCGTCCGCGCCCACCAGCCCCGCGCGGTCCACCGCGAAGACGACGGGCAGGCCCGGCAGGCACACGTCGTGGATGACCTGGTCGTACGCGCGCTGCAGGAAGGTGGAGTAGATGGCGCAGACGGGCCGCGCGCCCGCGGCGGCCAGCCCCGCGCTGAAGGTGACGGCGTGCTGCTCGGCGATGCCCACGTCGTGCACCCGGTCCGGGAAGCGCGCTTTCAGCTCGTTGAGCGCCGAGCCCTCCAGCATGGCCGGCGTCACCGCCACCACGCGCGAGTCCCTGGCCATGGCGTCCTCCAGCACCGCCGCGAAGGCCTCGCTGAAGGTCCGCTGTCCCTTGCGCGAGCGGACCAGCTTCCCGTCCCGCCACTCGTACGGGCCCATGGCGTGCCCGCGCGTCTGCGCGTCCGCCTCCGCCGGGGGAAAGCCCTTCCCCTTGAGCGTCAGCGCGTGCACCACCACCGGCCGCGAGGACCCCTTCGCCTCGCGCAGCGCGTGCACCAGCGCGCCCAGGTCATGCCCGTCCACCGGCCCCAGGTAGGTGAAGCCCAGCCCCTCGAAGAAGGCGCGCGCGCCCCGGGTGCGCAGCAGCGCGGGGATGGCGCCCACGTTGGCGCTGATGGACATCTGGTTGTCGTTGAGCACCACCACCAGCGGCAAGTCACTGCCGCCCGCGTTGTTGAGCCCCTCGAAGGTGAGCCCGCCGGTCAGCCCGCCGTCGCCCAGCACCGCCACCACGTGGCGCGCCGGCCCAGCACCCGGCGCCCCTCCAACATCCCCAGGGCCGCGGACACCGCCGTGCACGAGTGGCCCGCCAGCAGCGCGTCATGCGGGCTCTCGCGCGGGTCCAGGAAGGGCCCCAGCCCGTCGGCCTGCCGCAGCGTGTGCATGCGCTCGCGCCGCCCGGTGAGCAGCTTGTGCGCGTACGCCTGGTGCCCCACGTCGAAGAGGAGCGCGTCCGTCGGCGAGTGGAACACCCGGTGCAGTGCGACGATGAGCTCCACCGCGCCCAGCGACGCGCCCAGGTGGCCGCCCACGCGGCCGCACAGGGAGATGATGTCCTCGCGCAGCGCCTCGCACAGGGCCGGCAGCTCCGCCTCGGGAAGCGCCCGCACGTCGGAGGGCGAGGCGATGCGCGCCAGCAGCCCCGTCATCAGGACTTCCGCTCCACCGAGTACCGCGCCAGCGCCGCCAGCGGTCCGTCGGCGCCCTCCAGCGGAACCACCGCGGCGATGGCCTGCGCCACCTTCTCCTCCGCCATGCGCTTGGAGGCCTCCAGCCCCACCACCGCCGGGAAGGTGAAGCGCCCCGCCGCCGCGTCCGCGCCCGCGGGCTTGCCCAGCTGCTCCGGCGTGGCCGTCACGTCCAGCACGTCGTCGGCAATCTGGAAGGCCAGCCCCACCGCGTCGCCGTAGGTGTCCGCGCGGGTCAGCGCGTCCGCGTCCCCGCCCCCGGCCAGCACGCCCATGCGGCATGCGGCGCGGATGAGGGCGCCCGTCTTCAGGCGGTGCAGCCGGATGAGGTAGTCCAGCGCGGCCGGCCGGTC
>JBKGHK010001267.1:0-1748 GCA_046520375.1 Pyxidicoccus sp. 3LFB2
TGGCCGCCACCGCGCACCGGACGGACCCCACGGCCCGAGGTGGTGCTCGGCGCGTGCAAGCGCCATGGCCCCGAGGTGGTGCTCGGCGCGTGCAAGCGCCACGGCCCCGAGATGGTGCTCGGCGGGTGCAAGGTAACTGATCGCCGTGCCCCGTCCGAGAACCGGAGAGGCAGCGGCTTGGCGAGCCTGTGGATCCCACCAGACGGGCGACGCGTCAGCGTTCTTCGCGTCCCGTTACCACTGCGAGAGGAACGTAGCCGCCCGGCTGGTTGCTCCACCCCGGGGCAGGCGAACATTTACAAGTGCGCCAGCCGTGCACGAACGGGTGATAGCCTCGCGATCACATGCCGTCGTACACGCTCCACGACCACGCGAATAAAGTCACCCGGCCGCAGATGGCCATGCCGCGCGTTGCTCTGCATTTGCTTACGGACTTTCGACCATGGTCGGCTCCACCGGGCGCGCACCTCGGGTTTGTCCCGTTCGTCGCGTCGATGTTCTCGCAGTCGCCATCCAAGTGGGAGACACACCGCGATGTCGAGCACTACGAGAAGCAGTGGCGCCCGGTCATCTCGTGGCTAATCGGGTCCGCGTTCTCCCGCGAAGCGATCGACCTCTTGGGCTGGTCCGCAGCAATTCCGGTGAGTGTGCTCGCGTCTTCGCAGGCGAGCAGAGGGCCTTGGCCAGCGTATCTGGCTGCTGCGCTCACCACTCCTGTTGTGGTGCAGCGCAAGAGGAAGGGACTCATGCCGGATTATCTAGCGGTGCCGACGGGCAGTCGCAGCTTCGCGTTTTTCGAGTCGAAGGGTGGCCAACATCCGACGATTGCCAGCAAGAAGCCAGGCAGCACGCTCACGAAGCAACTTACAGCGTGGACCCAGCAGGTGTGCAACGCGCGGTTAATCGTGAACGGTCAGACACAAGCTGTGGAGCGGTGGATCGCCGCGACCCGGGTTCACCCTGGTGCACGGTCGCGCGAGACCTACGTCAGGCTGTGGAAGGTCCTCTGCGCGAAGAACGAGCCCTCCGAAACGCACGTCGATGCGCCTCCGGATGATGGCTCCTCGGAGATCGAGACGAACGTAGCGCAGCGGGAACTGTCCGTTGCTGCTCTCGCAGCGATCTCAAGAGCGTTCACGCTGCATCAGCTCGGGCTGAACGCCACCGCCGAGGCTGTTGCGGTCGCTGCAGCACGCCTGGGAGCGCAAGCCCAAGGCAGGCAGAACGAGGCTGCCTACGCCCGCGCCATGGCGGAACTCGAAAGGCTCGCCTACGTCTCCGCGACGGACCAGACCGTGAGGCGCATCAGCACCTTCGCGTTTGGCCGCAATAGCCCGCGAGTGCATTTGGGGCTTCTGTCGTCGGGACTCGAAGATTTACAAGTGCTAGCGCGAGCAGCGGTCGATCCTCCCGCCGAGATCGCTACCAAGTGGCGCGCTCGCCCGCGCACGGAGGTGCGCGACCTCGTTATCGAGGGGGCCACTGGAGCGGCCCGAGCCGACGGTTTCGTCGCATGGAGCGAGCCGTCGTAGCGGCCCCGGGCCTCCTACACCCCAGGTATCAGTTCCCCGTCCCCCGTCGTCTCCCGGGGGACGGGGCACAGCGAACTCTTACGGTGCAAGCGCCACGGCTCCGAGGTGGCGCTCGGCGCGGGCAAGCTGCATGGCCCCGAGGTAGTGCTCCGCGCGTGCCCTGGCCGCCACCGCGCACCGGACGGACCCCACGGCCCGAGGTGGTGCTCGGCGCGT
>JBKGHK010001268.1:0-1729 GCA_046520375.1 Pyxidicoccus sp. 3LFB2
CACGACACGGTGGCGGGGCTGGCCGAGGCGGCCGAGGCGGCGCGCGCCCACGGGGTGGAGCTGGTGCCGGGCATCGAGGTGTCCGCCTTCATCCACGGCCGCGAGGTGCACATCCTGGGGCACTTCCTGCGCCCCGAGGACGAGGACATCGCCCGCTTCTCCGAGCGGCTGCGCGAGGAGCGGGAGACGCGCATGGAGGCCATGCTCGAGCGGATGCGGCAGCTCGGCTACCCCGTGCACATGGAGCATGTGCTGGAGGTGGCGGGCAAGGCGCAGCTGGGCCGGCCCCACCTGGCGCGGGTGCTGGTGGAGCGCGGCTGGGCGGTGGACGTGAAGGAGGCCTTCGACCGCTTCCTGGGCACCCGCGGCGCGGCCTGGGTGGACCGCTACAAGCTGGACGGCGCGGACGCCATCCGCCTCATCCGCAAGGCGGGCGGCACCGCCACGCTGGCGCACCCCGGCTCGTCGCGCATGGAGCGGCTGGAGATTCGCGCGCTCGCCAAGGCGGGCCTGGCCGGGCTGGAGGTGCTGCACTCCGACCACAACCCCAGCGTGCGCAAGAAGTTCATCGGCCTGGCCCGGGAGTTCGACCTGGTGCCCACCTCCGGCAGCGACTTTCACGGAGAGGCCGTGTCCCCGGACCACAAGCTGGGCGACGCCGCCATGCCCCCCGAGCTGTTCGCGAAGCTCAAGGCCCGCGCGGCGGCCTGAGGCCCCCGGGGGGTGTCAAACACCCCAACTCGCTAAATCTGGGAAAAAGAGAGGAACGCGGTTTTTTTGCTACGCTGGCGCTCCCATGGAGTGCCCGAGCGAGACGACACTGAGCGACTTCCTCGAGGGCCTGCTTCCGGAAGAGCAGCGCACCCGCGTGCTGGCCCATGTGGAGGGCTGCGAGCCCTGCCAGGAGCACGTGGCGATGGGCACCAGCTCCACGGAGGGGCTGACGGACGTCGCGGACGAGCGGCCTCCCCTCTCCCAGGGCTCCACCCTCGCCCGGTACGTGGTGCTGGAGCGCATCGGCCGGGGGGCCATGGGCGACGTGTACGCCGCCTATGACCCGGAGCTGGACAGGCAGGTGGCCCTCAAGCTGCTCCGTCCGGAGGGCCGCCACCTGGAGGAGCTGCGCTCGCGGCTGTTGCGCGAGGCCCAGGCGCTGGCCCGCCTCGCCCACCCCAACGTCGTCACGGTGCATGACGTGGGCGTGGCCGGGGACTGCCTCTTCCTCGCGCTGGAGCTGGTGGAGGGCACCACCCTGGCCGAGTGGCTGAAAGCGCCGCGCGCGCAGGGCGAAGTCCTGCGCGTCTTCCGCGACGCGGGGCTCGGGCTGGCGGCCGCGCACGCCGCGGGCCTGGTGCACCGCGACTTCAAGCCCAGCAATGTCCTCGTCGGACAGGACGGCCGGGTGCGGGTGACGGACTTCGGGCTGGCCCGTCCCTCCAACCGGGGGCTGCGTCCCCGCGCGGCCTCCGCGTCCCCTCGGGCTCCGAATGGCCCCGCGCCGCTGACGCGCACGGGCGTGCTGGTGGGCACGCCCGCGTACATGGCGCCCGAGCAGCAGCAGGGCCAGGGCGTGGACGCGCTGTCGGACCAGTTCAGCTTCTGCGTCGCCCTCTACGAGGCGCTCCATGGCGTGCGCCCCTTCGAGGGACTGAACCTGGAGGAGCTGGCCCGGGCCGCGCGGGAGGGACGCATCCGCGCGCCGGAGCGCGACGCGAAGGTGCCCGCGAGG
>JBKGHK010001269.1:0-1727 GCA_046520375.1 Pyxidicoccus sp. 3LFB2
AGGCAGGCGGGCGCCGCCGCCGCCGTCGGCGCCGTCGTCGTGGCGCGCAGGTGCTGTTCACCCCGGAGGGCCAGGCCTACCGGATGCAGCCCGGACCGGACGGCCAGCAGGTCCAGGTCTTCCTGACGCCGCAGGAGCTGGAGCAGTACCGCCAGCGGCAGGCCCAGCAGCAACAGCAGCAGCAGGGCCAGGGCGCCCCCCAGCAGCAGGCGCAGCAACACGCCCGGGAGCCGCACCACCCGCAGCAGCGCCAGCAGCAGCACGGGGGCGGGCAGCAGCGCGAGGCCGCGCCGCAGTCCAACCTCGCGCCGGTGGAGGGCGTACTGGACACGGAGTCCAAGGGCCCCAACGCCTACCTGCGGCAGATCAAGCGCAACCTGCTGGCGGCGCCGGACGACCCGGAGCTGCCGAAGAATCTGGTGCAGAAGCTGAAGCTGCGGCAGGGCCAGTACCTCACGGCCTTCGCGCAGATGCGCGGCAACAAGGGCATCATCCAGAAGGTGGACACCGTGGACGGCCGCCCGCTGGAGGGCGCCCCGCGGCTGCCGCACTTCGCGGACCTGACGTCGGTGGACCCCACCGAGCGGCTCAAGCTGGAGAATGGCCACAAGGAGCTGGTGACGCGGGTGCTGGACCTCATCGCCCCCATCGGCAAGGGTCAGCGCGCGCTCATCGTCGCCCCGCCCAAGACGGGTAAGACCATCATGCTCCAGCGCATCGCCCAGGCGGTGCTCGCCAACCACCCCGAGTGCCACGTCATGGTGGTGCTCATCGACGAGCGGCCCGAGGAAGTCACGGACATGCGCCGGGGCATCAAGGCCGAGGTGCTGGCCTCCAGCTCGGACCGGCCCACGGTGGACCACCTCAAGGTGGCGGAGCTGGCCATCGAGCGCGCCCGCCGGCTGGTGGAGTCCGGCAAGGACGTGGTCATCCTGCTCGACTCGATTACCCGCCTGGCGCGCGCCTTCAACAAGGAGATCGACAACTCCGGCCGCACCATGTCCGGCGGCGTGGACAGCCGCGCCCTGGAGCGCCCCAAGCGCATCTTCGGCGCCGCGCGCGCCACGGAAGAGGCGGGCTCGCTGACCATCATCGGCACCGCGCTCATCGACACCGGCAGCCGCATGGACGAGGTCATCTTCGAGGAGTTCAAGGGCACCGGTAACTCGGAAGTCACCCTGGACCGGCTGCTCGCGGAGAAGCGCGTCTTCCCGGCCGTCAACATCGCCCAGTCCGGCACGCGCAAGGAGGAGAAGCTCTTCACCCTGCGCGAGTACGAGAAGGTGAAGAAGCTGCGGCAGATGCTCCACTCGGTGAAGCCGGTGGAGGCCATGGAAGCGCTCGTCAAGCGGCTGTCGCGCTACACGTACAACGACGAGTTCCTCGACGAGCTCTAGTCGTCGTCGCGGGGGGTGGTGTGGCGGGCCCGGGTTTGCGTAAGGTGGCGTCATGATTCAGGGCTCGGGCCGCTGCCACTACCACCCGGAGCGCGCCGGCCTCGGCGTCTGCGTGGAGTGCCGGCGCGTCATCTGCCGGGAGTGCACCACGCAGTTCGAGGGCATCAACCGCTGCGCCAGCTGCCTGGACCGGCGCCTCAAGGCGCTGGAGGGCCCGGGCGAGCGGCGGGAGTGGACCGTGGGCAACGTGGTGCTGGCGCTGGTGGGGATGGCCTCCCGAAGGTGATTCCATGACGGCTGAATCCATGGGCGGATCGACTCAGCAGCCTC
>JBKGHK010000126.1:0-18936 GCA_046520375.1 Pyxidicoccus sp. 3LFB2
CTTCCCGCCTCCCCTCCCGGCCGCAAAGGGGCCGGGCGTGCGTGGAGGCGGCGCGTCAGAAGTGCACGGCCACCAGGGGCAGCGTGGGGTGGGCCGCCACCGGCGCGCCTGCAGCGACGCTGCGCGCGTCGCGGCGGGCCTTCAAGTCACGCAGGTCGTCCTCCATGCGGATGCGCTCACGGATGAGCTCCTCGCGGCGGAGGCGGTTCGCGCTGGACGCCCGTGAGCCGGTGATGAGGCCGCCCACGAGCAGCCCCACGCCCACCGCGCCCGTCACCGTCAGGCCCGTTCCGATGCCCACCAGCGTCGCCTGGTCGTCATCGTCCGACTCGCCCAGGCCGACGATGATGAGCGGAATGCCAATCAGCAGCAGCGGCGTCAGCACGTAGCCGAAGTACGCCATCACCAGCGAGCCGATGGGGAAGTTCACGTCGATGGAGCGAATCTCGCTCTGCAGCAGCCCCACCTGGCTCGTCAGCTCCTGGATGCGGGCCTCCAGGTCCGCGTCCATCAGCGGCGCGGAAGGCTGGGACGGAGGCGCGGGGGGCGCGGCCTCGGACGGCGCCTCCGGCGGGGCCTGGGCCGCCAGCAGGCGCGCGGACAGGTGCCGCCCGGACAGGGACAAGGGAGCGTCCGGGGCCCGTAGGGACGGGGCGGGGGAAACGGGCGCGGCGGTCAGCAGGACGGCGGCGACGAGCGACAGCATGGGAACAGGTCCTCCCGGGAGAAGAGCAGGCGGGCGACCCTAGCATCCACCCCGGTACGACTGGCATCGCGGGCGGCTTGCATCCGGGGGTCCTTCTGGCATCTTCGCCGCACCCATGCGCCGCCTCCTCATCACCGCCGCCCTCCTGTGCTCCACCCTGTCCGGCCTCGCCGGCTGCAAGGGCGCCTGCCGCGAGCTGTCCGAGAAGCTCTGCGACTGCTCCACCAACTCCGTGGAGAAGGAGCTGTGCCTCCAGCGCGCCGCCCAGGAAGAGAGCCGCGTGGAGCCCACCGAAGAGGACGAGGCCGTCTGCGAGGAGCTCGTCGAGAACTGCGACTGCAAGGCCATCGAGACGGTGGAAGGCAAGCGCGCCTGCGGCCTGTCGCGCTGACGTCCGGCTCCGAGAGCGGAGCCCGCCAGGAATGACTCGGACGCCTCACGGTGGGGCGCTCCCCCGCCGTCAGGCCTCTGCCCCGGGCACCACCGGCTGCGCGGCGGGCACGCGGGACTCCGCGTCCACCCACGGCTGCAGCGCCTTGCGCACCCGCGAGCGGTAGGGCGTCTCCACGTAGCGGTGCACCACCACCGACGCCGGCACGCCCACGCCCAGCACGAAGGCCAGCACCGCCAGGGGCGAGTGCAGGTCCACCGCCGGAGGGAGCACCTTCGCCAGCGCGTGGACCACCTCCGACACCGGGAACTGGAGGAGGTAGAGCGCGTAGCTCGCCCCGCCCAGGTGCACCAGCAGCGGACGCGACAGCACCTGGCCCAGCGCGCCGCCTCCGCGCGCCAGCCCGTACACCAGCAGCCCCGACGCGGGCGCCAGCAGCGCGTTGTGCATCAGCGGGTACGGAATGCGCGGGCCCGCCGCGCCCGCCAGCACCAGCAGCGCCGCGCCGGCGAAGGCCAGCACCGCGCCATTGCCCCGCTTCACTCCCGCCGCGCGCTCACGCACGAAGGCCCAGCCGAGCAGCACGCCGAAGAGGAACTCGGGCAGGCGCATCAGCGGGTTGAACTTGATGACCGCCAGCCCCGTCGTCCAGGTGCCCGCGTCCGACGGCGCCGTCCCGTCCGCCTGCAAGCCCAGGTACAGCAGCGGCGGCAACAGCCCGAGCACCCACGTCGCGCCCAGCGCCACCGGCAGCAGCGAGGGCCGCAGGCGCGGCAGCACGCGCGCCAGCCCGGGGAACAGCAGGTAGAAGATGGCCTCCACCGCCACGGACCAGGCCGGTGGGTTCCAGTACAGCGCCAGCACGGGCACCCACGCCTGCACCAGCGCCAGCGTGCCCAGGCCGCCCACCGTCAGCTTCCCCGCGGCCAGGGCCCACCCGTTCGCCGCCACGGAGGCGGCGATGGTGAAGGGCGCCGAGAGGAGGAAGGTCAGGAGGTAGACGGGGTAGACGCGGGCCACGCGCGCGGCCAGGAAGGCGCGCGGCCCCGTCTGCATCCGCGCGTCACGGTCCAGGTAGTTCCAGGCGAGGACGAAGCCCGACAGGACGAAGAAGACCCCCACGGCGGAGTAGCCCGCCCCCACGAAGTCGCGCAGCCACGCCGGGGCCGTGTCCAGGCACGGCTTGCCGAAGTGGAACAACACCACGTGGAGGGCCGCGAAGAAGCGCAGCCCCGTGAGTGAGTCCAGCGTCCCGCCCTGCTTCATCGACGGCCGATGCCGTAGTACGTGAAGCCCTGCTCGCGCATGCGGACCGGGTCGTACACGTTGCGGCCGTCGAACACGATGGGGCTCTTCATCAGGCCCTTCATGCGCTCGAAGTCCGGGTGACGGAACTCGTTCCACTCCGTCACGACGAACAGGCCGTCCGCGCCCTCCAGGGCCTCGTAGGGCAGGTCGGCGTAGCGGATGCGGTCACCGAAGACGCGCTTGGCGGTGTGCGCGGACACGGGGTCGTGCGCCGTCACCTGCGCGCCCTTGCCGATGAGCCCCTCGATGACCTCGATGGAGGGCGCCTCGCGCATGTCGTCCGTCTTCGGCTTGAAGGCCAGGCCCCACACGGCGAACTTCTTGCCCTCGAGCGTGCCGTAGTGCTTCACGGCCTTGTTCACCAGGAGCTTCTTCTGGCGCTCGTTGGTGCGCTCCACGGCGCGCAGCAGGTCCAGCTCCAGGCCGTAGTCGCGCGCGGTGGCCACCAGCGCCTTCACGTCCTTGGGGAAGCAGGAGCCGCCGTAGCCCACGCCCGGGAAGAGGAACGGGTAGCCGATGCGCTTGTCCGAGCCCAGGCCCTTGCGCACGAAGTCCACGTCCGCGCCGACCTTCTCGCAGAGCGCGGAGATGTCGTTCATGAACGAGATGCGCGTGGCCAGCATCGCGTTGGCGGCGTACTTCGTCAGCTCCGCCGAGCGCGTGTCCATGTAGATGACCGGGTTCTCGGTGCGCACGAAGGGCGCGTACAGCTCGCCCATGATCTTGCGGCCACGCTCGGAGTCCACGCCGATGACGACGCGGTCCGGCTTGAGGAAGTCGTCCAGCGCGGCGCCTTCCTTGAGGAACTCGGGGTTGGAGACGACGTCGAACTCGATGCTCGTCACCTTGCGGATGGCGTCGCGAACCTTGTCCGCGGTGCCCACCGGCACGGTGCTCTTGTCGACGACGACGGTGTACTGCTTCATCGCCTTGCCGATCTGCTCGGCGGCGGCCAGCACGTACTGGAGGTCGGCGTCACCGCTCTCGCCCTCCGGCGTGCCCACGGCGATGAAGACCACCTGGGCGTTGGACACCGCCTGCGGCAGGTCACGGGTGAAGAACAGGCGCTTCTCGCGCACGTTCTTCTTGATGAGCTCCTCGAGGCCCGGCTCGTAGATGGGCACTTCGCCCGCCTGGAGCATGCGGATCTTCCGCTCGTCGATGTCCACGCACGTGACGTCGTTACCCGAGTCCGCGAAGCAGGTGCCCGCGACGAGGCCGACGTAGCCCGTTCCGATGATGGCAATACGCATTGAAAGAGTCCCAGTTGGGAATTGTCTGACGCAGGACTCATACGCCGACAGGCGGACGGAAAGAAAGCCCGTCTCCCAGGGCTGTAGGGCAGGCGGGCGGCCTTACTGACCTGTGAGCAACCGGCGTACCCGCTCCAGCCCCTTGAGGGCCGAGGTGCGCCCCGGGGTGCTCACCGCACCCACCACCGTCCTGTCCAGCAGCTCGCGCGTGGCCCGGCGCAGCGGAGGGAAGGCGGCGGTGGCGTCCGGGGCGGCCTCGGGGAACAGGCGCGCGACGATGGCCAGGGAGGTGTAGAGGGCGCGCTCCAGGCGCCAGTCGGCGGCGCGGGCCAAGAGGGCGGGCACGTCCACCGGGCGGGAGTACGGGCCGCCCATGGCCTTCGCGCCGGTGATGAGCTCGCGCAGGTCCAGGAAGGACAGCCAGGGCACTTCGTACCCATGGCGGGCGTGCTCCAGGGCGACCAGCAGCACCGCGTCCTCCAGGTCCGCGCGGAAGACGGAAGGGCCGTACATCCGCATCGGCGTCGCCCGCTCCAGGATGCCCGCGGCCTGCTCCTTGCGCTGGGGGCCCAGCACGTCCGAGTAGAGGAAGAAAAGGGTGCGCCCGTCGGACACCGCCTTGGTGGCGCCCGTGCCCGAGGCGTCCTCCGGCTTGAACTCGTGGTTGGCGAGGAAGCCGGCGAAGCCGTCCACGTCCATCCGGCGCATCACCAGCTGCAGCTCGGTGACGGGGCGGAAGGCGACGTGGGGGTAGAGGGAGTCGGCGAAGGCCGCCCCCCCGAAGAGCACCAGCTTGCGGCCCTGAAGGTCGTCCACCATCTGCTTGAAGTTGACGAGCTTCATCACGTTGTCGTTGGCCGAGCCCTGGTAGATGGCCAAGAGCCTGTCGCGGACCCACTCCGGCACGTTGGCGCCGCCCAGCCGGTACTGGAGGTTGTAGGCCGCCAGGGGCGCGAGGCCCTGGGCGATGGCCCAGTCCACGTACTCCTCCCACGGCGCGCCCCGCAGCGAGCCTCGCGGGGGGTCGAAGGAGGCCAGGACGCGGAAGGTATCGAGGAGGCTCGGCGGCATGGAGGCCCCTTTAACGGGCCGGACGCGGGGCCTGCAACGCCTGCCTGCGTACCCCCGCTGTGTGCGGGGCCGGACACAACCGGGGGCGAGTGGTGCCCAGGCGACAGGTACCGGCCCTTCGGGGTGGGTCCGGGGGCCCGGGTGGATGAATACCTCGGTGCTCGGTTCGTCTGCGGCCGGGCAGGCATCCGTGGGAGGTCTCTTCATGGGGCAGCAGGGCTGGACGGACAGGCGGGCGGGCTCGTGGTGTGTGCTGGGAGCGCTCGGGCTGGTGGCGTGCAGCGGCAGCGCCCCCGAGGCGCCCGCCGGCCAGGGCTCGACGGCGGTGGTGGAGCAGGAGGCCCGGTGCGAGGTGCGGCCCCCCTTCGAGCCCCACTTCGAGCCCGAGGTGGAGTGGGCGTGGACGGCCAGCCCGCTGATGCCCACGCACACCAACGTGCAGATGACACCCGTGGTGGTGGACGTCAGCGGTGATGGCGTGCCGGACGTGGTGTTCAACAGCTTCGAGGGCTGGAACTTCAAGACGAACGGGGTACTGCGAGCCATCAGTGGAGCCGATGGCTCGGACCTGTGGGCGGTGACGGACCCGGCCCTGCGCACCCGGGGCGCGGCGAGCGTCGCGGCGGGTGACATCGACGGGGACGGGCGGGTGGAGCTGTGCACCGTGCCGGAGAGCGCTCTGGGCCTCATCTGCTTCGAGCACACCGGCGCCTTCAAGTTCCGCGCGGACGGGCCCCGGCTGGACTGGGGCGGCGTGTCGCTGGCGGACCTGGAGGGCGATGGCTCGGTGGAGCTCATCGCCGGCAACCACGTCTATGACAGCACCGGGGCCCTGAAGTGGGTGGGCAGCGATGGCGTGGGCGGCCCGCCGAATGACACGGGCCCGCTGGCGTTCGCCGTGGACCTGGACGGGGACGGGAAGCAGGAGGTGGTGAACGGCCGCGCCATCTACCGGCATGACGGCTCGGTGAAGTGCAAGGCGGACGCGCTGGGCCAGGGCCTGTCGGGCGTGGGCAACTTCGACGCGGACCCCGCGGGCGAGGTGGTGGTGGTGTGGGACGGCCACGTGTCACTGATGGAGGCCGACTGCACGGTGCGCTGGACGGTGGAGCACCTGGGCGGGGGCGTGGGCGGGCCGCCGAACATCGCGGACTTCGACGCGGACGGGCAGGCGGAAATCGGGGTGGCCGGCGCGGCCTGGTACTCCGTCTTCGAGGCAGACGGGACGGTGAAGTGGCTGAGGCCGACGCAGGACCACAGCTCCAACCGCACGGGCTCGTCCACCTTCGACTTCGAGGGCGACGGGCGCGCGGAGGTCATCTACGCGGACGAGACGGCGCTGCGCATCCATGACGGCGCCACCGGCGAGGTGCGCTTCGAGACGCCGCACAGCTCGTGCACCGCGTATGAGAATCCGGTGGTGGTGGACGTGGACGGTGACGGCAATGCCGAAATCGTGGTGGCGCAGAACACCGCGTGTGACCTCGGCCCGTTCCGCGGCATCCGCGTGTTCAGGGACCGCAAGGACGGGTGGGTGAACACGCGGCGCATCTGGAACCAGCATGCGTACTCCGTCACCAACGTGGCGGAGGATGGCTCCATCCCCGCGCGCCCCGCCACCAACTGGCTCACGCCGGGGCTCAACACCTTCCGCACCAACAGCCAGGGCACGGGCACGGTGAAGCCCTTCGCCGCGCCGGACCTGGTGGTGGCGGCGGTGGCCTCCACGTGTGAGAGCGGAGGGGGCGTGACGCTGGGAGCGCGGGTGCGCAACGCCGGAGACGCGGCGGCCTCGGCCGGCGTGCGGGTGCCTTCTATCGAGGGGCCGTGACGGGCGGCACGCTGCTGGGCGTGGCCACGGTGGAGGACAAGGTGGACCCGGGGGCCGAGGTGCTCGTGTCCCTGGCGCTCGACGCGGCTCCTGGGGGCCGGGGCGAGGTGTTCGCGGTGGTGGATGACGACGGCACCGGGGCGGGGCGCGAATTGGAGTGCCGCGAGGACAACAACACCGGCTCGGCGCTGGTGGGGCTGGACTGCTCGGTGAACGAGCCGCCCGTGGCGGTGTGCCGGGACGTCACGGTGAGCGCGGACGCGCAGTGCCGGGCCTCGGCCAGCGTGGATGACGGGAGCCATGACCCGGATGGACAGCCGGGTCCCCTCACGGTGACGCAGGCCGCGCCTGGTCCGTACACCCTGGGGAGCCATGCGGTGACGCTGACGGCCTCGGATGGCGAGGCCAGCGCGGTGTGCACGGGCACGGTGACGGTGGTGGACACGACGCTGCCGCACATCGTCTGCCCGGCGCCGCAGGTGCTGGAGTGCACGGCGGGCGGGGCGAAGGCCTCGTACGTGGCGCGCGCGGAGGACAACTGCGGCCCGGTGACGGTGACGTGTACGCCGCCCACGGGGGCCTCCTTCCCGCTGGGACGGACGGTGGTGGACTGCAACGCGACGGACGGCTCGGGCAATGCGTGCGGGTGCGGCTTCACGGTGACGGTGCGGGACACGCGGCCTCCGGCACCCGGGGGCTCGCTGGGGGCGCGGCTGTGGCCGGTGGACCACCAGTACCGCACGGTGACGCTGGCCGAGTGCGCGGGCGTGGCCCGGGACACCTGCGCGGGCGAGCTGCCGCTGGAGCGTCATGGCCGGATTGTCCGCGTCACGTCGGACGAGTCCGAGGACGTGGGCGGCATCTGTGACGGCGCCACGTGCGACGACATGGACGTGCGGGTGAATGCGCAGTCGGTGCAGCTGCGCGCCGAGCGCGACGACACGGGCGACGGGCGCGTGTACACGGTGCACTACGTGGTGGAGGACCCGTCCGGCAACACGGCCGCGGGCAGCTGCACCGTGGACGTGCCGCGCGAGACGTATGGACAGCAGGTGGCGCGCGACAGCGGGCCGAAGTACTGCGTGGGCCAGGGGTGCCCTTCGGGCATGGGCGGCAGTCCGCTGTGTCCGTGAGGCCGTGAGTGAGGCTGCCTGCTCCGGGGCGCGCACCTGTGCGCTCCTGGAGAAGCGCTTCCGTGGGTGCGGCTGGAGTCTCCCGAGGCAATCCGGAAGGATGACGGCCTCGGGAGGCGCTCCATGCGACAGCGCGGCGCGGTGGGACCGTGGCACTTCGTGCTCGCCAGCCTGTTTCTCAGCGCGTGCGCATCCACGGGGCGACGGACTGCTCCAGGCTACGCACAGCGAATGGACTCGGCGACGAGCGCATGCCGGCAGAACCCCATCTACTGCAAGACGGTCGCGGGCGAAGAGACCGTAGTGCCCCTGGCGACGGGCGCGCAGACCGCACGTGCTGGTGCGTCCCTTGCCGGGGCGCTGAAGCTCTTCGAGGATGAGCAACGGGAGCGCGTCGAGCAACTCCTGAAGAACTGTGTCGAGCAGGCCAGTGCCGAGGTGAATCTGCAACGATTCGGAGCCAATCCCACGCTGGCACAGTGTGCCGAGCAGGTGGGCGTGGACTCGAAGGGAAAGCCCGTGACGCGCGCGATGACGCTTGGAACCGAGAAGCACGAGGCGGCCCTTCGGTGCATCGCAGAAGCACTGGGCAAGGAGCGGCCAGGAGGGTTCAGCCTGGAGCAGCGCTACCGGTATGACCCGCGCACGAAGGAGACCACGTTGCTCAGTGAGGAGCAGGCCCAGACCCTGTTACGTCAGGGACGTGGTGACGAGTTGCGTGGAACCATCCGGCCCGATGTCGTCATCCACGACGGCAATCCCCTTCGCGCCCATGCCGTCTATGACCTGAAGTTCCCCTGCCCGGGGAGCAACTATCCGAAGTGGCCTGACTATCCACCGAAGCACCCTTACGCGGGCATCAAACAGGGCGCGGTCTACGATAAAGCGCTGGGAGTCGAACCGGCCCGAGTGGCACCCAGTTGGGGAGTCGTGAGATGAGCGAGCAGGTTCCACGGATTCGGGTCCAGGCGCAGAATGGGGAACTCCTGATACGTGACGGCCTCACCCTCTGCTTCTACATGCGTCGTCCTCACGCGGAGGTGGCGGAGCCCATCATGCAAGCGCTGGAGCGATACCGGCGCGCCGTGGGTCCTCAATCCTTGTCCTGGTACTTCGACCATGACGTCGAGGACTTTCGCGAGCTCAATGACCACGGTTGGGAGAGCGCCCTTCGCGAACTGCGCGAGAACCAGTGGGCCCATACGCTGTTGCGCGATGGGCCGGGCGGCGTGGGTGCGTATCAGTTCGAGTACTTCGGCAGTGCGATTGAGGCTTCGCTTGTCGACGAAGAGCCCGGCAAGGTGTGCGCGCTGTCCTGCTGGCTGCCCACGGAGTTCTTGGAGCAGCACGGTCCGGCACGGGTCCGTGAAGTCGCACTGGACGTGGCCTCCCCCCTGCCCTTCAACTCTGGCTATGCCAGCCTCTCTCTCCATGCACTGACGGGCCTGATGGGGGTCTCAAGGGAACTCAGTCGCCGGTGCTTTCGCCATCCAGGGATGGAGATCTCCGGCGAGAGCATGTTCTCTCATGAGATTGGCACCCAGGTCCGTGGCGCCTACTGGCTGACCTTCCTCGGCCATCCCGTGCTGGGCGAGCTGGGCGGAACGGCGAGACTGCGTGCCCGCCTTCCCTCACCGGACATCACCCTCCAGGAGATGGAAGGCGAGCGCGTGGCCATCACCCTGGGCACCTGGCCCGAAGCAGGAGACACTGAAGCCGGCAAGGACCTTCCCCTGTACCGGGAGCTGGCACGCGTGCTGGAGCCCTGGCTCTTCCACCAGTCCCGCAGCTTCGACACGAACCTCCCAGCCAAGGACGCCCGCCGCTGGGAGCGCCGCTTCCTCGACTGAGCTTCCAGACCTCACCGTCCTGGAAGCCGCCCGTCAGTCCCGCGCCCGCACCACGTTCCCCACCCGCCGCAGCGCATAGCGCGCCATGGCTCCGGGCCGGGGCGCCAGCAGCAGCTTCGCCGCCACCCAGGCCGGCTTGCTGCGCGCCAGCTCCGCGCCCAACAGCCGCTCGTCGGAGAAGAACCGTCCCGCCAGCTCGCCGCTGCCACCGGGGCGGCGCCAGCGCCTCCAGCACCGCCCCGGGCACCGGCGCGTCCAACAGCCGCTGCGCGGCCTCCCAGCCATACCAGGCCAGGTGCGGGAAGGCCGTCGCTCTCGCGCCCTCCACCACGTCCCGCCAGTCCAGCCCCGCCAGCGCCAGCAGCTTCAAGTCGAAGACCCACGCCAGCCGCTGCAACAGGTGGTTGCTCGCATGCAGCGCCAGGTACACCGCCTCGTCCTCCGGCCGCAGCCACCGCACGCGCCGGCCCTCCACCTGCCCCTCCTCCGCCCGCGCCAGCAGCGCGTCCCCTTCCAGCGCCTCACCCCAGCCCGCCAGCGCGCGGAAGTGCAGCTCCACCAGGCCCGCCGGCCCCACCAGCTCCAGGTGGTGCGAGTCCTCCTCGCCATGCCGTGCGCCATCCCGGCCCGCACCTCCAGCCCCAGCCCCTTCAGCGCCCGCACCGCCGCGTCCACGTCGTCCCGCGCCACCAGCAGGTCCACATCCGTGGTGGCCCGCTGCAGCGGGTCCGGGTACAGCCGCTGCGCCAGCCCGTAGCCCTTGAGCAGCACCGGCACCTGGCCCACCGCCGCCAGCGCGTCCAGGCTCCGAATGAGCAGCGCCTTCACCCGCATCACCCGCGCCGCGCCCAGCAGGGACTCACGGCGCAGCAGCGCGCTCAGCTCCGGAGGCAGCACCCATTGGGCCCGCGCCGCCGCATGCTCCACGAAGCCCGCCAGCCCATGGTGCACCGCCGCGCGCACCAGCCCTTCGGCCAGCGCGCCCTTCGGACTCACGGGCAAAGGAAGCTCGGGCCAGCACCGCAGCAGCGCTCCAAATGCGAGCGCGTCCACCGCCATCACCGCCGCAGCGCGATGACGCGCGCGGGCTCCGGCACTTCCGGCCGCACCTGGAGCCGAGCGGCGCGCTCAGCCACCGCGTCCGCCACCACCTCCAGCGCCAGCTCCTCGTCGCGGTTGATGGCCGACCGCCCATCGCGCCACACCAGCACCAGCGCGCCGAGCACCTCCTCTTCGTCCTTCACGTCGATGCGCACCTCGAGCGGCACCCCCGCTCCCGCGGGACGCTGCGTCTCGAAGACGATGCCCTCCGTCTGCCCGCCCGACACGCTCTGCAGGCGCAGCTCCTGCCGCGACAGGTCGAGCGCCTCCGCCAGCGGCCGCAGCGCAATCCACACGTCCTGCAGCGACGGAGCGAGCCGCACCGAGCGGGTGACGTCCTTCACCAGCGAGCGCAGCCGGATGTTGCGCTGCCGCACCTGCTGCACGTCGGACGCGCGCCGCAGGTCCAGGTAGCCCAGCCTGCGCATCAGCACCGCGATGACCACGCCCATGCCACACAGCAGCATGGCGCTCTGCGCGCTGTTGGCGAAGTTCAGCCCCAGCGCCGTCAGCGCGAACAGGCCACACAGCCCGTACAGCACCAGCACCGTCGAGCGGTGGCTCAGCACCATGCGGCTCATCACCCGGTGGTGGATGTGCTCCTTGTCCGCGCTGAACATCGGCCGGCCCAGCATGGAACGGCGCACCATGGCCAGCAGCGTGTCCATGATGGGCAGCCCCAGCGCCATCACCGGCACCAACATGGCCACCGTCGTGCCGCTCTTGGTGCTCGTCTTGATGGCCACCGCCGCCAGCACGAAGCCCAGGAACATGCTCCCCGTGTCCCCCATGAAGATGGAGGCCGGGTTGAAGTTGAACACCAGGAACCCGAGGATGGCGCCCGCCAGCGCCGCCATCAGCAGGCACAGCAGGATGTCCCCCCGCGACAGCGCGAGGATGAAGTTGGTGGCCACGCCGAAGAAGGCCACCCCGCCCGCCAGCCCGTCCAGGCCGTCGATGAGGTTGAGCGCGTTGACCACGCCCACCACCCACAGCACCGTGAAGGGCAGGCCCAGCGCGCCCAGCGCCAGCTCCGGGCCGAAGGGATTGGCGATGACTTCAATGCGGAAGCCCAGCGCGTAGAGCCCCAGCGCCACCGCCAGCTGCACGCCG
The DNA here is from genome assembly GCA_046520375.1 of Pyxidicoccus sp. 3LFB2. Classification (GTDB taxonomy): domain Bacteria; phylum Myxococcota; class Myxococcia; order Myxococcales; family Myxococcaceae; genus Myxococcus. The sequence goes on from JBKGHK010000126.1 coordinate 11,758, forward strand.
AACTTCAGCCGCGCCCCCGAGCCCTTCAGGTCGTCATACAGCCCCAGCGCCGCGATGACGGCGCCGCCGATGAACAGGCCCGCCACCAGCTCGCGGTGCGAGCGGAAGTTGTGCCCCACGCCCGAGTCCACCAGGAACAGCGCGCACAGCGGCGCGAAGAAGCCGCCGACGATGCCAATCCCTCCCAACCGGGGGATGGGACGCACATGCACCTTGCGGCTGGAGTTGGCCTGGTCCAGCCACCCCCACGCCACCGCCCGGTTGCGCACGAACAGCGTGAGCACCAGGGCCACCATGAGGGATACGAGGAACGCGACGAAGAAGGTGATCATTCAGTTGAGCCGCTCGGCATCGTGACGGCCCCTGGCTCGACGCGTCAATGCGCGGCACGATGTATTAACAAGAAGACCCTGAGGTTGCTCCCTCAGCCACCAACCCTTGGGAATTCAAGAGTTTCCGTCCTGGCGGAGAAGCGTGTCGTACAGTCTCAGCGTGCGGGTGGCAATGTCCTGCCAGGTCATCTGCCGCACCTCGGCCTGGGCGGCCGTGCGCAGCGCCAGCAAAGACTCGCGGTCCTCCGCCAGTGAGCGCAGCGCACCTACCAGCGCCGACACGTCGCCAATCGGGATGAGCCGGCCCGTCTCTCCGTCCCGCACCACCTGGGGCGCCACTCCCACCGGAGAGGACACCGGCGCCAGGCCACAGGCCATGGCCTCTACCAGCGCCATGCCGAAGCCCTCCGAATGGCTGGGGAAGAACAGCACCTCCTCGGACTCCAGCAACCGCGGCAGCTCCGTGCGCGTGTAGCGCGGCACCACCCGCAGCCGCTCCCGCACCTCCGCGGGAAAGGCAGCGAGCACCGCGTCTTCCTCCGCGCCCGTGCCGTACAGGCTCAGCGAGAAGGAGACGCCCTGCGCGTGCAGTTGGGTGGCGACGGCCACCATCTCTTCACTCCCCTTCATGGGCAGCCAGCTGCCCACGCACGCCACGCACAGCGGCGTGCCGGGAGCGGAAGGCCGTGGGGGCGGCAGCGCGTGGAATGGCGCGTCCAGGCCATGGGGGATGACGCTCACCTTGCCTTCGGGGACGCCCAGGTGCTCGTGCGCATACGCGGCATCCTGCGTGTTGAGGAGCACCGCGTGGTCGGCCAGCAGCAGCGACTGGCGCACCTCCCAGAGGCGGAAGCCCCCATGGTAGAGCGGGTACTTCCAACTCAGCTTCAGGTGCCCCTCGCGAGCAGCGACACGCAGCCGCTCGGAGAACGTGTGCTCCAGGCCGTGACTGCGCGTCACCAGCGCATGGCGGGCGCGAGCCCCGGGCCGACCCAGACGCGCCCAGGACCACGCGTCTCCGGTGGTGATGTCCAGCACGTCGTACCGGTGGGCCTCGCGCTGGAGGTGCGCGCTCATCTTCCACGGAAAGCGCACGCCGTGCCACGAGCCGTGCGCGGGCACGCCGGGAAAGGCCTCGTTGTAGCTGTAGTAGTCCACCTCGCAGCCCAGCCCGGACAGCGCCTGCCCCAGCGCGAGCGTCACACCCGGGGCGCCCAGGTTCGGGTCCAGCGGATGGTGGATGCCGAGGAGGACTCGCATGATGGGCGTGCCTTGTAGGCCATCGCCCCGAGGAATGGCGACCTCTTCGCTCCCTCCTTTCCTCCGGACGGCCGCCCCCCTGGTTGCTATTGACGCGCGCGCGCCCTGGAAGACAATGGCCGGCCCGCTGCCGTGGGCCGCGCTCTCATGTCCCCTTCCCTCCGCCCCACGCTGCAGGCGTGCCTCGACAGCCGCCGCAACAACCTCGACCTCCTCCGCTTCGCGGCCGCGTCGGGCGTCATCCTCAGCCATGCCTTCCCCCTGGGCGAGGGCCGCGGCACCCTGGAGCCCCTGGACGCCTTCTCGCGGGGACAGCTCTCGCTCGGCCGGCTGTGCGTGGCGGTGTTCCTGGTCATCAGCGGCGTGCTCATCACCCGCAGCTGGGAGCGTACGCCGGACCTGGCGCGCTTCACCTGGGCGCGCGCGCTGCGCATCTTCCCGGGCCTGGGGGTGATGCTGCTGCTCACCACGCTGGTGCTGGGCCCTGTCTTCACCACCCTGCCCCCGCGCGACTACCTCTTGTCCGCGGACACGCACCTGTACTGGCTGCGCAACCTCACCCTGGTGAATCCCCAGTGGGATTTGCCCGGGGTCTTCGAGTCCAGCCCGTACCCGCAGGCCGTCAACGGCTCGCTGTGGACGCTGAAGTACGAGGTGGGCTTCTACCTGCTGACGCTCGGCCTGGGGCTCGCGGGCCTCTTGCGCAGGAGCGTGGTGGCCGTCGGCTGGGTGGGCGCGGCGGTAGCGCCCTTCGTCACCGGACGGCTGGGCTTCTGGCCGGAGCTCTACCTGTACTTCGGCGGCGGCGTGGCGCTGTACCTCTGGCGGGACAGGGTGCGCATGAGCCCGTGGCTCGCGCTGGCCTCTGCTGTGGGGTGGCTCGTCCTGGCGCGGCTCGGGTATGGCCGCATCGGCACGGGGCTGTTCGGCGCGTACGTGGTGCTGTACCTCGCCTTCCTGCCGGCGGGCCCGCTGGCGAATTTCGGGCGCCGGGGGGATTTGTCCTACGGCGTTTATGTCTACGCGTTTCCCGTGCAGCAGGCCGTCACCGCGCTGCTCGGCGGGCGCACGGAGTGGTGGGTGAACGCGGCGGTGTCCTTCCCCGTGGTGGTGGCGCTGTCCGCGCTGTCCTGGCATGGGGTGGAGAAGCCGGCGCTGACGCTCAAGGACAGACCGCCCGCGTGGCTGAAGCGGCTGTGGCCCGGCGCGCGCGCCGCGATGCAGGGAAATGGATGATGAAGGCCCCACCCATGATGCGACTGAGAGATTTGCTGACGCCGCTGAGCCGGCTGAAGTACCTGGCCTGGCGCGCCCTGCCGCTGGGGCGACGGTTGACGGTCCGCCTGCGCTCGGGTGAGCGCCTCATGCTGAGGCCGCTGCCCGCCACGGACCTGGACACCGCCTTCGAGCTGTTCGTCGCCGAAGTCTACCGCCCGCCCTTCCCGGTGGAGCCGGACGCCACGCGCCGCATCGTCGACGTGGGCGCCAACTGCGGCCACTCGCTCATCTTCTGGGGCCGGCAGTATCCCCGCTCCCACGTGGTGGCCTTCGAGCCCCACCCCACCCACCTGGACGTGCTGGAGCGCAACGTGGCGCTCAACGCGCTGTCCGGCCGGCTGACGCTGCACCGCGCGGCGGCGGGCGTGCGCGCCGGCGAAGTGCAGTTCCTCGACGCGGAGAACCGCTCCTCCATCGTGGACGGGGCGGCCGGGCCGACGCTGCGCGTGCCGCTGGTGGACTTCTTCGACGCCGTGGGCCCGGAGCCCATCGACCTGCTGAAGATGGACATCGAGGGCGGCGAGTACCCGCTGATGGAGGACCCGCGCTTCGCCCGCTTGAAGGTGCGCACGCTCGTCATGGAGTGGCACCGCACCCCCGAGCATCCGGACGGCAAGGACTGGTGCGAGCGCGCCCTGGCGAAGATGGGCTACGAGGTCCACGCCGGCATCTGGAGCGGCGAAGAGAACGGACTGCTCTGGGCCCGGCGGCAGGAGGCCCACGGATGAGCCAGCCCGGCGTGACACTCGTCATCCCCACGTACAACGGGGCCCGCCGCATCGAGGACCCGCTGCGGGCGTTGCTCGCGCAGGAGGCCCGGCCCGAGGCCTTCGAGGTCGTCGTCGTCGACAACAACTCGAAGGACGGCACGGCCCAGGCGGTGGAGGCGAGCCCCTCCGCGGCGGGCCTGCGCCAGCGCGGGGTGGACGTGCGCGTGGTGCATGAGGCCCGGCAGGGGCTGCTCTTCGCGCGCCTGAGGGGCATCCACGAGGCGCGCCGGGACATCGTGTGCTTCCTGGACGACGACAACGTGCCCGAGGCGAACTTCGTCACCGACGGGCTCGCCATCTTCGAGGACGCGAAGGTCGGCGTCGTCGTGTCGCGCATCTACCCGCGCTACGAGGTGCCGCCCCCGCCCAGCATCGGCCGCCGCGAGCACCTGCTGGCCATCAACCACCGCATGGGCGACGCCGAGGTGAACTTCGGCGCCGGGCCCACCCTGGCGCCCACCATTGGCGCCGGGCTGTGGCTGCGCCGCGCCGCCTTCCTGGCGTCCGTGCCGTGGCAGACGCCCGAGCAGCTCATGCCGGACCGGCTGGGCACGCGGCTGCTGAGCGGCGGAGACATCGAGTTCGGCTACCTGCTCGGGAAGGCCGGCCATGAGCGCCGCTACGGCCCGACGCTGAAGGTGTGGCACATCATCCCGCGCTCGCGCTTCGAGACGCGCTACTTCCTGCGGCTCATCGTGGGCGTGGTGCGCAGCGAGCAGACGCTGGAGGCCCGCTACCTGGGCAGGCGCTTCCAGGGGCTCGCGCGGCTGAAGGCCTGCGCGCGGTTGGTGGGCGCCGGCATGGCCACCCCCGCCCTGGCGCTGCGAGGCGACCCGGTGCGCGAGGTGCTCTTCGTGCTGGCGCGGCGCTGGGCGCAGGTCCAGGGGCCCTACACGCACCTGCGCTGACGGGAGCCCCTCAGGCAGGGGGGCCGTGGCCGTCGGGAGAGCAGCCGGTCCACGCGGCCCGTCCTCGCGAGCGGGAGCCACGCTGAAGCGCTCCCCCACCAGCCGGTCGTAGGAGAGCAGGCGGTAGCGCCGCAGCCACCCGGCCGGCGAGCCCGGAGCGGGTGACGTGGCGTCGCGCTCCGACAGGGGCAGGTACTCGCCGGAGGCCGTCTTCAGCACGTCGCTCCGCACCACGGGGAGCGCGCGGGACAGCTCGGTGAGGAAGGCGAAGAAGCCCTGAGGCTTCATCCCCGCGGCTTCGAGGATGTGCGGCGTGAGCAGGCCCATGCTGAGGTGGAAGTCCTGCCGGGGCCGCTCGAAGTTCGACCAGAGGACCACGGGGACTTCGGCCATGCGCTCGCGCTGGGCATCCGTCCAGGGCTCCTGGAGAAAGCCCGTCTCGCGATAGAGCGAGTAGTTGGGGCCCAGCATCGGCAGGTGGTCGCCGAAGACGACGAGCAGCGTCTTGCGCGGCCTCGCCTCCAGCGCCCGGACCAGCCGCTCCAGGGCCCGGTCCGCCTGGCGCAGCTTGTGCGCGTAGTTCGTCAGCAGGAGCGTGTTCGCCGGCGACAGCGTGCCCTGCACCTGGACCTCCTCCGCGCCGGTGAGCGGGAGGCTGTAGGGGCCATGGGTGGACATGGTGATGGCCATGAGGAACCGCGGCCGGCCCGTGTCCGGGAGCTGCTGGAGGATGCGGTCCACCACGGCGTCGTCCGACACCCAGGGGCCCTCCAGCTTCGCGGAGGCGAAGTCGGTGAGCGGCTGGAACGCGTCGAAGCCCAGCAGCGGGTACACCACGTCGCGGCTCCAGTACCAGGCGTGGAACGGGTGGATGGCCGTCGTGTGGTAGCCGGCGTCGCGGAACAGCGAGGGAAGCGCCTCGACGGGCGCGAGCACGTAGTGCTGGTACGGAAAGGCGCCGTCCGGGACGAAGGAGGCCGACATGCCCGTGAGCAGCTCGAACTCCGCGTTGGCCGTGCCGCCACCGAAGGCCGGGCTGATGAGGTGGCCCGAGCTGTGGGTGGCGGCGAGCTTGCGCAGGAAGGGCAGCGGGTCCGTGCTGAGCCGCACGCCCAGCTGCGTCGGGTCCCAGAGGGACTCGGCCATGTAGATGATGACATCGACGGGCTCCGCGGGCGCGGGCGCGGGCGCCTCCACGTCACGGCCCAGCGCGGAGCGCACCGCCTCCACCGAGTACGCGCCCCCCGGCTCCAGGCGCAGCCCCTCCCAGTTCCAGAGCAGCATCAGCGGCAGCCCGTTGGCCTGGAAGTTGGAGCGCTGGTCCCACACCTGGTGCATGACGCCGAAGCGCATGAACGCCCTCGGCAGCAGCGGCACGTGCGCGTAGAAGGTGACGACCCCCAGGTACGCCAGCGACGCCACGGCGAGGACGCCCCGCGCGCGCCCGGGCAGCGGGAAGCGGGGACGGCCCCGCCTCACGGCGCGCACCGTGGCCACGACAGCGGCCAGCAGGACGAGGCCCGCGAGGATGGCGACGAGGGCCCCCGCGCCGGGAAGCAGCGTGGGCGCGAGTGACGTCACCTGCCGCCACGCCAGGAAGTCCCAGGGAACCAGCGGCCGGCCGATGAGCTGGAGCTTGCGGATGTGCAGCGAGGACGTGAAGAGCAGGCCCGCGCCCACCAGCGCCAACGCGACGCCGAGCCGGTTCGTCGCCGTCCAGAGCACCCCCACCACGGCGGTGAGGACGCCCACGTTGAGGGCCATCGACCAGGGGTTGCGCTCGTGCAGGCCCGGAAGGCCCGCCGGGGAGCACGCCGCGATGGAAAGTTCCGTCGCGGCGACCAACCCGACACACACCAGGACGACGCCAAGACCGAGGTGCAGGGAACGGCGTGTCAACTGCGAGCGTCTCCGGGTTGAGCGAGCTTCCAGTGTCTATTCCACGAAGTGCAACGAAAGCGCAACGCAGGAGGACGGGCCCGGAGCCTGACTGCCCTGCCTCGTGCGCAGGGGCAGTGTCGGGAGTGCCCCAGGGTGTCCCAGGCAGACAGGCAAGCACGAAGGCGAGGGGCTCACTTCATCGGGGGCTGGGCCAGGAGCGCCGCGCCGATGGCGCCGGACAGCTCCCCCAGCGCCGCCACCAGCACGGGGGGCTGGCGCTCGGGGACGAAGATGTGCGGGCGCATGGCCTCGTGGATGCGGTCCGCGTACCCGGGCCCGAGCCGCGTGCCCAGCCCGCCGCCGAGGATGATGGCCTCCACGTCCAGCAGGTTGATGGCCGAGGCGACGCCCGCGCCAAGCATCCTCACCGCCCGGTCGATGAGCCATGTCGCCAGGGTGTCCTCCTCCTCGAGCGCCTTGTCCCAGATGCTGCTCGTCAGGCGGGGCCGCCCCTTCTTGTGCATCAGCTCGAAGAGCATCGTCTTCTCGCCCTTGCGCACGGCCTTGCGCGCCCGGCGCTCCATGGAAGCGCGGCCCGCGTAGGCCTCCATGCAGCCGCGCCGGCCGCAGCCGCAGCGGGCGCCTCCGGGCTTCACCACGACGTGGCCGATTTCTCCCGCCGCGCCGCGCCCGCGCCAGGGCACGCCGTCCAGCACGAGGCCTCCGCCCACGCCCGTGCCCCACCACACC
>JBKGHK010001270.1:0-1724 GCA_046520375.1 Pyxidicoccus sp. 3LFB2
CTGCCGGTGCCCGGGTCCATGCTGCCGCCCGTGGTGTCCGAGCCCGTGCCCGTGCCCGTCTCGGGGCTCATGCTCGGGTCATCCATGCCCGTGCCGCCCGTGCCCGGGTCGGTGGTGCCGGTGCCCGTGCCGGTACCCGTGCCAGTGCCCGTGCCGGTGGTGTCACCTCCCATGGTTCCGGTGCCGGTGGTGTCACCCCCGGTGGTGGACGGCGTGGTGGGCTCTTCCTTCGTGGCGCCCGAGTCCGACTTACAGGCGGTGCCGAACGCGAGGACGCCAGCGGTGAGGGACGCGAGCACGATCTTGGTCTTGAGGAACTTCTTCATTTGGATTTCTCCCAGTGTGAAGGTCTGGCTGCTGCTGGACGGGAACCTGAGCAGCCAGATTCCGGTGTGCAGGGGCCGCTCCTCTGGCTGCCTGCTCATCGGGCGGCGCGCAGAAGAAGGACCTGGAGACAACTTGCCACGTCGTCTGCGAAGGACAGGCCCCGGGGCGGAGGCCCACAAGCCAACGGCGTCCGGTTGCACGCACGCCCTCCACACGGCGGTGCGGCGGCTCGCGCACGCCTGGGGCTGCTCGCGGAGTGCGGCCCCGTGGGCGCGCTGCTGCTGCTGAGGGAGGAGCCCCGGGTGCGGCCCGTTACCGGGAGGTGGAGCGCGCCGCCCGCCGACGGCGCCAGGCCAGCCAGGGCAGCACGACGGCAGGCAGGAGGACCGGGGCGGGCGCGGCGGAGCAGCCCCCCTCGTCGGTGTCCTCGGCGGCGCATTCGGGGAGCCGCGCCACGTCCAGCTCGACGGGGGCACTCGGCGGCCCCAGGTTGCCGGCCTCGTCGCGGGCTCGAAGGCTGACGTTGTAGCGGCCCGTGGCGCCCTTCGCGAACACCGCGTAGCAGTTGTCTCCGCGCAGCAGCCCCACCAGGGGACCGCCATCCGGCCTCCAGTAGGCGGCGATGGCGGGGGCCCCTTCCGTGTCGGGAAGCGCCGGGGCCGGGGCGGTGTAGACGGCGTAGCCGAGCCAGGGCGCCGCCGTCACGTTGTCCGTCGGATGGGAGAACTCGAGGCGCTGGGCTTCGCCGACGCGCACCCCGGTGATGGCGGACGGCGCCTCGGTGTCCGCCTCCTCGCCGAGGTCGAATGACAGGGACTCGCCGTCGACCTCGAGCCGGTAGCGGCCCGGCGGCAGCTGGGCCTGGGGCTTCGCCCTCACGGCGCCGATGGCATCGATGCCCGTCTCCACGGTGACCGGCAGCGGGGCGCCCATGGCGTCGAACAGCGAGACGGCGGCAGCGGGGAGGCGCCGCGCGGTGGACGAGGCGATGAAGGACGCATTGGAGGGAAGCAGCCGCTGCCCTCCCTCGGCGGGATGGAAGATGATGGAGGGGGGCGGGGACGTGGCCAGGCCCGCGGGCGCGGCGAGCAGTGCGAAGGCGGCGAGCAGGAACCGGGCGGGGCGAACATGTTTCATGCGCCGGATTCTAGACGCATGCGGGCCCCGGGGCCCGGGGCTGCTCCATCGCTGGAGCAACCCCGGCCGCGTCGGCCCTGGCCCGCGCCTAGAAGCCCGTGCCGCCGTCGAGGATGACGGAGCTGCCCGCGGGCGGCTGGAACGTGCTGGACGAGCCGCTGGGATTCGGGCTCAGCCCAGGCGTCGACCCGGCGGAGCCGGAGCCGCCCATGCCCACGCCCGCGTCACTGCCGGACAGGGGCGAGCTGCCCGCCGTGCCG
>JBKGHK010001271.1:0-1723 GCA_046520375.1 Pyxidicoccus sp. 3LFB2
CTGGCGGCGGGCGTGACGGCCGCGCCGACGGGCTTTCCCCTGCGCGAGCCGGCGGGCGCGACGGTCTCCGCCGTGTGGCGCGCCTTCAGCATGGAGGCGCTGGGCTTCATTCCGGCGGCCACCGCCACGGACGCTCCGGTGTGGCGCGAGTTCCTGCTGCGGCGCTACCGCGCCATCACCGCCCTCAACGCGGCGCACGTGACGTCCCTGACGGACTTCACCCAGGCCGCGCTCCCGGTGGCGCTGCCGGACGACGGCCCGGCCCAGGCGGACTGGTACCACTTCGAGACGGTGGTGCTGCCGGTGCGCGCCGCGGCCCACCGCTTCACGGTGGTGCTGCCGGTGCCCAAGGGCAGCGCGGCGGAGGAGCAGCGCACGCGGCTGGAGCAGGCGCTGCGCGTGGTGGCGGTGGAGAAGCCGGCCCACACCGTGTTCGACGTGAAGTTCTACTGGGCCATGTTCCGCGTCGGCGAAGCCCGCCTGGGCGTGGACACCCTGATTGATTTGGGCAGCCGTGCCCCCGAGCTGATGCCGGCCATGCAGCTGGGCCGCGAGTACCTCGCAGAAAGCCATCTGGCCCCGAGCCCTCCACAGGATGCCAAGGACCGGCAAATCCTGGGACGGGATGCGCTCGGGCGCCGTGAGTCCCACGGGAGCGACATCCAATGACCACCTTCACTTCCACGTCCGTACCGCGCGCTGCCGCCGACCCCACCAAGCACGTCAACTACGTGCTGGGCATGGTGCTGGGCGTGGACGACTTCAACCAGGAGTTCGCCTGGCTGTCCGAGCGGGACAGATGGCTCGCCCGGGACTTGCTCGGCTACGGCACCGCCTGGGGACTCGCGGTGACGTCCGGCCTGGGCAGCCGGGGCCCGGAGGTGCGGGTGTCGCCGGGCGTTGCGCTCACCCCGCGCGGCCACCTGGTGCGCGTGACGCCCGCCCAGTGCGCGTCCCTCAATGACTGGCTGAAGGCCAACCGCGACGGGGTGGACACCCACGTCTCGGCGACCCAGCTGCTGCGGCTGTGGGTGGTGCTCTGCTACCGCGAGTGCCTCACGGACATGGTGCCGGTGCCCGGCGAGCCGTGCCGCACCGAGGAAGACTCCATGGCGCCCTCGCGCGTCACGGACGACTTCCGGCTGGAGCTGCGCCTGGAGCGCCCCGCCCAGCCCGAGGAAGACGCCGTCCGCGACTACGTGCGCTGGCTGAAGAGCCACATCCAGGCCGGGAGCGACCCGAGCACCGCTGTCTCGCTGGAGGACTTCCTCCAGGCCATCCGCGACGCGGTGGCGACGGGCTCTCCGCCGACGTCGCCGCTGTCGCCCCCTCCGGGCAGCCCGCTGGACCCGATGATGGATGGGTCCCCGCCCGGCCCCCTCCTCATCTACACGGAGGACATGGAGCGGTACCTGCGCGCCGCCCTGCGCCTGTGGGTGACGGAGCTGCGCGCGCTGTGGCGGCCCAACTGGCTGGGCGCGGCGCACGGCTGCACCTCGGCCGTTACGCCCGAGCCCCCGGGTGAGGGCGAGTGCGTGATGCTGGCCGAGGTGGAGGTCGCCCTCGTGAAGTCCGGCGTGGCCGGCGACTGGCAGGTGGACTCCGCCGCCAATGCCATCCGCCTCCTCGACGAGGAGCGGCCCTTCGTCCTCCACCTGCGGATGCTCCAGGAGCTGCTCCTGGCGTCCTTCGGCAATGGTGGCGGCGGTGGCGGCGCCGGGCC
>JBKGHK010001272.1:0-1720 GCA_046520375.1 Pyxidicoccus sp. 3LFB2
CACTCGCTGGCGCTGCTGCGTGACGGCGGCGTGCGCGCCTGGGGCAGCCATGAGTACGGCCAGCTGGGAGACCCGAACGCGGGCCCGCGGCTGGAGCCGGTGGAGGTGAAGGTGCAGGGGCCCAAGATTCGTCCCTCGGTGCACGACGTGCGCGCCAGGCACCAGCACGCGCTGGTGCTGCTGGCGGACGACACCGTGCACGCATGGGGCGACAACGCCCACGGTCAGCTGGGGGATGGCACCACGGAGAGCCGGACCGTGCCCGTCCCGGTGCGCGGGCTGACGGACGTGTGGAAGATTGCTTCGGGCACGCAGCACTCGCTGGCGCTGCGCCGCGACGGCACCGTGTGGGCGTGGGGCGGCAATGGCTTCGGTCAGCTGGGGGATGGCACCACCACCTCCCAGAGCGAGCCGGTGCAGGTGCCCGGCCTGTCGGGGGTGATTGACATCGCCGCCGGCGGGTACCACTCGCTGGCGGTGCGAGGCGACGGCACGGTGTGGGCCTGGGGCTACAACACCTTCGGGCAGCTCGGGGATGGGTCGGCCGAGCATCGCCTGCTGCCCGTGCAGGTGGAGGGCATCGAAGACGCCCGGTCCGTGGCGGGCGGTGACTACCACTCGCTGGTGGTGCTCGACGGGGGCCTCGTGGCGGCCTGGGGGCGCAACGCCAGCGGACAGCTGGGCGACGGCAGCACCACCAACCGCTTCACGCGCGTGGCGGTGTCGGGGCTGGGCGGAGTGCGGGAGGTCCAGGCCGGTGCGTACCACTCGCTGGCGCTGCTCGAGGACGGCACGGTGTGGGCGTGGGGTGACAACGGCTTTGGCCAGCTGGGCAATGGCAGTGGCAAGCCCCGCATCCAGCCGGCGGTGGTGCCGGGCCTGGAGGGGGTGAAGGCCCTGAGCACCGGGAGCCTGCACTCGCTCGCCGTGAGCGCGGACGGCACCCTCTGGACGTGGGGACGCAACTCCCACGGCCAGCTGGGCAATGGCGACAGCACCCACCGGGCCGAGCCCGTGCGGGTGAAGGGCGTGGCGACGGCCTCGCACGTGACGGCCGGCGGCGACTTCTCCGTGACGATGCTCGCGGACGGCACGGTGCAGAGCTGGGGCAGCAACCTCCGCGGCACGCTGGGCCTGGGCGTGTTGGGCACGCGGTGCTCGCCCGAAGCGGTGCCCCTGCCCTGAAGTGGGGCGAGGGGACCCGGGGCTGTCAGAGCCGAAGCCCCGGGCCCAGCCGCTTGCGCACCGGCTCCAGCTCGCGCCGGTCCAGGCCCATGGAGAGCAGCTCCAGCCGGCGCAGCTTCGGCAGCGCCTTGGGCGAGCGGAACGCGAGGGCCCCCTCCTCGCTCAGCTCGTTGCCGGACAGCTCCAGCCGCTCCAGGCTCGTGAGCGTCTTGCTGGCCGCGAGCGCCTGGGCCCCCTCGTCGGAGAGGGTGTTGCGGTTGAGGGCCAGCAGCTTCAGCGAGGCGAGCCCCTTCGCGCGCGCCAGCGCCTGCGCGCCCTCGTCGGACAGGCCGGTGCCGGAGAGGTAGAGGCGCTCCAGCGCCAGCCGTCCCTTCGCCAGCGCGTCGGCGGCCGCGTCGGACAGCTCGCTGCTGGAGACGCTCAGCGAGCGCAGGCCCGTGAGGGTGGTGCTCGCGGCCAGCGCCTGGAGCGCCTCGTCGTCCGCGCCCGACAGCACCAGCCCGCCCAGCGTGCTGGCGTGGGGCGCGGAGGCCAG
>JBKGHK010001273.1:0-1717 GCA_046520375.1 Pyxidicoccus sp. 3LFB2
GGGCGGCGGCGGCACGCGCCCCCTGCGCTTCGCGAAGGATGATGCGCGCAAGTTCCACGCGCTCCTCTTGCGGCTGGGAGGCGTGGCGCCGGGGGACGCGAAGCTGCTGCTCGACGAGGACTCGCAGGACTTCCTCGAGGCGCTGACGGACCTGGAGGCGCGCACCCGGAAGGCCCGCGAGCGGGGCGAGCGCACCGCGCTCATCGTCTATTACTCCGGCCACGCGAAGGACGGCGCGCTGCGGCTGGGCGGCTCGCGGCTGGGCTTCGAGGACCTGAAGCGCCGGCTGTCCGAGGCGCCCGCGGACATGCGCATCGCCATCCTGGACTCGTGCCGCTCCGGCACGCTGACCCGGACGAAGGGCGCGAGGAAGGCCCCGGCCTTCGAAATCGAGTCCGGCGCGGCGCGCGACGCCCGGGGGCTGGTCATCCTCACCTCCAGCGCGGCGGACGAGGACTCGCAGGAGTCAGACGCGCTGGGCGGCAGCTACTTCTCGCACCACCTGGCCAGCGGCCTCTTGGGCGACGCGGACCGCAGCGGCGACGGACGGGTGACGCTGTTCGAGGCGTACTCGCATGCGTACGCGCGCACGGTGGCGGACACGGCGGCCAGCAGCGCGGGCCCGCAGCACCCCACCTTCAGCTACGACCTCGCGGGCAATGGAGACCTGGTGCTCACGGACCTGCGGGCCAGCGGCGAGGGGCTGCTGGTGCCCGGCGCGGCCCCCGCAGGCCTGTACTACTTCGTGGACCCGGGCGGCATGGTGGTGGCGGAGCTGGACAAGACGGCGGACGTGGAGCGCCGCGTGGCGCTGGCGCCGGGCACCTACCGGGTGAAGCGCCGCCTCGCGGACCGGCTGCGCATCGGCGAGGTGCAGGTGCCTCGCGGGCGCGCGGCGGTGCTGGAGGAGGCTCGGCTGAGAGATGCCCCCTTCTCCGATGACCCGGTGAAGGGCGACGCGAGGGACGGCGGCGCGTGGTGGACGGTGGGGTTGTCGGGCGGCGTCCAGTCCTTCTTCGACGCGCCCACGCGCGACACGCTGTTCCTCTCCGTGGGGCTGCTGGGCGCGGAGGCGCAGCTGCATGACTACTTCCGGCGCGACTGGGTGTGGGGCGTGGACGTGGCGGTGGGCGGGAAGCAGGCGGTGCTGGCGCTGCCCACGCTGTCGGGGCCGGCCTACCGCTACTCGGTGACGAGCCTGGGCACCACGCTCACGGCCGAGTGGCCCCAGGGCCGTGTCACCCCCTTCGTCGGCGGGCGGATGGCGTACCTCGTCCTGCGGCGCGACTTCGACGATGACGCGTTCCCCGACCAGAAGTTCTCCATGTTCTCCCCGGGCGTGGTGGGCGGGCTGCGGTGGAAGCCGCTGCCGCGCGTGCACCTGTCCGGGCAGGGTCGGCTCCACTACCTCCAATACACCGTCGATGAGCAGCGCTCGCTGGGCTACTGGGAGCTGGGCGCGCTCCTCACCTACCAGCCATGAGGAAGCACGCGATGCGACACCTGGCGATGGCCTGTCTGTGCCTGGCGGCGGCCGCGTGCGGCGGCGACTTCTCCAACGATGACCTGGAGTTCCTCAACGCGCTGCCGCGCCGAGAGGACCTGGCCGCGAAGCTGCCGGCGGGCAGCGAGGGCCGCACGGGCGGCGGGCTGACGGCGCGCAAGGCGGGGCAGTTGGTGAACCTGGGCGAGGTGTCCGAGCTCGTCACCGACACGG
>JBKGHK010001274.1:0-1713 GCA_046520375.1 Pyxidicoccus sp. 3LFB2
ACGCCCGCCGCCAGCAGGGCCGCGCGGTAGCGGTCCACCAGCTGCGCGCGTCCCTGTGAGGGCTCCCAGCGGCTGGACGTGGCGGTGGCCACGGTGTGGATGCCGTCCGACTCGGTCGGCGGGGGCGGGGTGATGAAGGGCGTGCGGGCGGAGCGGAAGCGCTCGACGATGCGGTAGCGGGCGCGGGTGGGCTCCGTCTCCTCGGTGAAGATGGAGTCGTCCGGGCACTCGTCCAGCGCCACGCGCAGGGCCATGATGAGCCCGCGCGGCGTGCCCCTCCACTGGAAGAAGTCCAGCGTGTGGCGCAGGAACAGCCGCCGCCGTGTCTCGTCCCAGGCCGGGTCCATGGCCACGCCGAACCAGGACGACAGCCAGTCCAGGGCCTCGGGCGGAGCGCTCCGCGCGTCGAACAGCACCTGCGCGGCGGCGATGCGGTCCTCGAGCGAGGTGAACAGCCCCTCCACATTGGCGAGGAACCGGTCCAGGAAGCTCGCGGACTCGGCGTCCTGCCGGTAGACGGCGGGCAGGTACTGCGCCAGGTACGAGAAGCGCGGGTACCACGCGCGCAGCGCATGGAGGCGGGGCGTGGTGGCTCCGCCGCCGTGCAGCGTCACCTCCACCTGCGCGTAGCGTCCCTTCGCCCGCTGGAAGAGCACCTCGAAGGTGCCCCGGTGCTCGCCCGGGGCGCGGGCCACGTAGGGCAGCTCCGAGCCGCCGCCGCGCTTGTAGAGCGGGGGCTCCTCGATGAAGGGCGTGGCCTCCAGGTCCGCGTGCTCGTTGGCGGCGCGGGTGCGCACGGTGATGCGGGCGCCGGGAGGAATGGACGCGTCCAGCATCAGCCGGTGCCACACGCAGTCGGGCGCGCGGCCGTCGAGCACTAGCGTGCGCAGGGTGGCCTCGCGCACGTAGCGGGGCCGCCGCTGCGCCACCAGGGGCACGAAGGTGTCGGCGAAGTCGTAGAAGGCGCCGCCGTCCGCGCCGATGAGCGCCTTGCCGCCGAACAGCCGCAGCGGCAGGTACTCCGGCTGGGGCACGGCGGACAGCGCGCCGCCTTCGCCCACGTGCAAGTCGAAGGCGAACACCTGATTGCCGTCCCGGCCCACCACGAGCACGCGGTGGTGCGTCTCCTCCGTCCCGGGCACCAGGGCCATGTCATGCGGCACCAGCGCGTAGCTGTGCGCGGGGCCGGAGCCCTGGAGGATGCCGTCCACCTCCAGCGGCAGCGGCGCGCCCTCGGGTTGGCCGTCGCGGTACACGCTCAGGAACCCGCCGGCCTCGCCCCGGTCCAACACCAGCACGCGGCCGTCCGGCAGTACCTCCACGGAGATGGGGTCCGCCGCGTCCAGCGGCAGGGACGCGCCCAGCGACACCGGCTCGGGAAAGGTGACGGCGGGCACGCGCCGCTGGGGGCCGCCACTCACCGGCTGGAAGACCTCCACCACCTCTTCGGCCAGCACGGCGTCACCGCCCAGCCGCACCACGCGCAGCTCCGCGTCCAGCCGCCACAGGCGGCGGTTCGTCCGGTCCAGCACCACCGCGCCGCCGTCCGGCGTGGCCGCGATGTCCCACGGCGCGAAGGGCACGCCCGAGGGCCACGGGTGCCGCACCGGAGGGCCGCCCGAGTGCAGGTCGAACACCAGCAGCCCCGGCTCGGGCGCCAGCGTCCCCACCACGAGGTAGTGGTGCGACGTGATTCCCAGTCCGCCCAGCGGC
>JBKGHK010001275.1:0-1705 GCA_046520375.1 Pyxidicoccus sp. 3LFB2
CGCACGGCGGCGCGCAGCCGGGGCAGCGTGTCCGGCACGGGCAGGGTGGGGGAGAGCGGGACACCGGACACGAGCCGGCCGAGGTCGGAGACCAGGGCCGGGGGAGGCAGGTCGGGGGCCTCGGCCAGCGTGGCCAGGAGCCACGGCACCGCGTGAGTCAGGGCCTCGGGCGTGGGGCCTTCCTGTCGGGCAAGGCACAGCCCCGCGCACAGCCAGCGCTCCGCATCCTGGGGGCCTCGCAGCTCCGCGCTCATCCGTGGCTCAGGTGAGGCCCAGCAGCCGGGGGACCTTCTCCTCCAGCAGGTCAATCTCCTCGCGGGTCTCCCCCAGGTAGGAGAGGAGCTGGAGGTCCTGCCGCTCCACCGCGCCGCCGTGGAAGATCCACGCGCGGGTGCGCAGCAGTCGGTAGAGCTTCACCAGCTTGCGGTCACTGATGAAGACGCCGTCCTCGCGCGTCAGCGTCTGCACCACCCTGCGGAACTCGCGCAGCAGCTCGTCGCGGAAGAACAAGTCCCTGTCCCGCAGCTCCTTTCCGTCCGGCCCCGTCTCGCGTCGCCCCATCATCAGCGTCAGGTAGCGGTGCGCCTTGAGCACGTCCTCCAGCGAGGCATGGCCTTCCGCCCACGGCTTCTGGTTCATCTCGCGGTGTGTCTGCGAGTCCAGGCCGGAGTCCAGCAGCTCCAGGAAGTAGCGGTCCTGCACCGGGCGGCAGGCCGCCTTGAGGCAGAAGCGGTCCTTTAGCGCACCCAGCTCGGCGTGCTCGGGCAGCTCGTTGGTGGCCGCGAAGAGGACCTTGAGCTTCACCGGCTGCGGTGCGCCGTCCTGGTAGAACTTGCGCTCGTTGATGACCGTCAGCAGCGCGTTGAGGATGGCCGAGCTGGCCTTGAACACCTCGTCCAGGAAGACGAGCCGCGCGGTGGGCAGCTTGCCGCCCTCGCGGCGGATGTAGCGGCCCTGGCGCAGCAGGTTGATGTCGATGGGGCCCAGCACCTCCGACGGCTCCGTGAAGCGCGTCAGGAGGTACTCGAAGTAGTCCTCGTTGGGGATGCGCAGCGCGTCCCGGAACTTCAGCACCAGGTCCGACTTCGCCGTGCCCGGAGGGCCTACCAGCAGCAGCGGCTCCTGCGCCACCGCGGCCACCGTCATCAGGTCCACCAGCGTCTGCTTGCCCACGAAGTGCCGGCCCAGCGCCGCCCGGAAGCGGTTGAGCCGCTCGCGCAGGGTGTGCGCCTCGCGGGAGAGCGCCTCGAAGGACAGCTCGCTGATGGGGTCGACGGCGGCCGACTCGTCGCGCCGGGGAAGACTGCTCATGTTGTGCGCTCCTCCAGCTCCCGATGGATGCGCCGTCGCACCAGGAATTCGTCCTCGTCCAGCCAGCTCCGTGCGCGCTCTCCGGTGCCCTGGCCCACTTCCACATGGCCCAGCACCAGCGCGTCCGCCAGCTCCACGACGGAGAGGCAGAAGTGGCTGTTCGTGTTGTAGCTGTCCGTCACCGAGGGCAGCTGCTCCGACAGCCGCGCCAGTCCGGGCAGGGCCACCTGCACCGGCGCATGTGCCAGCGCTCCCGCAAGACTCCGCGTCAGCGCCAGCCGCTCTGGCAGCGCGCCCTTCGCGGCGGCCAGCGCGTCGAAGGCCTTGTCAAACACGGGCGTCGCCTCGTCCGAGCGGCCCAGCATCGCCAGGCCCGCGGCCACGCCCAGCTGCG
>JBKGHK010001276.1:0-1705 GCA_046520375.1 Pyxidicoccus sp. 3LFB2
GCAGGACACTCGCCGCGGGCGACCGGGAGGAGCCACCGCCGGCAGCGGCATCATCGGCGTGGCCATGGGCGGCAGCGGCACCGACTCGAAGGCAGCCTCGTCCCGGCGGGGCAGCACGAACGTGGGCGCGTTGAGGTCCTCATCCGGAGACGGGGCCTGCGCCACGCCGCGCCCGCTGACGACGCCCGGCATCACCGCCGTGGGCTCACGCGGGGCCACCACGCGCGCATCGGCTCCTGGGGGTACGGGCGCGTTCTCGACGTGGGTCCGCTCCTGCACCTGCACCGCGGGCATGGCCTGGGTGAGGCTGGTGGGGAACAGGCGCCGCATGAAGGCGCTCAGGTCCGTGTCGTCCACCGTCTTCGCGTGCTTCAGCACGCACTGGGCCAGGGCCCGCTCCAGCTCGCCAGCCGTCTGGAAGCGGGCCGCCGGGTCCCGGTCCAGCGCCCGCACCACGGCGGCATCCAGGTCCGCGGGCACGTCCGGGTTGAGGCGGGCCGGAGGCGGAATGGCGCTCTGCTGCACCGCGCGCAGCACCGCGACTTCGGAGTCCCCGTCGAACAGCCGCCCGCCGGTGAGCATCTCCCACAGCACCACGCCCAGGGCGAAGATGTCCGTGCGCGCGTCCACGGCCTCGCCGCGGGCCTGCTCGGGGGACATGTACGCGAACTTCCCCTTCAGCACGCCCGGCTGCGTCAGCTTGTTTCCCGCCTTGGCGATGCCGAAGTCGGTCAGCTTCACCGCGCCGTCGTAGGACAGCAGCACGTTGTGCGGAGTGACGTCCCGGTGCACCAGGTCCAGCGGCTGCCCGTTCACCCGGACCCGGTGCGCGTAGTGGAGCCCGCGCGCCACCTCCGCGCCGATATGCGCCACCATCACCGGCGGCACCGGCTCCATCAGCTCCTTGCAGCGCTTGCGCAGCTCCCACAGCGAGCAGCCGCGCACGTACTCCATGGCCAGGTAGTACGTGTCCTCGTGCTTGTCGAAGTCGAAAATCTGCACCACGTTGGCGTGGTTGAGCCGCGAGGCCAGCCGCGCCTCGGCGATGAACATCCCGACGAACTCGGGGTCGCTCGCGAGGAAGGCGCGCACGCGCTTGATGACGACCTCCTTCTCGAAGCCCTCCGCGCCGCGCGCCGTGCACAGGTAGATCTCCGCCATCCCGCCCTCGGCGAGCTTGCGGCGGACGACGTACTTGCCGATGTGGGTGCCGGCTTCGAGCGTCAAGGGAGCATCCGGAGGTAGCACTACTCGAGCTTCACGTTCACCACGTTGAGGTCGATGGCCCTGACGTCGATCTCCCGGGTGTGCGTCTTCTTGAGCTCGGGGTTGAAGAACCTGCACTCATGGCGGCCCACGCGCATGTCCACGGCGTCGAACGGCGTCTCCCCCAGCCGCTTCCCGCTGCATGTCACCTGCGCCCAGGGCTGCACCGCGAACTTCACCCGGGCCGTGCGTCCGTCGCTCCGGGCCGCCTCCTCACGGGGGCTTCCCCCGGAGGTCGTCAGCACGAAGCGCTCCACCTGCGAGGGCCCCTTGCCCACCTTCACCGCGCGCACCAGCGGATGATGCCGCGGCGACTCCACGCGCACCGCCACCTCCCGGTCCGCCTGGACAGCCACCTCGACGGGCGAGGGCCCCTGCCGCTGGCCGTTCAGCAAGGGCGTAAGGACCTGGCTGACCGCGAGAGCGAGGACGGCGGTCT
>JBKGHK010001277.1:0-1705 GCA_046520375.1 Pyxidicoccus sp. 3LFB2
GGCGGCGGGGCGGGGGCGGGCCGGGGCCTGGCCCGACGCGGCGGTGGCGAGCAGGAGGCCGGTGAGGAGCAGGGGACGCATGGGCTCCGTTCTACCCCGAAATGCCCCTGGAGTTTTTCTTGACCCGATCGCCGATCGTGGGACCTTGGCGGCGCTACAGGCGTGTTGCAAGAGGGAGCAAGGGCTGATGAGCGCGGCGGTCGCAAACTGGCAGACGCTGGAGAACGTCGAAGTGGAGTGCACCCACTGCGGCATCCGGATGACCCAGCAGGCGGGGAACCGGGTGCGCTACTTCCGGTGTTCCGGGTGCCACCGCTGGGTGTCGAGCACGTACTCGGAGGTCTTCCGGGCGGACGCGAAGGTGCGCACCCACCCGGTGAAGGACACCGGCGCCCGGGACGAGCAGTTCCTGGAGGTGAAGGACCG
The DNA here is from genome assembly GCA_046520375.1 of Pyxidicoccus sp. 3LFB2. Lineage (GTDB taxonomy): Bacteria > Myxococcota > Myxococcia > Myxococcales > Myxococcaceae > Myxococcus. Next base: position 427 of record JBKGHK010001277.1, read on the forward strand.
GCTGGACCGCTGGCTCAACGCGCTGGAGGACCAGGACCCGTACCGGCTGCTGGGCGTGTCGCCGCATGACTCGGCGGAGACGGTGCGCGCGCGCTACCACGAGATGGCCATGGAGCGGCACCCGGACCGCGGCGGCTCGGCGGAGAAGATGCGCGAGCTGAACGCCGCCTACGAGAAGATCCTCCGCCACCGCCAGCGCAAGCGTCAGGAGGCGCTGACCTCGGGCAGCCCCGTGGCCCCGCCGTCCGTCCTGCCGGCCCGCAGCAGGTAGCCCCAGAAGAGCGCTCCCAGGGACAGGCCCAGCCCCGCCTTCACCCAGGTGGGGAACAGGGTGCCCGGGGAGACATAGCCCTCCACCACGCCGATGAGGGCCAGGAAGGGCGCGCAGCCGAGCACCAGCTTCACCGCCTCGCGCCCCCGCAGCGTCAGCGCCTGGCCGCGCGGCAGCTCACCCGGGTCGACGAGCGCCTGGCCCACCATGAGGCCCGCCGCGCCGGCGATGACGATGATGGACAGCTCCACCGGGCCGTGGGCGGCGATGAAGTCCAGGAAGCCTCGCGTCATGCCCTCGCGGATGCACAGCGCGCCGATGGCGCCGATGTGCACGCCGTTGTTCACCAGCATGTAGACGGTGCCCAGGCCGCCCAGCAGCCCCAGGGCGAAGGTGACGATGGTGACGGTGAGGTTGTTGGTGGCGATGCCGGACGCCACCGAGTTGGGTGGCGCCACCGACAGGATGTCGTCCGTCCACATGCGGCCGTGGGCCACGTACTGGCGCACCCCGGCCGGCACCAGCAGCTCCGCGCCCCGGGGCTCCCACAGCACCACCAGCGCCCCCAGCAGCAACCCCAGACAGAACAGCGCGGCGCTGGCGCCCACGAAGCGCAGCTCGCGGCGCAGCGTGGCCGGGAAGTCGTGCCGGAAGAAGGCGCGCACCGCGGGCCAGCGCTCGCGCGGCGGCTGATAGATGGCGGCGTAGGCCTGGCCGCAGAGCTGGTTGAGGAAGCGGTGCGCGTCCGTGCCCGGGTAGAAGGTCTGCGCATGCGCCAGGTCCGAGGCGGCGCGGCGGTAGAGCGTGTCCAGCGTGCGCAGCTCCTCCAGCTTCAGGGCGCCGGCCCGCTGGCGGCCCAGCAGGGCCTGGAGCGCGTCCCAGTCCGCGCGGCGCTTCGCCACGAAGGCGGGCAGGGGCAGGGCCATGTCAGCCCTCCACGCGGGCGCGCAGGAAGGCCGCGGTGCGCTCCGGCGACGCGAGCACCTCGGCGCGCTGCTCGGCGCTCAG
>JBKGHK010001278.1:0-1705 GCA_046520375.1 Pyxidicoccus sp. 3LFB2
CCTGCTGCGGCGGGCGGGCTTCGACAGCGGGCTGGGGCGCATCCGGGACGTCGTGGTGATGTGCGCGGGGGCGGGCGCCCTGTGCACCGGCTTCAGCTCCACCCTGGGGTCGCTGTCGCTGGTGCTCGGGGGCGTGCTGCCGTGGCAGGAGCTGGGCCGCGCCGTGGGTGTGTGGTGGGTGGGGGACTTGATGGGCGTGCTGGTGGTGGCGCCCCCGCTGCTGGCGCTGCGGCGGCTGAAGTGGCCCCGGCGGTGGGACGAGGCGCTCCTGCTGGCGGGCCTCACCACGGTGCTGGGCGCGACGGTGTTCTTCTTCCCCGGCGCGGCGCTCAGCGCCCGGAACGCGGCCACCTTCCTCCTGTTCCCCATGTCCGCCTGGGCGGCGCTGCGCTTCGGCGCGGGGGGCGCGGCGGCCACCACGCTGGCCATCGCCGCCGCCGCCGTCGCGGGGACGGCGCATGGCCATGGGCCCTTCTCCAGCGGCCAGCGCACCGAAGACCTCCTGGTGCTGCAGCTGTTCATCGCCGTCACCTCCGTCACCGGCCTGCTGCTGGCGGCCGCGAGCGACGAGCGCCGCCGCGCGGTGGAGAAGCTCCAGCTGCTGGCCACCACCGTGCGTGGCGTCCATGAAGGGGTCCTCATCGCCGAGGTGCTCGCCCCGGGCTCGCTGCGCACGGTGTTCGCCAACGAGGCCCTCGTCTCACTGGTGGGCCAGCCCCTGGAGGACCTGGTGGGCAAGGACCCCTGCGCCCTCTACGGGACGCAGGACCCGGAGCTGACCCGGCGGGTGAAGGCCGCGCTGCTGGCGGGCGAGCCGCTGCGCACGGAGGTCCCCATGCCCCGCAAGGATGGCGGCCTGCTGTGGAGCGAGGTGCTGCTGTCACCGGTGCGCGCCACCGGCGAGGACATCACCCACTTCGTGGCCACCCACCGCGACATCACCGGCACCAAGGAGCTCCAGGCCCGGCTGGTGGCCGCCGAGCGCGTGGCCGCGGTGGGCACCCTGGCCGCGGGCGTGGGGCATGAAATCAACAACCCGTTGGCCTACCTCGTGCTGAACCTGGAGGGCGCCGTGCGCCACCTGTCCGAAGGAAGCCTGTCCGGCTCGAGGGATGCGCTGAGCGGCGTGCGGGGCGCGCTCGAGGGCGCGGAGCGCATCCGCCTCATCGTGAAGGACCTGCAGGTGTTCAGCCGCCAGAGCGACCAGGACCAGGGGGTGGTGGACCTCAACGCCCTGGTGCCGCCCGCGGTGCGCATCGTCAGCCATGCGCTGCGCCACCGGGCCCGCGTGGTGGAGGAGTTCGGCCCGGTGCCGCGGGTGCTGGGCAGCGAGGCCCGGCTGGGGCAGGTGCTGCTCAACCTGCTGGTGAATGCCATGCAGGCCATCCCCGAGGGCAGCCCCACGCTGCACGAGGTGCGGGTGCGCACCAGCACGGACGTCACCGGCCGCGCGCGCGTGGAGGTGGTGGACACGGGCGTGGGCATCCCCGCGCACGTGCTGCCCCGCATCTTCGAGCCCTTCTTCACCACCAAGCCCACCGGTGAGGGCACCGGCCTGGGGCTGTCCATCTGCCAGCAGATTGTCCGCGCGCACGGGGGCGAGCTGGAGGTGCGCAGCGAGCCGGGTCGGGGCTCTGTGTTCAGCATGCTGCTGCCCGCCGCGACGGTGCAGGTGAGCGTGCCGCGCGGCCGGCGGCCGTCTCGG
>JBKGHK010001279.1:0-1704 GCA_046520375.1 Pyxidicoccus sp. 3LFB2
CGTCCACGGGCGTGCCGCACTCGGCGGCGAGCAGCGGCGTCGCCTCGCTCGGCTCCACCCACCCGGTCAGGGAGACGGAGCCGGCGGCCACGGCGGTGTTGCCGCCCACCAGCTCCAGCGAGGGCACCATCTCCAGCCGCTCCAGCAGCGTGCGCTCGATGCCCACGTCGCGGTTGCCCCGGACGAGCTGGAAGCCCTCGATGCCCGGCGCGTCCTTGAAGGCGCCGGCTCCGTCCATGATGCGGTTGCCCTGCAGGTCGGGCGCGGTCTTGTAGACCTGGAGGGCGTCGAAGGGGTGGCTGTTGTCCTCGATGGACAGCGCTACGTCCCGGGCGCCCATGGCTTGGGGCGGAATCTCCAGCACCTTGTTGCTCTCATCGTAGCGGAGCCGGAAGACGCGGACGATGGACTGCCGGGGGCCGAGTTTCTCGCCCTTGATGTAGTAGCGCTCGTAGGAGCGCGAGCCGAGCGTGTTCTTCCCGGGCTCATGGGCGGAGGTGAACATCTCCAGCCCACCTTCCTTCTCCAGCACGTCGTAGCGCTGCTCCTCGAGGATGCGCCGGGTCATCATCATCGCGTCTTCGACGGGGACCAGGAACACCGTCTCCTGCTTGGGCGTCTCGTACTTGCCGGTCTCCTCGTCGGGCACGGCGCCCAGGCCGCGGGTCAGGGTGGAGCACCCCGTCGAGCACACCAGTCCCAGTCCCAGCAGCATCCCGTACCGACGCATTCGCGTTCTCCTTGGCGCCCGGTCCGGCAGTCTGACACACCGGCCCGGCACGGTTCCCACACGGCAACGTCGGGAGGCCGCCGACATATCGCCCGGCCCGTACGGAAAGTGTAGCGGAGCCCGCTCGCCCGCCTGGCGACTGAGAGGGGCAGGGAGCCGTGGTGCCGCCTCCGGCGTGTGGGGGCAGGGAAGAGCGAGGGGGGGCGCCTCTAGCGAGTGGGTGCCTGGAAGAGCGAGGGGGCGCGGTGCCGCCTGCGGCGAGGGGACTCAAAGCACGAGAGCCGCGGACCTGCCTCTAACGAATATGTGCCTGGAAGAGCGAGAGCTGCGGTGCCGCCTGCGGCGGGCGGGCACCTGCGAAGCGCAAGAGGTCACGCTGTCCCCGGGTGGGTTGGTGCCTGGGCCAGGCTTGTAGTGAAGTCCCGGCCGTGACTGCTCCCGCCACCCCTGTCGCGACGTCCCAGGAACGCCCGGTCGGCCCGCTGCAGCTATTGGCACTGGGCATCAACGGCATCGTGGGCGTGGGCATCTTCTTCGCCCCGGCCGAGGTCGCCGCCCAGGCACCCGGCGCGAGCGCCATCCTCGCCTTCGCGCTCACCGGGCTGGCCCTGGTGCCTGTGGCCCTCGCCTTCGCGGTGCTGGGCCGCCGCTTCGACTCGGACGGAGGGCCCGTGGTCTTCGCGCGCGCGCCTTCGGCGAGCGGGCCTCCTTCCTCGTCGGCTGGGTGGCCTATGTCAGCGCCTTCCTGAGCACCTCCGCGGTGGTGGCCGGGCTGTCCCAGGCCCTGGCGCCCTCCCTCGGCCTGGAGGGCCCCCTGGGCCAGCGCGCCCTGGCGTCCGTCCTGGTGACGGTGCTGGCCGCCGTGGTGGCCTCGGGCATCCGCGTCTCGGCGCGGGCGTGGACCTCGCTCACGGTGCTCAAACTGCTGCCGCTGGCCGCGCTGCTCATCGCCTTCGTCGCGCTGCCGCACCCCC
>JBKGHK010000127.1:0-18911 GCA_046520375.1 Pyxidicoccus sp. 3LFB2
TGACGCACCTGGGCAGCAGCATGTACCTGGACACGGGCCTGTTCGTGTACGGGCCCCGGCGCGCGGATGGCAGCTATGGCACCACGCTGCTGGCCCAGGATGATGACTCCGGCTACGGCCAGCTCAGCCGCATCTCCTCCGTCGCCCTCACGGGCGGCGAGTACCTCGTCGTGGTGAGCAGCGGCACCGGCGCGGGCAAGCGCTTCCGGCTCCAGGCCGACTGCGTCAGCGGCGGCTGTGCCACGACGCCGGCCCCTGCCGGCTACGCGCTGCTGCTCGACGAGGAGCCCCTGACGCCGGCCCTGGAGGAGACGCAGACGGACATCTACTGGGGCTGCGAGGGCGCGTGCAACGGCTGGCTGACCGCGTACAGCTTCCCCTGGCCGCACACGGGGCTGCCCACGCTGGAGATGGCCACCCGCACCGTCGAAGCGATGCCGTTCTTCGACGACTCCGCCTACTCCGCCACCGGCACCTTCCCGTACGCGGACCTGGAGCCCCAGTTGCTCACCATCTTCTCCACCTTCGACGTGCCGGAGCAGCTGCTCGCCACGTACAGCAACGGCACGGAGGACGTGCGCGTGGCGTCCTATGCCAGCCCGCTGTATGGCTCGGACTTCAAGCTCTTCGTCATCCTGTTCCCGGAGTCACGCAAGGTCGTCACGATTGAGCAGGAGCACTTCTGGTGAGCCCTGCCTGACGCAGCACGGCGGGCCCGCACGGCGTTCCACGTCGGCGGGTCCGCCCCTACCCGGATGGTGTGGCGCCATCCGGGAGCGGCATCATGGAAGGCATGCGCCGTCCTGGTGATTCGAAGTGGCTGCACCGTGCCCGGAGCGCGGCGTCGTTCCTCGCGGCGCTGGGGGTGCTCTGGGTGGGGCTGGGCGCCACGGAAGGCGAGGCCGCCCGGCGAGGCCGGCGGGGCCGTGAGCCCAAGCCGGAGCGGATGCAGGTGGCGACGCGGATGTACGACGGCACCTATCTGTCCATGGGCCTCAACCTGGGCATGGGCGGTGACGAGCCCGAGTCCCCGCATGAGCTGTTCCCCACCGGGACGCTGTACCCGGTGCTCGGCGTCGAGGCGAGCATGGTGAAGCTCCGGACGCGGGACATGGTGTGGATTGGCGGCTACGCGGACTCGTGCACTCGCTGCCCAACCGGGCCACGCGCATCAGCTTCGGGCCGGAGGTGGGCTGGGGGCCGGTGGGGTTGGACCTTGGCGTCGTCGGTGAGCTGAGCCGGGGGCGTCTGGGTGGCGGCATCCAGGTGCGCGGCCTGCTGACCATCGCCTATCTCGCTGGCTACGCGAGCTTCCAGGGCATGTATGACCCCAAGCTGCGAGGCTTTCGCGAGTCGACCCAGGTGGGCGTGTTGCTGAAGCTGCCATTCATCATGGAAATCACCGGGGACTCCTGGGCTCCGGGGCGGTGACGTCCGGTTGCGCCGCCTGGCATCCCGGACAGGCGCCGGGTGCCAGGCATGGCGAGACGCCTACAGGACGACGAGCAGGCTCAGCGAGGCCGTGGGGTATACCGGCTTCAGGCGCAGCGCTCCGGTGCGGACCTCCAGGTCGCGCACGTCGGTGAAGGTGAAGCCCGGGCCGACCCGCGCGGACAGTCCCACGCGCCCGTCGCCCGACCGCCACATGAGGCCCTGGAGAAGGTGCCCTGACCCTGCATGACGCCGACCCCCGGTGCCGGTGGCGAGAACCTCGGGCTTCTCCATGCGTCGCTCGAAGTCAGAGCACGGTGGCCTGCCCCGGCGTGAGGAAGCGTACGCGCTTGTCCCCGGCGAAGGCCGCACGCACTTCGGATTCCGCCGCGAGCGGCTCGAAGGTGCCGAAGTGCATGGGGATGATGATGGAGGGCTTGAAGTACTTCCGGATGGCCAGCGCCGCCGTCTTCGGATTCAGACCCCAGCGGGCGCCTCCGGTGGTGAGCAGCACGATGTCCGGGTGATACAGCTCGTGGATGAGCTCCATGTCCCCGAAAATCCCCGTGTCACCCGTGTGATACAGCGAGCGCCCGTCGGCGAAGGTCACCACGTAGCCGAGCGGCCGGCCTCCCGGGTCCGCCGAGTGCATCGCAGGCACCGCGTGCACGGTGACATCCCCCAGGCGGAACGAGCCGCCCACGTTGACACTGTGCTGCTGCGCCTCCGGAATCTTCATCGCCCGCAGGTGCTCACCGGTGGTGACCACCAGCGCTCCACTCACGCGGGCCAATTCGGGCACGTCCGGCGCGTGGTCTCCGTGCGCGTGCGTCACCAGGATGGCCGCGGGCTTCGTGTCTTCCTGACTGAAGCGGGCCAGCTCCTTCCACGCCGCCGGAGTCTTCGGGTTCTCCTTCAACCACGGATCGATGAGCAGCCGGGTGCCGCCGGGAGACACCACCTCGAACGCCGCATGGCCGAGCCACGTCACCCGCAGGCCGCTGGCGGGCCGCGCCTGCGAGCCGCCCTCCGCGGACTTCGAAGCCTGCGCAAAGGCCGGGGCCGCCAGCAGGCATGCGGCCAGGAGCAGGGTACCGCGAACAGGGATGTCACTCATCGTCACGCCTCATCGGGGGAGGGGGCCGCGCCTCATGGGTGCGCGGCAGCTACTGGCCGTCAGCAATAGCGTGAGGAGCGCGACTCGCACTTGGGCGTTATTGACGCGAGATTCGACTGCGTCAGATCCACGCTCGGCTCGAACGGTTGCTGGCCCTTGGACTGTAGGAGTTCCATGGAAGGAGCGTAGGCAGCGGGAGATTCTTGGCGAGCTTGAGAGCAGGCCTTGGTTTCGCCTGCGCTGATGGGCGAGCTGGGAGTCGATGTCCCGACGTGCGATGTGGCACAGCCGCAGCCCTGGGGGATGAAATGATGGTTGTAGGCTTTGTCCGCGTGCACCGTCCGCAGGCGCTTGCGCGGCAGGCCGCGCGGACTCCTCACCAGTTTGTTATCGTCGAGCAGAGGCAGCGCCTCTTTGCAGTCATTGGCGTCGGTAGCGGTCAATGACTGCGCCAGAGGCAGGCCTTGGGCGCTCACTGGTGAGAGGTCTCCTTTATGCCGACACGCTGAAGGATTCACTGAAGGTGCGCTATGCTCAATAGACGAAGCGGTAAACTTGTTTGCACCTCACGACGAGGCTGAAGGCATGCCAAGAAGAACGAGAGCCCCAACGCTCACGCAGGCACAGTACGTGGTCGCTTGTGAATGGGCGGCGAAAGTCTTCGATGGTCGCATCAAGCGGTCGGATGCGATTGCCAAGCTGGTCGCTGAACAGGCGCTGAAGGAAAACAGCGCCGGCGTGCTGCTCAATAACTATCGCAACCTGCGGTTGGGGAAGACCTTCAAATCTCCCATGAGCTCGGATGCGATGCAGCACTTCGCGGACAGCATCTTGGCTCGCCACGGCGCGGAGTCGCTCCCGAACTTGATTGCCTCTCTCAATGGGCATGTGGCCTATGCGACCACTCAGCGGGGCAACCGGGCTGAGGGCATGGCCAGCATCCTCGAAGCGCTGCGATGGAAGTTACTCGTTTCCACCGCAACTGAACTCATGCCATCGACGCTGGACGCCAGTCCGAATCTTCGCGCGTCCGAAATCCTCCGTGAAATTTGGGTTCGGGGGCCGCAGCATGCGGCGTTCCGGCGTGAACTCCTGTGTCGCTGGTCCGAATTGTGTTCAGTGCACGGCGCTCCCTGCAATGGACAACTCCGCGCGTCCCATATCGTGGCGTGGCGACTGGACGAGTCCTTGCGCGGCGACGTGAACAACGGTCTGCTGCTCTCGGTGCCCCTGGACAACCTCTTCGACCAGGGCCTGATTTCGTTCGCGGAGGACGGCACATTGATCGGATCGCACCAACTGCAGCGCGAGACAGCGCTCCATTTCGGTCTCAGGCCCGGGCTCCATCTGCAGTGGGACCCATTACCCGACTCCGCGCGGCATGCGATCCGGACGAATCTCGCCAAGCATCGCGAGTTTCACGTCGCCCAGCAGCAGCACCAATACGCGCCTTTGACCTCGAAGTCCTGAACCTGCCGACGCCTCCTCAATTCGTCCCAGAGCAGCCCCGTCCGGAGGACGAAGAGAATGCCGCGCAGTCAATCGCGGTCATCACACTACGGCCGTCCGCCTTTGAGCTGGGGCGGACGTGCAGGCAACAGGGGATCCATCTGGCTCCACAATGCGTCGGGCATGAACTCTCAGTTCATACCCGCAGCACCGGCACGAGCTAGCCTACGCCAATGGCTCTGAAAAAGCGCTCTAAGGATTCTTGATGACCGTGACGCGCATTTGCGTTGGGTCCTCAATAGGTTGCTAATGTATTTGTTTGCTGCTTGGTGGCCATTGCCTTGTGAGATGTTGGTGTTTGTCTGTCTCGGTGTGGCTGTGTATGTCCCAGGTGTGCGGGACGTGAAGCGATTCATGGACCAGTGCCCGCTCGAAAAGGTGCCAGGATCTGAAAGCTCCACGCCATTGATTAAGAACGTGAAACGGCAGTTTGATTCAGAGGCGATCGCGGTGCCGCTGGCCTCAATGTCAATCGTGCTGGTCTCTGTCAGTGTATAGGTGGAGGAGACGCCGGGGACCATGGCCGAAGAGGGGCTGCCGGGCGTGAGGAGCGGCGCGGTTTGAATGGAGGGAAACATACCCCTCACAGCTCCGCCCAGGCCTGCGGGGCCTTGTTCACCGGTTTGGCCTTGGGGCCCGGCGGGTCCTGCCTCTCCTCGCGGTTCTGGCGGCCCATTTCACCGTCAGGCCCTTGGGGCCCCTGCGGTCCCGAGGGCCCAGCCGCGCCCTGGGGCCCCGCAGGTCCCTGACTTCCAGCAAACCCCTGGAGCCCAAGTTCCCCCTGAGGGCCCGCAGGCCCCCCATTCCGAAGCTGACATTGAAGCGGTCATACCCCGTGGCCGCCGGGTCCAGGACAGTAACGGTGAGCAGGTAGGTGCCAGGGATTGCCGCGACTGTCGGAGGCAGATTCACTTCAAGCGCCGTCATGCTGTGGCTGGTGGCGATGAGCTCTGAACCGGCGAGGCTGACTCCAGGAACGGTGTTGCCAAAGTTCTCTCCAAAGATGGTCATCCGCCTATCTTCCAGGCAAACGGTTGTGCTCGTGATGATCAGAGGCGGCAAGGTTGCATGGCTTGTGCGCGGCGCAAGTGTGAAGGCCACCAGAAGCAGCGTCAGTTGCATCGGTAGTCTGGCTGTCATTGTTGGTTTCCCCCACCCCGGTTGGGCATCCTGATGCACCTAGGCTTTAATGAGCGTATTCAGCCATGACGCAGAGGGGTGATTAATATGACTTTCTTGCTTCCCTTGAATCACAGCGATTCTCCTAAGGGCACCTCGCTCAGAGAGGGTTTAAAATCACTAGTCATTAGGAAGTTTTATCAAAACCAGAGAATGAGAGGCAGCGCCATGCAACAGCCGAACTGAAAGAAGGCGTAGCGGATGCGGCCTCGGAGGAGGGCTTCAACAGTTCCTAAGGTTTCAGGCCAACTGGTCGAATATCTTGTGTACCTACATCCCTGCGGAACCTCTTTCAGAACCATCAATGCAACTCCAGATTGGCCCTGGCGTTCATAGCGCCATTCCAAGAAACGGAGCATCAATGAAACGGCTTGCTTTGCTTTTGATCAGTTGTGGTTTTCTGAGCCTCCTCGGTGCTGGATGTGGTCCCGTTGCAGAAGAGCCGGTGCCACAGACGGAGGAGCAGCCTCCCGTGGAGCGCCCGGGGAGTGACGAACCCTCTGATGAGGGGGAGGTTCAGGAGTTCGCCAGGAACTGCGTGGTCCAGTGCAGCGCTGTCGACATTTCAACCGGGGCTGCCTGTTCCCCTTTCACCGGAAGGGGCTCGACGACGTTCCTCGGAGGTTGCACCAAAGCCTGCAGGCGCGCATGGGAAAGTGCCGAGGGTCAAGCAGCGCAGGCAGGTTGCCGGCTTACGACGTGTAGTCAGTCCTGCCGGTAGCGGTATGCCTGAGTGGCCAACGCCCTCTCAACTAGAGAGGGCGATCCTCACCGCATATTAACAGTAGTCAGGAGAGAGAATGAAGCGCCTAGCACTCCTACCAATACTCTATACCCTTGTGTGCTTATTTTACTTGGGATGTGGTTCCGCGATCGACGACTTAGATCCGCAAGTTGGCGAGCAGGGCTCCGAGGAAAATCAATCAGGCACCGACACCCAGAATGGGCCTTCCCAGAGCAATGACAGTGGGACACCAAGCGAAAGCGAATCCTCGGTCGATGAGGTGGAGGGGTTCGCAACACGAAATTGCGTAGTCGTATGTGAGGCGATCAGGAAAGACAACGGTGCGGCATGTGGGTCTTTCGCCGGTTTTGGATCTAGTGGAGGGCTCTTTGGAACATGCTCAAGAGCATGTCGGATCGCCCAGGGGGATGCCTCTTCGCGGGCGGCCAATGTTGGTTGCGAGATCACGTATTGTTACTCTGACTGCCGACGCTAATACTATCGGGGCACATCGATAGCCTTCTTGAGAAGCGCAGATCCGAAAGACTTTCTCCGGCCTCCCAAGGGTGTTTCCGCAGGTGAAGCTGCCGGGCCTGTGGAGAAAATGACCAAGTAGTATTAATTGCTCGTCCGGTTTGCTGCCCCGGATGGGTCGAAGGAGTCGCTCGAACGCTGCGGGGAGGGTGCCTGCGGCGCTTGGGCGTTATTGACGCACGGCCCGCGCGTACTGGCCCGGAGTCAGTCCGACGATGCGCTTGAAGTGTCGGTTGAGCTGGCTCTGGTCGTAGAGGCCCACCTCGGCCGCGACATCTCCGGCCGCCATTCCCTGCGCCAGCAGTACCTTCGCCCGAGCCACCCGCAGGTGCGTGATGTACTCGTGCGGGGGCAGGCCGAACTCGGCGCGGAACACGCGCAGCAGGTGGAAGCGATTCAGGCCCACGCTGCTCGCGAGCGCCTCCAGGCCGACGTTCTCCGTGAAGCACGCGCGCAGGTGCTCTCGCGCCCGCAGGGCCGCGGGCCGGTGCTCGGGGCACTCCGTCGGCGAGCGCTCCGCGTACTCCGTGAGCAACGCGTCGAGCGTCTCCGTCAGCAATGACTCGCACTCCAGCCTGTCCGTAGAGCGCCGTGTCAGCGCCGCATGCAGCGCCAGCGCGGCGGCCTCGCAGCGTCCCGTGCCCTGGCTCAGCGCGGCGCTCAAGTGGGGCGTCGCGGGCAGGCCGAGCTGCCGCGCGGCCTCCTCAACCAACCGGGGCGCGAAGGCGACGGACTGTGCGGTGACGGGCGCGTGCACACGGACATCGCGGTGGACTTCCCCCGGCTCCTTGAGCTTCAGCCGCCGCCCGGGCCCATGCGTCCACACGCGCTTCCGGTACCAGAAGTCGAAGGCCCCCGCGTGCGTCACGCCAATGGCGTACTGGATGGAGTGGCCGGACCACAGCCGCGAGTCCGCCTCCACGCGCACCACCTGCACGCCCGGCAGCAGGGGCGGGTGCCAGAGCGACACGGTGGGGACGAGAGCACTCCGCATGTCCTTGAGGGTAACGAATTTCCAATCCCGGGCGCACTGGCCATGCTTGCGTGAGGCTTCCCAGGAGGCACTCAGACCATGGCGACACGGGGCACTCGGAGCAAGGCGAGCAAGGCCGCAGGAACACAGCCCTCGGCGACCCGGAACACCGCGCGCAAGGCCGCAGGCCCACGGCCCACCGACACACAGGCCCCCCGGAGCACCGCACGCGGGGGCACGAAGCCAGGACTCACCTTCGACACCGTGCGCGAGCTGGCACTGGCCCTGCCCGGCATGGAGGAGGGCACCGCCTACGGCACGCCCGCCTTCCGGGTGCGCAAGAAGTTCATCGCGCGACTCCACCCGGATGGCGAGTCCCTGGTCCTCAAGGTCGACCCGGAGGCCCGCGAGGTGCTCACCCGCGCCGAGCCGGAGACCTTCTACTTCACCGAGCACTACGCCGGTTACCCCGAGTACCTCCTCGTCCGCATGGCGAAGGTCCGCCGCGAGACGCTCGCGAAGCTCCTCGAGGAGGCCTGGCGCGCGGCGGCCTCCAAGCGCCACCTGGCCGAGCGCCAGAAGCCACCGGGGTAGGGCGCTTCCCGGCGCTGCTGTCTCCGCGCCAACACCCCGCCCGGCAGCGTCTCGCCCGGGGGGGCCCGCCTGACACCGTATTCCGACGGGAGAATGGCCCGGACCCGGCGTATGCTGGCCGGTCTGACGGGATGGGGAGGCAGCACATGGCAGGAACGGCAGGCGGCCAGGGAGAAGGCGGCGGGCGCATCAACACCCCGGCCGAGGGCGCCTTGCGGGCGGTGCGGTCGCTGATGGAGCAGGAGGAGACCGACCAGGCGACCCAGCTCTACGAGGAGCTGGGGGCCGCCCAGCGCGAGCGCCTGAGACGCGAGGCCGCCCAGCGGCCGGTGAAGGAGCGCCGCGGCCTGGTGGAGGTCCTCCGGCGCGCACGCGACTTCCTCGGCGCGGCCCGGCTCATGGACGGCGATGGCGAGGACGCCACCGTGGCGGACCTCTATGTCCAGAGCGGCCAGTACCTCGAAGCGGCCGAGGCGTACCTGCGCGCCGGTGAGTCCGAGCGCGCGGCGGCGGCCTTCGAGCGGGCCGGAGCGCTGGAGCGCGCGCTGGCCGTGTACCGCAACCTGGGCGCACGCGAGTCCATGGCGCAGTGCCTCGTCCGGCTGGGCCGTCCCTTCGAGGCGGCGGACCTCTATCGCCAGCTGGGCCAGGCGCACGCCGAGGTGGAGGCGCTGGGCGGAGTGAAGGCCGAGGACTCGCGCTACGTGGAGGCGGTGCTGCGCATCAGCACGCTGCTGGACTCGGAGGGCTTCACGCACCGGGCGCTCGCGGTGCTGGCGGACGCGCTGAGCAGCTCCGAGGAGGCCCGCGCGGAGCCGGGCCTGGTGACGGAGAAGGCGCGCCTGCTGCGCCGCATGGGCATGGAGGCGGAAGCCGAGGCCATGCTGCTGCGCCGCTCCGTGGGCGCCTCCGCTCCGGCGGCCAATGGCTACCGCTTCCTCAAGGCCATTCCCATCTTCGGCGAGCTGTCGCTGGAGGACATGAAGGACCTCTACCGGCTCGCCCGGCAGGTCATCATCGCTCCGGGGGCGGTGCTGCTGGAGAAGGGCACGCCGGGCACGGGCCTCTTCGTCCTGATGGACGGCACCGTGGACGTCTTCAGTGGACCCGAAGAGGACGCGCGGCACCTGAACACGCTGGGGCCGGGCCAGTACCTGGGTGAAATCTCGCTGGTGCAGGACGCGCCCGTGTCGGCGCAGGTGAAGGCGCGCACCCAGGTGCGGGCGCTGCGCATCAGCCGCTCCGACTTCGAGCACTACCTGGACACCCACGAGGCCGCCGCGCTGCGCATCTACCGGCTCTTCACCCAGAACCTCGCCGGCCGCGTCCGGGCCCTCAGCACCTGAGGGCCTCCGAGCGTCCAGGCGTGAAACTCCGGGGCGGACGGGCTTGTCCCTCGTCCGCCGGCTGCTACAAGGGCCCCCTCTCTTCCTTCGAGGCCGTGATGGACATCTCCGCGCTCCCGCTTGCTCCCCCCCTGCTCCAGGTCCTGGAGGAGCTGGAGTTCAAGACCGCCACGCCCATCCAGGCCCAGAGCATCCCCGTGTTGCTGGAGGGCAAGGACCTCGTCGGCCAGGCGAAGACGGGCAGCGGCAAGACGGCCGCCTTCGCGCTCCCCATCCTCCAGCGGGTGCGGCTGGGCAACCGGAGGCTCCAGGCGCTGGTGCTCTGCCCCACGCGCGAGCTGTGCGCCCAGGTGGCCGGAGAGATTCGCAAGCTGGCCCGCAGGCTCCCTGGCCTCCAGGTGCTCGTGCTCGCGGGAGGCCAGCCCATCCGCCCCCAGGTGGACTCGCTGGAGAAGGGCGCCCACATCGCCGTGGGCACGCCGGGCCGCATCCTGGACCTGCTCGACAGGGAGGTGCTGGACCCGAGCACGCTCGCCACGGTGGTGCTCGACGAGGCGGACCGGATGCTGGACATGGGCTTCCGTGAGGACATGGAGCGCATCCTCTCCACCACCCCGGCGTCGCGGCAGACGGTGCTCTTCTCCGCGACGTTCCCCCCGGACATCGAGGCGCTGAGCCGCACCTTCCAGAAGAAGCCCACGCGCGTGACGGTGGAGGAGGCGCCGGACGCGGTGCCGGCGATTCAGCAGCTGCGCTACGACTGCGCCGTGGAGGACAAGACGGCGATGGTGGTCCGCATCCTCCGCCAGTACCAGCCCGCGTCCGCCATCATCTTCTGCAACCTCAAGGCGACCGTCACGGAGCTGAAGCAGGCGCTCACCGAGGCCGGCGTCAGCGCGGACGGGTTGCAGGGCGATTTGGAGCAGTTCGAGCGCGACAAGGTCATGGCGAAGTTCCGCAACCTGAGCACCCGCGTGCTCATCGCCACGGACGTGGCGGGGCGGGGCATCGACGTGGAGGCGCTGGACGCGGTCATCAACTTCGACCTGCCGATTCAGCCCGAGCCGTACGTGCACCGCATCGGCCGCACGGGGCGCGCGGGCCGCACGGGCCTGGCCATCTCCCTCGTCACGCCGCGCGACACGCGCAAGGTGGAGGACATCGAGCACGCCACCGGCGTGAAGATGGAGAAGGGGGACGTGGAGGCGCTGCCCTCCGCGGACCCGCGCAATGCGGTGAAGCTCGAGTCCAACTGGGAGACGCTCTACATCTCCGCCGGACGCAAGGACAAGATGCGGCCCGGAGACATCCTCGGCGCCCTGACGGGGGAGGCCGGCGGACTCAATGCCACCGACGTCGGCAAGATTGAGATTCAGGACCACATCGCGTACGTGGCCGTCGCCCGGCGCGTCGCGCGCGTGGCCTTCCAGCGCCTGAGCGAGGGGCGAATCAAGGGGCGCAAGCACCGCATCGAGCGGGTGAAGTAGCGCCCCTGACAGCGCGGCCCGCGCCGGGAGCCCCTCTCCCAGCAGGAAGAGGGAGCCTGTCGCGGGCTCAATTCAGCCAAGCCACGCTGTGAGTCGAAGCGGGAGGCGCTTCAGCCCGCCTTGCGCTCGGCCTGGGGCTCTTCCACCACGATGTCGCCGCGCGTGGTGGCGACGATGGCGAACAGCTCCTGCTGCTCGGCCTCGGGCACCTTGAACTGGTCCAGCACCGCCTTGAAGTGGCCGGCGAAGACAGTCCACTCGGCGCCGGTAATCTTCAGGTGGTGGTGGGACTCCTTCATGGCCTTGCCCGTGTAGCGCTGCGGGCCGCCCGTGGCCATGCACACCATCTCCGTGACGAGGTACTTGAAGCCCGCCTTCGGGACGCGGTGGTGCGCCTCGTCCACCAGCGGGTTCGCGTTCAGGACGGGGTCCACCATGATGCGGTCGATGAAGACATCCACCACGGCGGCGATGGCGTAGACACCGCCGAGACGGTCATACAGAGAGGCATTGGGGTCGGTCATGGCGCGAGACGATATTCCACGCGCTTCGGTGTCTGCTCATACCCCATGACGGCTCACCGGGAAGCGGGCGGGCAGGCGCCTCGCCACGCTCCCGGAAGCACCGCGTCACGCGCCGGGCCGCTTCCAGTCGACCCGGGCGGCGTAGAGGAAGAGGGCCTTGCGCCACTCGTTGCGCGAGTCCTCGGGGTTCTGCGGCTTGGTCCGGCACTCGACGGCGGCCGTCGTCCAGTTGCGGGCCTTCACCGCCGCGATGAGCTTCGTCCACGCGGTGGGGACGGAGACGCCCACGTTGTACGTCACGTCGAGAATCGCGCGCCGCGCCGAGCGGGGGTACGTCTCGAAGTCGGGGAACCCGTTCTTCACCGCGGGCAGGAACTCGGTGTCGTAGCGCTCCTTTGCGACTTGCTTGCTGTACGCGTCGGTGAGGGCAATCTTCGGCCGCTGCGCGTACTCCGTGTAGAACAGGCCCTTGTGCATGGCCTTCACCTTGTTGAAGGCCTCGGTGATTTCCTCGGGCGTGGCGGCCCGGCCCAGGTCGACGTTCTGGAACGGGTGTGTCTTGGCGGCGAGCTTGTCTCCCGCCCGCTTGGGCTCGATGTGCGTGAGCAGGTTGCCGGCGCCCACCGTCACATAGCCCTCCGTGTCCAGGTACATGTACGGCACCACGCCCTCCCAGGCGATGATGTCCTGCCACATGTCATCGAACGTCATGGGCGTCTTCGGGTCCCCCACCTCGGGGCCGGGCGCCGGACTGGACGACACGCCCCGCTTGCGCCGCGTGGGCCTGGGCGGACGCGTCGCCAGCGACGTGGCCTCCTCCGAGCAGACCCACGGCGCGTCCACGTCCCACGACAGCTTGTCCTCCTTGTAGGGCGAGTACTTGTTCTCGTCGAAGTTGAGGTAGGGCTGGAGGGGGCCGGGCTTGCCCTCGCGCGCCGCCGCCACGAGGGTGATGACGGCGTAGCCCTTCGGAGGCGCCACGGCGGGGCCCGAGCCCAGGCTGACGCCCCAGTGCCGCTCGCCCAGGTTGGCCTCGAAGATGCCGTCGGGGCCCAGCTGCACGCGGACCGTCTCGGTCCGGTGGTCCTCTCCGGCGGGCGTGGTCGTGGCTCCGGCCTGGGCCGTGGACAGCAGCGGAGACAGCGGTGAGGTCGTCAGCGGCCGGGGCGTCAGCAGCGGCGAGGCCGCGGGCGTCGTGGCCGGAGGCGCCGCGGGCTGCACCACCGCGACGTCCAGCTGGAGGTGGGCGCGAGAGGCCACGTTGAGAATCTTCCCGTGGACCTCCCAGGTGCCATCCCAGGAGCGGTCGTACTCGACCTTCAGCTGCTCCAGGTGGGGCTTGGGCAGGGTGAGGAAGTTCTTGTCCGACGCCAGCAGCGTCTGGGGTGCGTCCGGGGTGCTGCGGCCCCACAGCTCCCAGCCGAACTCGTAGCCGCCTTCCTCCTCGTCGCCCACGTCCGCGAAGTGCTCGCAGGAGTCATCCGTGAAGCCGATGGCCCAGTCCACGCTGCTGTTGCTGCGGAACGTGTAGAAGGCAGCCGGCGCCCACCGGTGCGTGAAGGCGTAGCGGCCCGCGCCGGAGGACACCTCGCCCGAGCCCTCGTCCAGCTCGACGACGCGCAGCTCCAGGTCCGCCCTGTTGAGCACGGACGCGAACTGGGGCGTGAAGGTCACCAGCTCGCCAATGCGGGTGTTCGCCGGCTCCGGCTTCTTCGTCTTGATGGCGCACGGGTTGTTGAAGCGGATGACCGGCGCGAGCTCGGACGCCTCCGCGTGGGGGAACTTCGGCGTGACGGAGTAGCCCAGCAGGCCCTGGTTGATGAGCTTGTGCGTGACGAGGTCGACGACGGGCGTCCTGCCATCCACCAGCACCTGGAAGTTGCCGTTGGCGTCGACCTTCAGCGTCGCGTTGCCCACGGGAGCTCCCATCGGCGAGCCCGTCCCGTGCCGCACCAGCCAGGACAGCTCACACGGCAGCGTCACCCCGGGCTCGAAGTTCACCGCCTTGCCCCGGATGGGGACCTCGATGCGCAGGTCACCGGGGCTGTTGAGCTGCCGCACGGCGGCGGCGTCCGGCGGGTCGAACTTGAGGGACGTGCGCGGCACGAGGACGAATGACAGCGCGTCCCGGTAGCCCGCGCTCACGTGGGTGGCCTCGGCCTCCTGGGGGCCGGTCCAGGTGAGCGGCGGTGCGGCGTTCTGCTCGGAGTTCTGTGGGGGCATGGTTCGGGAGCGGCTGTGCGCCGTGGCTAGAGGCCCAACTCAGCAAGCGTGATTTCCGGCGTGGTCTGCTCGTCGAGCAGGACGCCCAGCACCGGGCGGGACGCGCCCGCCCGGTCCGGCCGGCGGCGCCAGGTGAATCGGAAGGGACCGCCGACCTTCTTCAGGGCCGGCTTGGGGATGGAGGCCTCGAACACGCCCAGCTCGGTGCATCGGCCGTAGGCGGGGTCTCCGGCCGTCTTGTAGCGCACGGCGCTGTTGAGGGTGGGGTCCTCCACCCACTGGCCCGTGGCCGCGTCCAGCCGCTCGCAGAAGACGCGGAAGTCCGCGTCCGTGGGGATGAAGTGCCCCTGTCCCCGGAGGGCCAGGTCCTTCTCGCGGACCTCGTGGGTGAGCGGCTCCAGGCGCGGCTTCACCTCCAGCTGCAGCGTCACCGGAGGAGGGGGCGTCAGCACCTTGCCGGGCTGGGAGACCTCGGCGGTGAAGGTGAGTGGTCCGCTCCACATGGCGGGAACGTGCGCGCCGTTCTTGTCGAGCAGGGGCCAGTCCGCCTGGAGCACCGTGCCCACGCGCTTGCTCTGCGACGCGCCCGCGAGCTTGAGGAGGGGCTCGGCCACGAGCCACTGCTTCGCGTCGCCATGCAGGGGCACCTCGACGCGCAGCTTGTTGCCGCCCATCTTGTATTGAGGCTCTCCGAATTCGAACCGGGCCACCGGGGGCAGGCTCTTGTCCGCGACGACTTCCAGGAAGTCATTGCCGCACGCGGCCTGGATTTGCGCCGCCGAAGCGGTGAACAGGTCCTGCACGCCCTCGACAGGAACGAGCGTTCCGGATTGATGGAGCGCGTGCCCGGTGTTCGGGACGATGAAGCGGGGGCGGACGTGGAGCGTCTCTCCGCCCGTCTCCGCGGACAGCACCTCCGCGGCGAGCCGCCCCAGCGCCGGGGCCGGGTCGAACGCGAGCTCGAGGGGGCCGGTGGCCGCCGTGGCGGGCGGGTGGTAGGTGATGCGCAGGGCCACGTTGGTGTCGTCGCGGGAGATGGTGAAGAGCTCGGCGGGCTCCGAGGGCGGCAGCAGGGCCACCTTCTCCATGAGCAGGTCGAGCGCGGCGGGAGTCCCCAGCGTGGGGCCGACGAGCAGCGAGTTGCCGAGCTGTGACAGCTGATGCACCGTGAGCTGGAGGTCCTTCGCCCCAGGAGTTGTCGGCTTGCACTTGTCCCGGAGCTGCTGGAGTCTCAAGGCCAGAGGGACGGCGAGCTGGAACTTCGCCAGCTCGCCGACGAAGACCCGGTTGCCCGAGGATCGCTTCACGAACTCGTTGAAGGAGAAGTTCGGGGTGACCTTCGGGTTTGCGCCCCGCTTCTCCACGCCCACGATGAAGCCGTTCTTGTACTTGAGCCCGTTGGCTGTCAGTTCCTCCGGAGGGCGCTGCGCGACGACGGGCACGGCCAGGGTGGCGGGAAGGGGCGGCACGTCCGGCGCGGGCTGGGCTCGCGGGGGAACCTTCCAGTACTCGAAGACGATGTAGCCCGCGAGCGCGACGGGCCAGTGCTCGCTCACGACGAAGCTGCCGGTGGTGAGCGGGCGGAACGGGCCCTGCTTCGAGGCGGACTTCACCTGCTGCGTGCCGAGCACGAAGGGCTGCCCGGTGAGCACGGGCTTCGGTACCTCGAACGTCGTCGCCTGGGTCTGCGCCGGCTCGAAGCGCTTCTCGTCGGCCCCGGTCGCGTACACCTCCCACTGTCCCCAGGAGGGGATGCGAATGCGCGCCCGGGCGACGCCCTCGTCATAGGGCGCCCGGCACAGGATGCGCGGCGGGCCCGCGGCACCTTCCCCCTTGGGGGCCAGCCAGAAGGTGACGTCGGCGGCGGTGGTGCCGTCAGTGGTGCCGTAGCCGTGCTGCACGAGGACGGCCATCGCCTCCATGCCCGACAGCGCCGTCGTCTGCTTGGAGATCAGCCCCAGGTAGAGCGGCTTGTCGTTGCTCTCGTCGCGCTTCAGCGTGGCCGGAGGCCACTCCTTCTTCAGGGCGATGCGCTCCTTCTCCAGCAACAGGTCCACCAGCCAAAGCGCCGTGACGGGGTGCATGTTGACGATGGAGGCGTCCTCGGGAAGCCGTCCCTCCTCCGCGCCGAAGAGGCTCTTCTGCTCGGCCCCCAGCACGGGGACTTCGCCAAACGGGTCCTCCCGCGTCGCAGGGCGTGCCCACCAGCACAGCGGCAGCAATTGCTTCTTCAGCGCCTCGACGGTGAAGTCGGGCGCGTCCTTCAGGTGCTCGAAGAGCCCGGCCTCGTCGCGCGCGTCGAGCTGGGTGCCGAGCCCCTTGGGCGTCCACTCGTTGATGTGGTCCAGCACCAGGTTGCGCCAGCGGTGGCCCACCGCCTTCTGGAAGAGCTTCGTGCGGCTCTCCAGGCGCTTCTCGCGGAGCACGTTGGGCGCCACCTCCACCGGGTCCGCGAAGAAGTCCGCCGACCAGAGCGCCAGCGCGTCCGCGTTCGCGGGCACGTTCAGCGTCACGTTCAGCGTGGCCTGGTTCTTCGGGCTGAGGGTGATGACTTCCTTGGAGAGCGGCTGCCCCGCCTTCTTGTAGAGCACCTCCAGGGTGCACGGCCGGCCCGGGGGTCCCGCGAACTTGTGCTTGTTGTCGAGCGTGAGCGGCAGGGGCCAGGTGAACGGCTGCTCGCGGGCATCCCCGGCCGAGAAGAACTTCGTCCCGTCGTTGAAGTAGTCCTGGAGCGTCTTGCCGTACCGCGCCCGCTGCAACGCCTGGACGACCTCCACGCCGGTGGAGCCGAGGATGGTGTTCACCTCGTTGTCAGCGGTCGGCGCCCCGTCTGAGGGCATCTGCAGGAAGTTGTCCGGGCGCTTCTCCTCGACCTTGAGGAGCAGGTCCTTCAGCGCCGGGTCCTGCTCGGCGAGGAAGTGGAACCCGCCCTGGTCGCCGCTCAGCGAGAACAGCTCCCAGTGCAGGTACCGGGGCGGCGGAGGCGCAGAGCCCTGGGCGGCGGCGCCTCCCGTCCTGGGCGCGGCGCGGCCCTTGGAGACGAAGCCGACGGTGTCGCCCGCGGCCACCGGGAAGAGGGGACGGTCGAAGGTGATGATGGAGCCCTTCTTGAGGGACTCAATCGACTCGCGGACGTCCTCGGGGCTGGGCTTGGTCAGGGCGAACATCCGCCCGGCCTGCTTGCCCTTCAGCGGCTCCGCGCGGTCCTGGACCTTGAAGCTCTCCGCCTCGGGATTCAGCGGCACCTCGGACCAGAACGTCTTGCCGGCGTCCTCCGTCGTCGCATCCAGGTTGACCACCGCGCCGTGCTGCAACTGGAGGAACGCCGCGAGCCAGGGCGCCTTCTGGAACTCCTTGTCCGCGTCCGGCCCGCCGCCCCACTCGGGCGGGGCCAGGTGCATGTAGAGGCTGTAGAGCGGATGGACCTCTTCGGCGGGCTTGCCGTCCTCCATCGCCGCGAGCTCATGCTTGATGAGGACGAAGCCCAGGGGCCGGCCCTCCGTCGCCTCCAGCAGGAGCGGGTCGTCGCCTTCCTTGCCGGGCGTCAGCAGGCGCGCGGCCACCACGTAGCCGGGCATGGCCGCCTTGACGGGGACCAGCTCCTCGCGCGAGTCCGGCTCCAGGTGGACGCCCGCGTGGATGTTCTGCTGCTTGCCCAGCGGGAAGTAGCCGCCCGCGCCGCCCTCGTTGAAGAAGTAGTACTTCAGCGGCGACTCGCGGCGCTGCATGTCCGCGCCGAACGGGTAGAGCACCAGCGGCGGCGACTCGTCGGAGATGCCGACGATGCTGGCGCGCTCGTACTCGAAGTGCATGTAGTCGTGGTAGTAGCCGCCCCAGTAGAAGCCCAGGCTCTCGAAGATCCTCACGATCTTCTGGGGCATGTCGAACGGCTTCGTCTTGTTGAAGTCGTTCGTTCCCCAGTTGATGTCGATGGCGCTGCCGAAGGCGTGGTTGGAGAGCAGGTTCTTCTTCGCCGTCTGCCCCTTGCCGTATGGGATGACCTGGTCGAAGGCCTGGGTCTTCAGGTCATGCTTCGCGTACTCGATGTTCCACGCGCCACCGACGCCGGCGTACTCGGAGCGGCCCTTGAGGGCGGCGCCGACGCTGTCATTGAGCATGTACCGGAAGAAGTAGCCGCCCACCTCATGCAGCACGTAGGGCAGCCGGGCCGCCTTGATCTTCTCGAAGGCCGTCTGGAGCAGCGGCGCGAGCTTGCGATGGACCGGCACATGGAAGGTCTTGCTCTTGTCGGCACCGAAGCCCACCAGGGACACTGGGACGATGTTGTTCGTCTCGAAGCCGTCGATGAGCGGATTGCCAAACAGCCGCGCCGTGTTGGCGAACCTCTTGTTGCCATCCGTGCTGTAGAGCTCGCGCTCGAACGC
The DNA here is from genome assembly GCA_046520375.1 of Pyxidicoccus sp. 3LFB2. Classification (GTDB taxonomy): domain Bacteria; phylum Myxococcota; class Myxococcia; order Myxococcales; family Myxococcaceae; genus Myxococcus. The sequence goes on from JBKGHK010000127.1 coordinate 18,027, forward strand.
GGGCGCGCCATAGAGAGCCACCACCTCCGGCTTGGTGAGGCACTTGTGCGACGGCTCCTGCAGCGGATAGCTCATGGCGTCTTCGCCTCCACGAACCGGCCCTGCTTCCACTTGCGCACCGAGGTGCGCTGCCCCGTGTCCGGCACGCTGACCACCAGTTCGGGGATGCCGTCCTGGTCGACGTCCTCGAAGTCCGTCTCGGGCTGGTTCTCCGGGTCTCCACCCGGCAGGCCGCCGCCATTGGTGATGTCCTGCTTGTAGACCTGCTTCTTCTTGCGCACGTCGAAGGCGCGCGCGCGGATGGTGGTCACCCCGTTGAGCGTGTACGCGTGCTTGAGCAGGACGACGCCCGGCTCCATCGCGTACACGCAGGTGTCGACATGCCGGGGCTCTTCGTCACACACGTGCTCCGAGGTGTCGGTGAGCAGGTTCTTCATCCCGTCGCAGGACATGACGGTGACCTTCTTGGTCAGCCGGCCGTTCTTGCATTGCGTCTGGGAGCCCGCCAGCAGCACGCCTTCCTTCTCGGCAATCCACGACGCGGCGTCGATGGTGGGGTTCTTGCCCCGCGCCCGCAGGGTGACCCGGCACGTGGGCGACTCGGGAAACAGGTAGGGCCCCATGACGGTGATGAAGGAGCGAGTGCTGGGCCGCTCCAGCTCCACTTGCTTCAAGGCGACTTCGGCTTCCTCGTCGTCCTCGAAACGGCCCACCGCCGTGATGATGGTGTCCGGATCTCCGAAGAGGAAGCGGCCTGCGCGAAGTTCGTAGGGGTACATCGGGTCGCTAGGCCTGAAGGGCGTGAGCGGTTTGCCATCGTCCTTCCGATAGCTCAGCACGATGATGCGCGCACGACCGTTCACCCAGTCGGTGTCGCAGGGTGAC
>JBKGHK010001280.1:0-1703 GCA_046520375.1 Pyxidicoccus sp. 3LFB2
CCCGCCCGCGGCCCCCACCCCCCCCATGCTCGTGGACGCGCGGCCCACCCCCAGGCCTGCCTGCAGGCGCCAGTGGCTGGCCGCCAGCAGCGAGCCCTTGCGCTGATGCAGGGCCAGCGTGCGGACTTCGAGCGACTCGGGCCGAAGCCTCTGGCGCTCACCCCAGGGAAGGTACACGCGGCCATAGAGCACCTGTGCGCCCTGCCGCACCTGGACCCGGTAGCGGCCGGAGGGCAGCGCCACGTGTACCGGCCCGTCCGGGCGTGGCTGCACTTCGGCCATCACCTGGAGGGTGCGCTCCTCCACCAGCACCACGCTGTCGCCCACCGCGGGCGGCAGCTCCAGCCAGGCCTGGGAGCGCTCCAGCGCGGTGAGGAACAGGTCGCCCTCGCCCGCGAGCTGGCTGGAGAGCTCAGGGTGCTGCACCGCCGCCGTGGAGCCGTGCGAGCCCACCAGGGTGCGGTGGTAGACGTGATGGTAGGCCTCCGCGAGGCTCACGCGCGCGTCGCCATTCACGTCGGCCGCGCCGCGCAGGCCCGACACCAGGTGGTGCGTGAAGTAGGAGCCCTGGAGGCTGTCGGACTCCTGCGCCACCTCGTGCGTCCCCGCGGAGGTGATGAACACCCGTCCTTCGGGCCCCACCTGGCGCACGAAGGACACGTCGAAGGCGGGGGCGGACGACAGGCCCTTGGCGCGGCCGCGCACCACCGCGCCGCTATGGCAGGAGTCCAGCACGGCCACGGTGACGGTGGCAGGCACATCCGCCAGCAGCCGCCGCAGCTCGGCGAGCGGGAGGGGCTGGCCGCCCAGGTGCAGCGCGGCCGCGTCGCCGTGTCCCGAGTAGAAGAAGAACAGCAGGGTGCGCTCACCCGTGCGCCGTGCCTCCTCGATTCGCCCGCGCACTCGCGCCAGGGCCAGCCGGACGCTGGCCGGGTCCTCGCCGCGCAGCAGGATGCCGGCGGTCCTCCGGGCACGCCCCCGAGCTGGCCGAAGAGCGCGTCCATGCGCTCGGCGTCGCGCTCCGCCCAGCGGAGCGGCTCGTCCGTGCCCTGGCCCAGGTTGTGGCCCACGCTGAGCGCGAAGCGGCTCTCGGCGTGAGCGGAGCGTGTGGCCAGCAGCAGGACCGCCAGGGCCACCGCCGCGAGGGCCCCGCGGAGCAGCCCCTTCGCCCGGGCCCTCACGGCTGCTCCTTGGGAAGCTCCCGCATGGCGTAGCGGGTGCCAGCCAAGGGAGGGGGGCGGGGCGGGAAGTCCGCACCCCGGGCCGCTTCCGCCACCCAGCGGAGCACCGCCTCCGCCGAAGGCGCGCGTTCGTCCGGCGGGACCAGCACCACCACCAGTGCCTCGCGCTCGGGCGCGGCGTCGAGCTCCAGGCTTCCAGGCAGCACCCATCGTCCGGGCTCCATCCTCACCACGCCACCCGTCTGGGCGAAGCCATGCAGGGGCGTGGTCCGTCCGCGGTCACTGAGGGCCATGACGTACAGCGTCCCTCCCTCCGCGTCCTCCACCTCCACCCGCACGCGGTCCCCCGGACGCAGCACCACTCCGGGCACCTGCTCGAAGACGGCTTCCCCGCGCTTGACGAGCACCCGCGCCGTGAGCCCTCCACGCACGCGCACCCTGTCCGCGCCCTCGCCACCGGGAGCTGGCACGCGCACGGCGACGAAGGCCCACAGCGCGCAGAGCCCGAGCGCGGGGAGTGCC
>JBKGHK010001281.1:0-1700 GCA_046520375.1 Pyxidicoccus sp. 3LFB2
CCCGCCCGAAGGCCCGCGCGGAGTTCGCGTTCAGCACGTGCACCAGGCGCAGCGGCGCTCCCGCCTTCCGGGCGAGCTCCGCGGCCAGCGTGGAGGCTCGCAGCGCGGCCTCAGAGAAGTTCGTGGCGCAGACAATCGACATGGCGGCTCCCGGGTTCAGGGGTGGCGTTGGGCTACGTGCCCTGATTCCTCTTCACCTTGTGTGCCAGCGCCTACCGCTCGGCGGTGGGCGGGCGAATCACCTGCTCGGCGCGCACCTCGTTCACCAGGGGCTCGCCGCGCTCGAAGGCCTGGACGCTGGCCAGCGTCGTCTCGGCGATGTTGGCGAGCGCCTCGTGGGTGAGGAAGGCCTGGTGTGAGGTGACGAGCACGTTGGGGAAGGTGAGCAGCCGCGCCAGCACGTCGTCCTGGAGCACCTGTCCGGAGAGGTCCTGGAAGAAGATGCCCTCCTCCTCCTCGTACACGTCCAGGCCGGCGCCGCCGATGCGGCCCGCCTTCAGGGCCTCCAGCAGGGCCCGGCTGTCGATGAGCGCGCCGCGCCCCGTGTTGATGAGCACCACGCCCGGCTTCATCCGCGCCAGCGCCGGCCCGTCCACCATGTGGCGCGTGCCCGGCGTGAGCGGCACGTGGAGGGAGATGACGTCGGAGGCGGAGAACAGCTCCTCCAGTGGGACGTAGCGCACGCCCAGCTCCTGCTCGAAGGCCGCGTCCGGCTGCACGTCGTAGCAGAGCACCCGGCAGCCGAAGCCGTGGAAGATGCGGGCCGCCACGCGGCCGATGCGGCCCGTGCCGACGATGCCCACCGTCTTCCCCGCGAGGTCGAAGCCCACCAGCCCGTCGAGGGAGAAGTTCCAGTCGCGCACCCGCGCGAAGGCGCGGTGGATGTGGCGGTTGAGGGAGAGCACCAGCGTCACCGCGTGCTCGGCCACCGCGTGCGGCGAGTACTCCGGCACGCGCGTCACGCGGATGTCCAGCCGGCGCGCCGCCTCCAGGTCCACGTGGTTGTAGCCCGCCGAGCGCGTGGCCACGAGCCGCACCCCGCCCACCTGCAGCGCCGCCAGCGTGGCCGCATCCACCTTGTCGTTGACGAAGGAGCACACCGCCGGGAAGCCATCCGCCAGCCGTGCCGTCTGCGGCGTCAGCCGGGGCTCGAAGAAGGTCAGCGAATGCCCGAAGCGCGCGTTGGCCTTCTCCAGCGCGTCGCGGTCATAACGGTGTGTATCGAAGACGGCCAGCCGCATGTCTGCTCCCCTGCCCGGCGTGACTGCATGCCCGCCGTGCATGGCCGGTGTCATTGCAATGCTCGCTCCACACCGTCCTCTCCGGGGCCCTCACCAGCCGCGCAAAAGCTGCGCACGCGGAGCATGGGCGGCAAAAGCTGCGGGCCGGGCGGGCGCCGTACGGCCAGGAAGCGAGCTTGCAGAGGAGCTTTTCAGGGCGCGGGAACAGGGCGGCCCCTACGTTGATGAAAGGACTTCGCGACCGGAGGCGTCATGTTCCGCTGTGTCACGTGTGGAGCGTTCAATCGCGTGCGCGAGCCGCGCCCCCAGGGCACCGCCGAGTGCGGCCGGTGCCACGGGGCGCTGGATGTCTCGGGAGCGCCGCAGGAGGTGAATGGCGAGGCGCTGGACCGGGCCATCCTGGCTCGCCGGTGCCGGTGCTGCTCGACTTGTGGGCGCCTGGTGCGCGCCCTGCCGGGC
>JBKGHK010001282.1:0-1699 GCA_046520375.1 Pyxidicoccus sp. 3LFB2
CTTGGCCGGCCGCCTCGCGCAAGAGCCCCGCGGGGCTGTTGCAGCACTTCATTCCGTCCGGCGCGCAGAAGGCCGTGCGCGGTGGGCAGCACCTCCATCTTCCAGTACGGGGCGCTGTCCTGCACGGCGCGGCCGGCCGGACCTCAAAGCTCGTCCCGCGCGCGGGTCGCACCTCCACGTCCAAGCCGGCGGCCCAGACGCCGTGGACCCGAGGAGGGTTTCCACGAAGGCCATGCGTCGTACCGTCAGAGGTGATGCGGAAGGCCCGCCATGCGCGGTTGCCCGGGTTGGGCTTCCAGTCTGGTGAGCGGGCCATGCGTCGTGGCCCGACGGGTGATGCGGACGGACCGCCACGCGCGGTTGCCCCGGCTGGGCTTCCGGTCTGGTGAGCGGTGCATGAAGGCCATGCGTCGTAGCGTGACGGGTGAGGCGGCCGGCCCGCCATGTGCGTGCGCTCCGACTGGGCTTCCGGAGCGGTGAGTGGTGTCAGCTGCCTCCAGGTGGCTCCAGCTGGGCTTCCGGAGCGGTGAGCGGCTTTTGCATGCCGCCTCCTGGTGGCTCCAGCTGGGCTCCCGGTGCGGCGAGTGGTGTCAGCTGCCTCCTGGTGGCTCCCTCTGGGCTTCCGGTGGGGTGAGGGGCGTTGGCCTGCCGCCTCCCGGTTGCCCCAGCTGGGCTTCCGGTGCGGTGAGGGGTGTCAGCCGCCTCTTGGTGGCTCCCGCTGGGCTTCCGGTGGAGTGAGGGGCGTTGGCCTGCCGCGTGGTTGCTCCGGCTGGGCTTTCGGTCCCGCGCGTGGTGTCAGCCCTCCCCGCTAGGTTGGGCGGCGTGCTGTTCGGAAATGTCGGGGGTTTGGGGAGGGGTGGAGGATGGTGAGCAGGACGAGACTCCGGCCGGGGCGCAAGCATCGGCCGGCGGTGCTGACGTTGGTGGATGAGTTGAGGCTGCTGCGATGGCGTGACCTGGAGGCGCGCGGCATGCCCCGCTCCGAGCTGCGGTTGATGCTGGGGCTGGGCTTCCTGCGAGAGGTGGCTCCTGGCGTGTGGTGCCGTACCTCGGCCCAGTTCCATGTGACGGCGGTCGCCGCCAAGCGTGTTCCCCACGGAGTGCTGTGCCTGAAGAGCGCGCTCTGGCTCCACGGGCTGGGCGCTGAACCCGACAAGGTCTGGATGGCCATCGGCGAGAAGGCGCGGAAGCCTCGCTGGGAACAGCCACCGCTCCAGGTCGTTCGCTTCTCCGGTCGCGCGCTGTCCGAAGGCATCGAGCAGCGCTCCGTCTACGGCTTCCCCGTGCCCGTCTACAGCGTGGCGAAGACCGTGGCCGACCTCTTCAAGTACCGCAACAAGCTGGGCTACTCCATCGCCGTGCGCGCCCTGAACGACGCCCTGCTGGCTGGCCTGTGCACCCAGGAGGAACTGCTGCGGTTCGTGGACCTCTGCCGCGTCGGGAAGGTCGTCGCCCCCTACCTGGAGGTCCTCCGCAAGCGCAGAGGCAGCGACCTCGCTCGCGCCGAGCAGGACCGCCTGGAGCGCCTGGAGCGGGAGGCACGACTCGCGGCCGCTCTGGCCGCTCCCCTGGATGCACCCTTTCCCGTCACAACATGCTGGAGCCTGGATGACGGCGCCCCGGGCAGCACGGCGGGACGGGGCTGAGGGCGTACTAGAAAGAAACGAAGGGTTGGAGTTGGCAGAGGAGGTGGTCAGGC
>JBKGHK010001283.1:0-1698 GCA_046520375.1 Pyxidicoccus sp. 3LFB2
CCGGCGTGCCCCGGCCCGCGGCCACGGCCTCCAGCGCCTCCAGGTGGGGCGCCAGCTGCTCCAGCGCGTCCCCCGACGTGGGCACGTCCCGGGGGAGCAGCGTGCGCCACGGGGTGTCGAACTCGGTGCGCGCCCACTGAATCTCCTCATCGGAGAGGTGGTGGTAGAAGGCGCGGCCGCCCGCGGCGCGCTGCTCCTTCACCAGCATGCGCAGGTCGGGGTTCTCCTCGCCCAGGGAGATGAAGCTCAGGGCGATGTCCAGCGCGCCCATGGGCGCCCGGGTGCGGCGGATGAGCTCCAGGTCCACGCGGTCCTCGCCGTCGGTGATGATGACCACGGTGGCGCGGGCGAGGTACGGATCTCGCCCCTGCGCGGCGCGGATGGAGTCGAAGGCGGACATCAGCGCGAGGGTGATGTCCGTCTGCCCCTCGGCGGGTGACTCCCGGAAGAGCTTCTCTATCTGCCGGGTGGCCTCGACGGCGGTGTCCACGCGGGCCAGCTCGGTGGGCACGTCGTTGAAGAAGCTGAAGTAGAGCGGGTCGAACTGCTCGCCCCGGCGCGCCTTGACGCGCAGGTTGTTCAGCTCGGCGATGACGATGGCGTCGCGGAAGCGGGCCCGGCCGCCGTGCATGGAACCGGAGGCATCACACACGTAGACGCGCACCGCGGTGCGCTTCACTTTCCTGGGGCGCGGCGGCGGCTCCTCCTCCAGGTACGTGCGCACCAGCTGGCGGCTGGAGGCCAGGTCTCGCAGCAGCATGCGCGGGTCGGTCAGCACGAAGTTGTGGACCTCGTGCAGGCTGCCCGTCGTCTCGTAGGTCATCGTCTGGGTGGGGTACGGCACGCGCCGGGGCACGGGCCGCGTGGCGCGGGTGTCCGCCAGGACGATTTCCTCGGACAGCGCGTCCTCCACGTCGAAGTAGCGGGCGCAGCCGGCCGCCAGCTCGAAGGTGGAGAGCTGCTCGGGCTTCAGCGAGAAGGCCAGGTCCGCCAGCAGCTCGTCCGGTTTGGGCGGCGCGGCCTCCGGCTTGCCCTCCTCCGGCACCTCCCCGAACCAGTGCGCCAGCGAGTCCTGCTCCGCGCCCTCCAGCATGGCCGACAGGCGCTGCTTCGCGGGCAAGAGGGGCTCCAGGGCCGAGCGCGCGGCGTCCGCCAGCTTCGTGTCCCCGGCCTCCAGCGCCCGCTCGTACAGGCCGCGCAGCGAGCGGTAGGCCACCTGGGGCTCGCGCCGGGCCGCGTGTTTCACGTGCCGCAGCAGCTCTTCCAGCGAGCGCACCGCCGGCACCGAGCGGACGCGCTCACGGGCCTCCACCACCTGCCTTCGCAGCGCGAGGCCCCGCTCCCGGTCATGGTCCGCGCCCAGGCGCAGCAGCAGCTCGTGCGCGAGGTCCAAGTCCCGGCGCTTCTGCACCACGTCCGCCACGTTCTCCCGGGCGCGCTCGGCGAAGTACTCGGCCGCGGCCATGCGGGCGCTGGTGGGCGGGCGGTCCTTCCGCGTCACGTCCGGCCGCACGTAGATTTCGAAGTCCCCGTCCCCGTCCACGTCGGTGGCGGGAGGCCGGGCGAACAGCTCCGCCACCTTCACCGCCCGCGCCAGCTGTACGAAGGCCCGCTCCAGCAGGGTGAGCGCACCCGGCGGAGGCTCGCCCGCGCGCCACGCGCGCTCCACGCGCAGCACGCACTCCCTCCACCTCGTCC
>JBKGHK010001284.1:0-1697 GCA_046520375.1 Pyxidicoccus sp. 3LFB2
GAGACGGTGGGCTCCGGCGACTTCAGCGGCGCGAGCCCCAGTTCCGGAACCATCCGCACGCGCGGCGTCTCCGCTCCCGGGCCCTGCGAGCCCACCTCGGGCGGCCGGTCCAGCGACACCCGCCAGGCGGGCTGTCGCTTCTCCTTGGCCACGTCCCAGAGCGCCTGGAGCAGTGCCTCCGTCCCCGGATAGCGGTCCTCGGGACGCTTCGCCAGGAGCCGCATCGCGACCTCACCCAGCGCGCGCGGCACCTTCGGGTTCACCACGTGCGGCGCTCGCGGCGCCACGGTTTCAATCGCCGGCAGCAGCCTGTCGTAGGGAAGCTTCGGGTCGAACGCGTAGCCGTCCGTGAGCGCCTCGTACAGCAGCGCGCCCAGCGCGTAGAGGTCTCCCGGCACGCCCGCGTCGAAGTGCGCGCCGTCCTGCCAGGAGCCTTCACGCAGGAAGGCCACGCACTCGGGCGGCAGCAGGTGGGGCGAGGCCGGCGCCACCCCCACCGTCAGCGTCGTCGCCCCCGGCATCCGCACCGTGCCCAGGTCGATGAGGAAGGGGCGCTCGTCCTCGCGACGGATGAGCAGGTTGTCGCCCTTCAAGTCCCGGTGGTGCATCCCCCGCCGGTGCAGGTCCGCCACCACGCGCACCACTTCGGTGAACACGGACAAGAGGTGCGCCGCCGTGGGCTTCACCCGCCAGCGCCACTCGTGGAACGTCTCGCCGTCCACGTAGTCGGTGACGAAGTAGAGGTAGCCCGCGGGCGGCTCGGGCCAGCGGTCCACCGCGTGCACCCGGGGAAGGTTGGGGTGCGGCGCGCAGGCCAGCAGCGCGGCCACCTCATGCGCCAGCCGCCCGTTGACGTCCTCCTCCTCCGCCGCGTGGGGCCCGGCCGGACGGAGCGCCATCTTCAGCGAGTAGAACCGCCCGCCCCGCTCCACCTTGAAGACCCGGCCGAAGCCTCCGGCGCCCAGCGACGCCACCACGCGCCACGGCCCCACCTGGCTGTCCGGAACGAGCTGGTCCGGATGGAAGGGAGGGGACGTCACGTCCCTGCCTCCCCCACCCTCCAGGTCGGCTTCCCCGCCTCGGTGGTGCGCGCGCCCGGAGTGCCCACGCGCGAGGTCGCGGCCGTCACCGGCGCGGACAGCACGAGGGGCTTGGGAACCACCCAGGAAGCGGGGCTGAGCAAGGGCAACCTCCAGGGTTGACCATACCCACTCTCATGCGTCTGTCACGGATTTTCCCACCCGCGAGGTGGGTGCCCCGCTTCAGTCCGACCCGACGTCCCCCGTCGGTTCCTCCTCGGTGCCGTCCGCCTCTTCCCTCGCCACGTCCCGGGCCGCCTTCGCCCAGCGTCCCCGCAGGCGGGCCTCGTCCGCGAGCGCCTCGTCCCAGGACGGGCCGTCCGGCAGCAGGCGCGGCGCGTGCTCCAGGACGAGCCGCTCCAGCGCCCGCTCCTCGCAGAGCCTGCGCAGCCCCACCGCGTCCAGGCCGCTCATGGACAGCCATGCCTCGCGCTGCGCGGGAGCCACGCCTCGCTCGTCCCACCACGCGGATTCTTCCTCGGCGACCTCATCGGCGGTGGCCGTGAGCCCCCAGGTGCGAGCCTGGCCCGCGAGCAGGGCGCGGCGCAGGCCGGCCTCCGCCAGCTCCACCGCGTCCGGAGCCTCCTTCAGCGCGTCCAGCACCCGGCCCGAGGACAC
>JBKGHK010001285.1:0-1695 GCA_046520375.1 Pyxidicoccus sp. 3LFB2
CCACGATGCTCGCGGCCAGCGCGAAGGCCGAGGCCGACGCCGCGTTGGCGCCCTGGCCGGCGACGGGGTCATTCGTCACGTGCGTGTCGCCCACGGCCATGACGTAGCGGCCATTGGCGAGCGGCGCCCAGCCCCGGCGCACCACCGGGGTGAAGGCCCCCTGCACCCAGTCCATGGGCCCGAGGACGCCGAACTCAGCCGGGTTCACCCGCGCGTAGGTGGCGGGCGCGAAGCGGCGCAGCCGGTCCAGCAGCAGCGCCTCGAAGGCGCGCGGGTCCTCGTCGTAGCGCTGCGTGCCGAGCACCGCCAGCTCTCCCTCGGGCAGCGCCTCGATGAGGATGCTCGGCACGCGGCCATGGCGCGAGACGACCTGCGCTTCGAAGATTTCGCCGTGGCCGGGTACCAGGTTCGCATGCATGCCCAGCGGCTCCTCCATCCGCACGCCCTTGAGCAGCGCGGCGAACAGCAGGCGCGCGGGCTTCGTGTGCGGAGACAGCTCCGGGATGCGCGGGAAGAGGGACGTCAGCCCGTTGCGGCCGGTGGCCACCACCACCAGGTCATGCTTCAGCGACAGCGCGTCCAGCACGGCGGCGTCCACGGCGAGCACCTCCAGCGTGCCTCCGCGCGCCACGAAGTCCTCGGCCAGCTTCGGCTGATACAGGCGGTAGTCCACGAAGATGGAGGCCTTGTCCATCTGCCCCTTCAGGCTGAACGACTGCGGCCCGGCATTCACATGGATGCTCAGGTGGTGCATGTCCGCCTGCGGCCCGCCCCAGTGGTCCACGCCCAGCTCCCGCTCCCGCTCGCGCGTGGGCGGGTGGTGCGCCACCGTGTTGGGCAGCCGGCCCGCGCGCAGCTTCGCGGGGTCCTGCTCCGCGTAGAGCGTCACGGGAACGCCGTGGGACAGCAGCTTCAGTCCGAGGTGCAAACCGGCCGTGCCGGCGCCAACGATGCCGATGCTCGCCATATCTCTCTCCTCCGCGTCCCAGGCCTTGACGGCTGTGTCGGGATGGACCCCCCCAGGGGACATGGGGTACCCGGGCTTACCGGGAACTCGGGCCTCATAACACAATACGAATGGAGACTTTCAAGTGGGTCGCACTTGAAAGTTGAGAATTCGTGGTGGGCTTCGAAATTCTTCCCAGGCGGACGGGGTGGCGACGGGTTGGGGAGACGTGGCGGGAGCGCCTACAGTCCGGGGCGATGAGCGTGTCCCTCGAGGTGGTGCTGGAAGTGGGAGACCTCGCGGACACGTCCGCGGACGCGGTGGTCTTCAAGTACGCGCAGCGGCTCTACGGGGCGGCGGGCGCGGCGGCGAAGCGGCTGGAGCTGGCGGGCGTGCCGCTGACGCAGCTGGAGGTGCAGCCCGGGCAGTACCGCTTCGTGGAGACGCGCGGGGGCCTGGCCTCGCCGCTGGCGCTCTTCGTGGGCACGGTGCGGCTGGGGGACTTCGGCTACCACGAAATCCGCCAGTTCACGGTGCGCGCGCTCAAGGCGCTGGAGTCCCACTCGGGGCTGAAGCACGTGGCGGGCACGGTGCACGGGCCCAACTACGGGCTGGACGAGGACGAGGCGGTGCTCGCCTTTGTCGGCGGCCTCGTCGAGGCCTTCCAGCGCGGCACCGGGCCCCAGGGGTTGGAGCGCTTCACGGTGGTGGAGCTGGACGCGCGGCGGCGCGGGCCGGCTGGCGCAAGG
>JBKGHK010001286.1:0-1693 GCA_046520375.1 Pyxidicoccus sp. 3LFB2
CGGCGGCGCTGGCGTAGCGGTCCGTGGGGCGCTTGGCCAGGGCGCGCAGCACCACGCGCGACAGCGCGGCGGGCACCGCCGGGTTCACCTGGTGCGGCGGCGCCGGCGTCTTCTGCAGGTGGCCGATGAGCACCTCGGCCGCGGTGCGCCCCGCGAAGGGCACCTGCCCGGTGAGGAGGAAGTAGGCCAGCACGCCCGCCGCGTAGATGTCCGTGCGCGCGTCCACCGGCGCGTCGCCGCACTGCTCGGGCGCCATGAACTCGGGGGTGCCCAGCAGCATGCCCGCTTCGGTGGTGAGCTGGCCCGGCGAGCGCGACAGCAGCTTGGCGATGCCGAAGTCCAGCAGCTTCACCCGCTGGCGCCCCTGGGGCAGCGGCACGAGGAAGACGTTGGCGGGCTTCAAGTCGCGGTGGACGATGCCGTGCGCGTGCGCGGCGCCCAGCGCGTCACACACCTGGGTGAGCAGCTCCACCGCCATGGCGGGCGCCAGCGCCCCCTTGGCGAAGGCCGCCAGGCTCTGCCCCTCCAGGTACTCCATGACGAGGTAGGGGCGCCCGTCGCGCGTGTCCAGGTCGTAGAGCGTGACGACGTTCTCGTGCTGGACGAGCGTCAGCGTGCGGGCCTCGGAGAGGAAGCGCGCGACGAGGTCCGGGTCCTGCGCGAGGTGCGCGTGGAGCACCTTGATGGCCACGCGCTTCTGGATGAGGGCGTGCTCGGCCAGCAGCACCGTGCCCATGCCGCCCCGGCCCAGCTCCTTCAGCAGCCGGAAGTGGCCGAGCTGCTTTCCCACCAGCTGGAAGGGCACGGGCACCGGCGTGTGCGCCGCCACCACACCCGCGGGCGAGCCCCCGGCGAACAGCATCGTTCCCCCGTCAACCGGGGTGTCCCGATGCGTGCGCACCCAGGTGGGGCACTCGCTGAGGTCAGCGTGGGAGGGCACGCAGGAACAGTTGGCGATGGCGGATTGAGCGAACACGGACGGGGGTGGTGATTGCCAGGGGAGACGGGGCGGCGGGAACCACTGCGAGACACGTGCCAGGGGCGATTCAAGTCCGGCCGCGATGGGGGTGCACACCAAGGCGTTGATCTGGTTCGCATTTCGGACAGTGTCGCCAGGCACTCATCCCGTCGAGTCGCATACGCCCCCTCCAGCCAGCTGGAGAAACTACAGCCAGCCGGTTGAAAACATTACCGCCCACTTCCCCTTCGCGCGATGTCCCGCACCGCTTCTTGATAACGCGGAGGGCTCCCAATGTTGGGCGGAGCACGTCACGACGCCACCGGGGGGCGGGGTTGCGCTCCTTTCCGACCTTGCAATGGGTGTGTGGGGGCCTTCCACGCGCGGTGAAAGTGCCCGGGTGCGGTGGATCGACAGCGGGGCGGGGCAGCGGGCCTTTGCGTCGCTGAAGCCCAAAAGAAAGGGAGCCTCCGCGTCCTGACAGGACGGGGAGGCTCCCAGCGAGGCAGTGCGCCTCGGTCGATGCAGCGTGCGGGAGCCCCTCGTCACGTCCGAGAGGCTCCCGGCGAGGCCGTGCGTCTCAGCCGATGATGGGCTCGCAGTAACCCTCGGGGCCGCAGGTCAGCCCCTGGCAGCAGGCCACGCCGCTGCCGCAGGTGGCGCCGACGGGCGCGCACTCGGGGGAGCCCGCGTCCACGTCACCGCCGCCGGTGCCCGCGTCCACGTCGCCACCGC
>JBKGHK010001287.1:0-1678 GCA_046520375.1 Pyxidicoccus sp. 3LFB2
GCCGCAGCTCCTCCTCGCGGGCGAAGAGCACCGCCCGCGCGTCCAGCGCATAGGCCGTCTTGAGGAAGCCCTGCGCGGCGCCCGGGGGAGGCACGGGGTTGTCCAGCGTCGTCGCGCCGCCCGTGGCCACCAGCAGCGCCGAAGCCGAGCCGCGCGCGGTGAAGCCGATGACCACCGGCCGCAGCGGCACGGAGGCCACGTCCGCCACCGGGGCGGCCACTCCGGCGGGGAAGTCACCGGGCGACAGCCGCACCGCCTCGCGGGCGGCGGGGAAGAACCGCTCCTGGAGCCGGTCCAGGTAGCCCAGGCGCGACGCGAGCGCGTAGCCCGCGCCCAGCGCGCAGAGCAGGAGAAAGAGGAAGAGGCCTGGCCCGCGGTGGAGCTTCATCCCGAGTTCCGTTGGCCTCTTCCCCTCATGGGTGGGCTACTCCACTCCCACCTTCTTGCCGATGGTCTTCTCGGTGCCGCCGCCCACGTCCGACACGGGCGCCGGGCTGTCCAGAAGGCCCATCTCCATCTTCATCTGCTTCACGAGCTCGTTGGCCTGAATCTTCTCGGCCTCCTCCTCGATGTTGACGGCCATGTGGTCCACGCCCTCGAGGGCCATCTGCATCCGGGCCTCGTTGACGGCGGACTTCTCCTGCACCTTGCGCAGCATCTCGTCGTGCGTCGAGTCGATGCCGGCGACGGTGAAGGACTCCATGGTGTCGGCCACCTTGGCCTGCCACTTGGCGCGGCGCGCCTCGCGGATGGCGTTCATGGCCTCCTGCGTCTTGCGCTCCTTCTCGCGCATGAACGCCTTCTTCACCGTCAGGGCCTTCTCGTAGGCCTGACGGGCCGTGGCCAGCTGCTGCTCGTTGCGGCCCAGCGCGTCCTTTTCAATCTGGAGCTTGCCGGCGTACTGCGCGGCCAGGTCGTCACGCCCCGCCTGGATGGCGGCCTTCACCTTGGCCGTCAGCGAGCGCACGTCCTCGGCGTACTTGGCGTTCTCCTTCTCCAACAGCGTCACGTTCGCCCGGACCATGGCGATGGACTCGTTCATCTTCGGAACCTGGTCGTTCAGGTCCCGGACGTTCTGCTCGAGAATGAGCTCCGGATCCTCGATGGAGGAGACGAAGAAGCCGGCGAAGCTACGCATTGCCCTCTTGAATCTTTCCCACATGTCGGCGGTCTACCTCCATCCAGCCCTACTTGCAGCCACCTTACACGATACGCCGGTAAGCAGGCAGCCACAGTCCCAACAGTCTGACAACTGCTACGCGCTCCTACCTAAGGTCATTGCCCCCGGCCTGAAAGTCCCGTCGGAATGGCCTGTGCGGGAGGCCCCCCGTGGCGCCGCTCGGCCGCCTTCTCGTGGGGCATGGAGGTTGAAGCTTGCCCGGCGGGGAGGAAGCGGAGAAAACCCCTCCTCTCGTGTCGACGTCCCAGGCCGCCATCCCCTTCGATGACACGCTGGCCCGGGCGGTCGATGCCCAGCGGCGGAGCGTGCTCGGTGCGGGCGCGGCCGTCCGCCTGGTGGGCGCGGCCCTCTTCCTCGCCATCAGCACCGCCCTGTGGCTGTCGGGCGGCACGGACTGGGCGTCCTACCCGCCCGTGCTGGTGCCCTATGTCGCCGTGGCGGGGGCGCTGTTCGCACTGAAGCGGCGGCCGGTGGCGCGGTGGCTGGGGGTGGTGCAGG
>JBKGHK010001288.1:0-1673 GCA_046520375.1 Pyxidicoccus sp. 3LFB2
ACTACGTGGAGCTGGTGGACGCCACGCAGCTGCGGCCCCTGGCCACGGTGGCACCCGGGCAGGCTGCCCGCCTGCTCGTCGCGGCCTTCAGCGGCACCACGCGCCTTATCGACAACATGGCGCTGGCCGGTTAGGAGACGCGGGACGCGTATGACAACCAGTGGCAAGTCGAAGGCGGCGGCGGGCGGTGCGGACCGGGTGAAGGTCATCACCGAGAACCGGCGTGCGCGCTTCGACTACACGGTGGACGATAAGCTGGAGGCCGGGCTGGAGCTGACCGGCAGCGAGGTGAAGTCGTTGAGAGAGGGTATCGCCAACCTGTCGGACGCCTACGCGCTCCCCAAGGGAAGCGAGCTGTACCTGCTCAACGCCAACATCGGCTCGTACAAGGCGGCCAGTGTCTTCGACCACCTGCCCACCCGGGGCCGCCGGCTGCTGCTGCATCGGGCCGAGATTGACCGCTGGGCGGCGAAGGTGCGGGAGCGGGGTTATTCCATCATCCCGCTTGTGCTGTACTTCAAGAACGGGCGGGCCAAGGTAGAGCTGGGGCTCTGCCGCGGAAAGAATCACGAAGACCGGCGCCAGGACATCAAGGAGCGGGAGACGAAGCGGGAGATGGACCGGGCGTTGCGCCGACGTTGAGAGGGCGCCCGAATTTCTCTCGCCGTACACCGATGGACGACAAAAAGGGTCTCGACAAGAAGGAGCGGCTGCTGGCCGCGCTCGACCAGGGGATGGTGATGATCCACCTGGACGCGCGTCGCCCCGGCGTGCTCGTCCCCGCCTCAATCCGGGGGGAGGCCCACCTGCGCCTCAACCTCTCCTACCGCTTCGACCCGCCCGACCTCACGGTGGGCGAGTGGGGCGTGCGCTGCACGCTGAGCTTCTCGGGCTCGCGCTTCACGGTGGCGGTGCCCTGGTCGGCGCTGTTCGCCATCGCCAGCCACGTGACGAAGGAGTTCTGGATGTACCCGGACGACATGCCACCGGAGCTGCTCCAGCAGCCCGCGACGGCACGTCCGCAGCAGCCCCTGCCAGTGATGCCCGTCGCCGCCGAGCGCCCGCGCACCTTCCTGCGCGAGGTGCCCTCCGAGCGGGAGCGGGCCGAGGAGCCGAAGGTCCCCGAGGTGCCTCCCGAGGGGCCCCAGGACGATCCGCCGACACCGCGCCGGGGCCACCTGCGCCTGGTGAAGTGAAGTAGGGCCCGGCGCTGGCCTCAGCGGTCCAGCGCCACCTTGAACTCGACGGCCTCTCCGCCGCGGAAGGTGCCCTTCCAGGTGCGGTAGCCCTTCATCCTCACCTGCACGGTGAGGGGCTTGTCGCTGGGGTAGAGGTTGTCCATCGCCAGGGGCGTGGTTCCCACCTGCTTGCCCTCCACCAGCACCGTGGCTCCGGACGGGTTGCTGATGACGCTGAGCATCGGCGAGGGCAGGGGCACGCCCATCTTCGTGAGCTGTCCGGGCAGCATGGCGCGCTGCGAGTAGAGCCACACGCCGCCGGCGGTCAGCACGGCCAGCGCGCACAGCGCCGCCCCGATGCGCCTCCACCGCCTGGCGGCGGCGCCCGGGTCGTCCTGCCAGTCGCTCTCCGGGCGATGGGGGCGCTCGGCCAACTCCAGGGCCTCGCCGGGCACCTCGAGCACGCTGCGCATCGGCCGGTGTCCCTGCTCGGGA
>JBKGHK010001289.1:0-1673 GCA_046520375.1 Pyxidicoccus sp. 3LFB2
CGTCCCCCGCCGGGTCCAGGTTGTCCACGCCGATGACGGCGTCCCCTCGCGCCAGCAGCCGCGCGCTGACGTGGTGGCCGATGAAGCCCGCCGCTCCGGTGACGAGGACCCGCATGCGGCCCTCACGCTCCCACGGAAGCCGGGCCCGGGGCCACGTCCCCGCACACCTCGAAGCCCCGGCGGGCCGCGGGAGCGGTCGACGGCTCCCAGGGCCCCTGCGCGTGGAGGCCCTCCATGACGCTTCCCGTCAACACCGCTAGCACGTAGGGTGGGCCGCATGGTGTCCGTGAAACAGCTCCGCCCCTTCGCCGGGGCCCCGCTGGACGCGTTCATGGCCGCGTCCGGCCCGGTGGCCCTCATCCAGCCACCCGCCGCGCTCCTGCAGGCCGCCTCGCTGGGGGAAATCAGCATGCGCACCGTGGGCATGGCCCACCGGGCCCGCATGGAGGAGCGGCTGCTCGCCATGCTCCGCGACTTCGACAACCTGGAGGTCCACTTCCTCCAGCCCACCGTGGACGGAGAGGAGTTCACCGTGGGCCGCACGGACACGTGTGACCTGGTGGTGCCGGACCCGTCCGTGTCCCAGCACCACGCCACCCTGCGCTGGAATGCCACCACCGGCGGCTTCAGCGTGCGCGACGCGGAGTCCATGAACGGCACGTTCATCAACGGCGCGCCGCTGGCCTACCGCGCCCAGGCGCAGCTCCACGACGGGGACACCCTGGCCTTCGGCGACGCCCAGTTCCTCTACCTGCGCGGAGAGACGGTCTACGAGCACCTGCGCCGGGCCAGCCCCCAGCCGGCCCAGCCCTGAGACAGGCTCAGGGCACGGCCTGGATGGCCTCGATGACGGCCGTCCTCAGGTACGAGCGATAGTCCGTCTGCGCCTGGTAGAGCCCCACCTGGGACACGGTGCGCGTCTCGTTGCGCCATGTCAGCGCGCCAGCGGGGGACACCACCCCCGTCTCCAGCACCACCTCAGCCCGGCCCAGCGCGGAGACTGCGGACGCGTCCACCCAGGCCAGCACCACCACCACCGCCGCCTCGGCCTCGTTGTCGCTGATGAGCCGCACCACCTCCTCCGTGGAGGGCACGGGGGCCGCGGAGATGCGCGTGCCCACCACCTCGAAGCCCCGCTCGCGCAGCACCGACTCCGTCTGGCTGACCAGCACCGTGCGCGGGTTGCCCTCGCCCATCAGGTCCTCGCGGTACGTGTACGTCGGCAGCGAGTCCACGCGCGAGCCCACCGCCACCACCACCTTTCGAAGGGCCCCCGGAGGCCGGACCTGGGGCGTGGCACAGGCGGCGAGCAGGAGGCTCAGCAGGACGGCGGCGGGACGAAGGACGCGCATGGCTTTGGAAACCCGGGGCGGAAGGTGGCTCACCTCCTATTAATGATACGGGCCCCCGTCCGCCGCCCCGGCGCTGCTTCGCTCCGTCCCCTGCTCTCCAGGGGAACGCCAGGCGTCAGTCGAACAGCCCCTGCAGGTAGAAGCGACCGTCCTTCCCGTCCCGGAAGACCCACGCCGGGCCCAGCCCCTCGAAGTGAACCCGGTAGTAGTCCCGCTGGTAGGGCGTGTCGGACCACCACTCGCCGCCCAGCCGCTCCGGGCCCGCCACCGCCGTCACCCGGTAGCGCTTGCCGCCCACCCGCGCCGCGAGCAGCCGTCCCG
>JBKGHK010000128.1:0-18903 GCA_046520375.1 Pyxidicoccus sp. 3LFB2
TCGCGCTTCGGGGCCAGCGCGGCGAATGGGTTGTTGAACGGGCCCGCCGGGGCGGCGGGCGCCTCGTCCTTCTTGTCACGCTTGCCCATGGCCTGCCTTGGGGTGCGTCCCGTCAGTGGTTGTGGCCCGCGTGGTCGTCATGCCCGCCGGCCGGCCGGGGGCGCGGCGGAGGCAGCACGTCGAAGGCGGGGGCGCTCGCGTTGCCCTCGGCCATCACCAGCGCGTACAGCAGCGGCGTGTTCGGGGGCGCCTGGCGGCCATTGACGACCACCAGCGGCGTGCCGCTGATGTGGTGCCGCATGGCGTAGGCCGAGTCCTCCTGCAGCTTGGCCGCCGTGGCCGGGCTCGACATGCACGCGTCCAACTGCATGCGCGACATCGAACCGGAGGAAGCAATCTCCAGCACCCGCTCCGTGTCCAGGATGGCCTGCGCGGCGAAGAGCTTCTCACGCAGCTCCCAGTAGTCCGGCGCGGACTCCAGGCAGATTTGAGCGCGGGCCGCGTTGCAGCGCACGCTGGGCGCGTCCGGGCCGCGGCGCGGAATGGCCGGGTTGCAGGCGCCGTCGAGCGGGAACTGGCGGGCCTCCAGCGACATCTTCCCCTCGGGCACGCGCTTCTTGAGGACGGCCAGCTCCTCCACCAGCGCCTTGCAGTGGGGGCACTTGCTGTCCGTCCACTCGACAATCTTCACCGGCGCGTTCGCCGGCCCGTACAGCTTGCGCGCGGGCGCCACGGCGGGCAGCGGCGTGCTGGCGCGGTACTGGGCCAGCCCGTCGGCGATGAACTGCTTCTGGTCCGCGTTCAGCCCCTTGAGGAACTCCTCCAGGGACACGGGCGCGGGAGGCGGCGTGCCCTTCGACGCGCCCTCGCTGCTGGCGACGGGCGCCGGGGGCAGCACCGTGCTGGCGGAGTTGCTGGACGCGGTGGGCGTGGCACGCCCGGGCAGCAGCATGGCCAGAAAGGCCGCGACGGTGAAGCCCACCGTCCACTTCAGCCCGGTGCCCCACTCCCCGGCCACCGACACCGCCGTGCGGGGCAGCCCGAAGAACGCCACGCCGGCGAAGGCCAGCACCAGGGCATAGGTACCCAGGCACGTGGGACACAGCGCGCCCGCGTTGGCGCTGGCGACGCCGAAGACGACCACCGACACCACGCCCGCCAGGGCGACGAGCCGCAGGCCATTGACGGCCGGCCCCACCGAGCGGCCCGCGCGCGCCCACGCGAGGTACAGCGCGGACAGGCCCACCGCGACGAGGCCCCACACCAGCCCCAGGCCGGCGACGGGGACGCCGAGCAATTCGTGGATGCGACTGGCGAAGGGCGAGTTCCACACCGTCTCGCAGTTCACCGTCTCGGACACGCCGCACACGGTGGAGCCGCCACCGCGCAGGGTGAGCAACTGCATCCACTGGAAGATGGCGAGGCCGCTCTCGGCGAGGCCCAGCACCAGCAACGCCAGCGCGCCGCGGGCGGGAGCCGTGGGAGAGGGGGCCTTGTTGGAGGAGGACTTCGAACTCATGCGTGCTCCGGGGGCGGGGTCATCAGGACAAGAAGGCGGGCGGAGTCGGGGCCGTCGTTGACGACGCCATGCTCGGCACCCGAGGGGGCGAAGATGGAGGCACCAGGGCCGTGCACTTCCTCCTCGGCGCCGACGCGGAAGCGGCAGCGGCCTTCGAGGACGACATATACCTTGTCGGAGGTGGCATGGCGGTGCGGCTTCTGGGCCTGCCCGGGCGCGAGGCAGTACACGTCGAGGAAGAAGCGCCCGGACTGGAAGACGTTGTGCTTCTGGAGCTTCTCCGGGGAGAACCCCTGGAAGTCCGACAGGTGCTTCACATCCATCGTGGCATTCGCTCCTTCGCCTCTATATAGCGACGGACATGGAACCGCTGTCTCTGCATTTTCTTCACGAGGCGACGGGCGCCCGCTTCATGGAGGTGGGCGGCCGTGAGGCCGTGGCCGGCTATGGAGACGGGGAGGGAGCGTACCGGGCGGCACACGAGGCCGTCGCCCTCCACGACGCGTCCTACCGCGAAATCCTCCGGATAACGGGGGAGGACCGCGCCTCCTTCCTGCACGGCATGGTGACACAGGAAGTGAAGAACCTGCCCGTGGGCTCGGCCGCCTACGCCGCCATGGTGAATGCCAAGGGGGCCATGGTGGCGGACGCCCGCATCCTCAAGCGGGAGGCGGACCTGCTCCTGGATTTGGAGCCCGGGACAGGCGCCAAGGTGCGGGAGTTCCTGGACAAATACCTCATCTCCGAGGACGCGGAGCTGCACGAGGCCACGGGCGAGTTCGCCCTCCTCCGGCTGCTCGGCCCCCGGACGGCCGGGGTGCTGGCCGCCATCCTGGGCGGCACCTTCGAGCCCCTGGCCCACCACGCCGTCCGTGCGGGCTCGCTCGCCGGGCAGGACGTCTGGCTCGTGGGGAGCACGGCGGTGGAGGCCCATGGGGTGGACGTGTGGGTGCCGCGCGCCGGCCTGGAGCCGGTGTGGCGGGCCCTGACGGAGGCAGGCGCGGCGCACGGGCTGAAGCCCCTGGGCTTCGAGACGCTGGAGCTGCTGCGCGTGGAGGCCGGGGTGCCGCGGTACGGGCAGGACATGGTGGACACCACCATCCCCCTGGAGGCGAACCTCGCGAGCGCCATCTCCTACAACAAGGGTTGCTACATCGGGCAGGAGGTCATCGCCCGCGCCACCTTCCGCGGCCACATGAACCGCAAGCTGGCGGGCCTGCTGCTGGGTGACGCGGACGCCGCGCCAGGCACCGAGCTGCGGCGTGGGGAGAAGAAGGTGGGCTGGCTCACCAGCGTGGTGGATTCTCCCGTGAAGGGCCAGCGGGTGGCGCTGGGCTACGTGCACCGGGACTCGCTGGAGCCGGGCACGGAGCTGACGCTGGCCGGGGGGCCCGCCACTGCGAAGGTCGCCGCCCTGCCCTTCACCGCCTGAGCCGACACGCCCCTGAAGCGGGGGCCGCCCGAGCACCGTGCGCCGCCCTGCCCTCTACCGGCAGAACGGCGAGCGGCTGCCAGGACACGGTGGGTGGCGGCCCAGCCGCCACCGTCTGAACCGACGCCCCGGCGCGGGAAGGGACCATCCGGTACTGGTGGCCCTCTCCCCTGCAATGCCCGAGGCCCACGCGCACGGGAGTGGCGGCGCCCCTGGCGCGGGACGCAGCCGCTCGGGCACAGTAGGACGTGGTCGCCGGGTTCCCCACCGGTGACATGGAAGGACCCCATGGCTCCCGCTTCCCCACGTCCCATGCTCCGCCTCGGGTGGATGCTCGCCGCGCTGTCGCTGCTCGCGCTGACGGGCTGCTTCAACGTCGAGCAGGACCTGTGGATCAACCCCGACGGCTCCGCGCGCGTGGTGGTGGACCTCGGCATCCCCAAGTCGCTGGGGGCCATGGCCGAGGCGTCCGGCGGCCAGCGCCTGGTGGACCAGCTCCACGCGCAGCGCAAGGCGGCCCAGGAGTCGGTGGCCAAGGACCCGAACGTCACGGAGCTCGTGCTGAAGCAGTACGACGAGGGCGACCAGCTCCACCTCGTCCATGAGCTGACGGTGAAGGACGCCACGAAGCTTCCGGAGCTGTTCCGTCAGGTCACCCAGGACGCGGCCCCCAAGGAGCAGCCGGGCCTGGGTGCGTGGGACTTCCGAATCGAGCGCAGCGGCGGCGACTACATCGTCACCCAGCGCTTCGCCCCCGTCCCACTGGACGCTGGCGCCCTGAAGGGCACGGGCGACCCGGCCGAGCTCGCCGCACTCGAGTTCGCCAAGGGCATGACGCGGGCCCTGCTGGTGAACAACCGCTTCACCCTGCGCGTGCACGGGCCCGGCATCGGCGAGACGAACGGCACGGTGAACGAGAAGAAGGACACCGTGGAGTGGAAGCTCGCCATGTCGGAGCTGGTGGACCTGCCCGCGGAAGGCCGCGAGCTGCGCGCGGTGGTGCACGGCGGTGAGCCGCTGTGGCTGTGGCCGGTGGTGATTGGCATTCCCCTCGCGGTGCTGGGGCTGGCCATCTCCGCCGCGCGCAGGCGGCGCGCCTTCGCGGGCCGGTAGACGGCCCTCAGTTCCACAAGAGGTACCACGTGGTGGACTGCATCAGGGCGGTGGCCTCCTTCGCGGCCGTGCCCATCTCGGAAGGCTTCAGCGTCAGCTGCTCCCGCGCGAGCGCCAGCGCGGCGTCCCGGTCCTTCACGGGCCGGTCCATCACCCACTCGACGATGCCCGGGCGGACGGAGGCGACGCGGGCGCCATGGCGCTCCTCCCAGCGGCGCGACAGGGCCGTCACCTTCACCAGGGACGGCGTGAAATTTCCCGCCTGCAGGAGGCCGGGCAGATGGGCCAGCGTCTTCCACGCGGCATCGGTGGGCACCAGCGCAAGACGCACACGCGCGTAGGGCTCGCGGGACAGCGGCTCGAGCACGGCCTCCAGCGACGTGCCGACCCGGCTCGGCTCCCCCTCCTCGCCACCGTCCGACTTGGAGGCGCGGGCCTTCGCGACCAGGGCGTCCACGTCCAGGCGTTCGGCGTGCGCCAGCACCGTCGCGGGGTCATCCATCGGGTCCTCGTGCATGGGCGCGGTGTAGCTCGGGGAGACCTCCCTCGGCATCTCGTCGAAGTACTGCTGCCACGCGAGCGGCATGCGCTGCAGCTGATGCTCATCGCCGCCGAGGAGCACGGGGCGGTAGCCGGTGCGCGACGCCTGGGCATCCAGGGTGTGCCACAGCCGCTCCGCCTCCGCGCCGGGCACGTCCGCGTAGAGGACGCCGTAGCCCTCCGGGTAGAGCGCATGCAGCGGCCCCAGTCCCAGCCCCTGGAGTGATGCGGGCGTGGGCACCTCGGGGACCAGCTTGCGCAGGAGCTCGAAGTACCGGACATCCAGTGCGGGTGGGGGGTAGCGCTGGCGGGGCTGCAGCGCCCCGGGGCGCAGCTCATCCAGGACAAAGGAGAGCACCTCCCCCGCATGAGGGGCCCGCACCTTGGCCCCCACCTCAAGCGACGGGTCCAGGAGCCGCGCGTCTCTCAGGGACATCTGGCTGTACGGGTGGGTGACGGTCTCCACCACCTTCAGGGGCGGCCCCTCCCTGTTCGTGAACACGGGCATCCGGGCCCAGGGGTGGCCATTCAGCGTGCGCGCCTCCAGGTCCAGGCCCGAGCGCCGGAGCACCTGGCGCAGCTCGGCCTCGTCCACCCCCGCGAACGCGGCCGCGCGCGACAGCACCCGGGCCTCCGGGTCCACGAGGCGGGCGAGCAGGGTCTGCAGGTACGCGCCGTCGACGAAGAGCTCGACAGTCTCGCCCGACTCGAGGTCCTCCAATCCCAGCAGCCTGCGGGCCTCCTCCTCCGAGAGGCCCCAGGGGCCCTCGCCCCCCACCGTGTAGCGGCGCAGGAGCGACAGATGGCCGTATTCCGCCTCCAGCCGGTGCCGGGCCAGGAGGTCGTCATCGCCCTCCGGCGCCGGCCCGAGCATGGCGAGGAGGAGCGCCGCCTCGACGGCGTCCTCCATGGCGTGGGTCTGCTCGGTGAGGTTGCCGGAAGGCTTCGAACCCTGGGTGCTCACGATGGCGCCTCCGCAGAGGAGGAGGCTCAGCCCCGCCGCCAGCATGGCGACCGGGTGCCTCCGGAGGAATGTCCGCATGCCGCGACTACAGCATGACGGCTACACCTGCACCAACCTCCGGAGACTTCGACGCGGCCCGTCTAGATGCGCCCTTCCGCCGCCTGCTGGCGCTCGATGCTCTCGAAGAGGGCGCGGAAGTTGCCGCCACCGAAGCCCTGGTCGCCCTTGCGCTGGATGATTTCGTAGAAGAACGGGCCGGCCGACTGCTCCTTGTAGAGGCTGGCCGCGTCCTTCATGAAAATCTGGAGCAGGTAGCTGCGCTCCTTGTCCCCGTCGATGAGGATCTGCAAGTCGCGCAGCGTCTGGATGTCCTCGTCGATCTTCTTGATGCCCAGCTGCTGGATGCGCTCGGGCAGCGCGTCGTAGTACGTGCCCGGGGTGGGCATGAAGTCGATGCCCGCGGCCTGGCGCATGTCCTTCACCGTGGTGAGGATGTCGCGCACGGTGAGCGCCAGGTGCTGCACGCCGTCGCCCCGGTGGTCCTCGTTGAAGAGGTTGATTTGCGAGGCCTTGAAGAACGGGCGGTAGGGCTCGTTGTTGGCGAACTTCACCCCGCTCCTCGGGTCCCACATCACCTCGGACTTCAGGCCGCTGCCGTGGGTGCGCTTCTCCTTCGCCGCCACGTCCTCGGTGTGGAACTCGATGTGCCAGAACTTCTCGAAGCCCATGACGTGCTCCATCCACAGGAGCATGGGCCGCATCGTCTGGAAGTTGGACGTGACGTGGTCCACCCGGCCGAAGCCGTACTTGTTCTTCCCGCCCGTCGGCGTCGCGTGGCGGATGTAGCCCGGGTACAGGTCGCTGTAGCCGTCGCGCTGGATGAAGCGGAAGGTGGTGTCACCGAAGGGCGTGGTGATGGAGAACATCGCCAGCTTCCCACCGCGCGAGTCGGTGAAGCGCTGGACGTCGTTGATGAGGGTGGCGCCCCGCGCCTCCAGCAGGCGGAAGGCCTTGTCGGCGTCTTCCACCTCGAAGTTGAGGGTGCCCACCCCGTCCGGGTGCTTGCGCAGGTAGCGGGCCGCGCGGCCGCCCTCGCCCACCGGCTGGCTCACCATGAGGACGATGTCGCCCGCCTGGAACACGGCGGACGTCTGCCGGCCCCGCTCCGTCAGCTCCGGCGACGACACGCCCAGCTCCGCGAAGTCCAGGGCCTTCGTATAGAAGCTCCGGCTGCGCTCCAGGTCGTGCACGTACCAGTGGATGCTCTCGAGCGTCTTGATGCCCAGCGACTCCTGCTTCGCCATGTCCGTGACTCCTTGCGGTGCCGCGCGTGTCAGGCCGGCATTGCGTCGGGCTGCCGGTCCGGGTGGGCCGCCTCGAAGGCGGGGAGCTCATTGCACGCTGCTTCGATTCGCAGCAGCGTGGGGTACGGCGACAGGTCTACCGCGAAACGGCGGGCCCCATAGAGCTGGGGGACCAGGCAGATGTCCGCCACCGACACCTCGTCCCCCACACAATAACGGCCCGCCGTGGGCTTCACCGCGGCCTCCAACGCCTCCAGCCCCCGGGTATTCCAGTACGCGCCCCAGGCCTTGTCGTCCGCGTTCAGCTCGCTCTTGATGCGTTGCAGCACGGACAGGTTCTGCAGGGGCTGCATGCCGGAGTTCACCATCTCCGCCAGCATGCGCGCCTTGGCCTGGAGGAAGAGGTCCTTGGGGAAGAGGGACGGCGAAGGGTGGCGCGCCTCCAGGTACTCCAGGATGGCGAGCGACTGGGACAGCCGGCGCGCGGTGCCGTCCTCCTCGGTCCACTCCAGCGTGGGCAGGGTGCGCATGGGGTTGAGCGCCCGGTAAGCCTCGGTGTGCTGCTGCCCGCCGTCCTTCAGCAGGTGCACCGCCACGTACTCGTACTTCAACCCCTTGAGGTTCAGGGCCAGGCGCACGCGCCACGACGCGGACGAGCGCCAGTAGTTGTGCAGCCGGAGCGCCTTCATACCTTCTTCACCGTCTGGGAGATGCGGCCGAAGACGCTCTGCCCCTCGGCATCCAGCATCTCGATGTCGATGGTGTCGCCCGGCTTCATGAAGGGCGTCTTGGGCTTGCCCTCTTCAATCGTCTCAATCATCCGCCGCTCGGCGAGGCAGGAGATGCCGCGCGCGCGGTCCGCGTTGGACACGGTGCCGCTGCCCAGGATGGTGCCCGCGGTGTAGCTGCGCGTCTTGCACAGGTGCTGGATGAGGTCGAAGAAGGAGAAGTGCATCTCCGGGCCGGCGTCGGTGTCACCCACCTGCACGCCGTTGAGCACCGACTGGAGGCGCAGGTGGATGCGGCCGTCATGCCACGCGGCGCCCAGCTCGTCGGGCGTCACCGCGAAGGGGCTGAAGGCGGTGGCGGGCTTGCTCTGGAAGAAGCCGAAGCCCTTGGCCAGCTCGTCGGGGATGAGGTTTCGCAGCGAGACGTCGTTGGCCAGCATCAGCAGCTTGACGTGCTTGTCCGCGTCGGCGGCCTTGGTGCCCTGGGGCGTGTCACCGAGGATGGCGCAGACCTCGCTCTCGAAGTCCAGGCCCCACGCCTCGTCGGCCAGGGGGATGTCGGCGGTGGGCGCGAGGAACTCACCGGAGCCGCCCTGGTAGACGAGCGGGTCGGTCTTCAGCGTGGGCGGCGGCTCGGCGTTGCGGGCCTTGCGCACCAGGATGACGTGGTTGAGGTACGCGCTGCCGTCAATCCACTCGTAGGCGCGGGGCAGCGGGGCGTGCAGGCCCCGCACGTCCAGCGGGCGGCTCTGCACCGTGCCCGCCTCCAGCTGCGCGGCCAGCGCGCGGAGCTGCGGCTCCTTCGTGTCCCAGTCATCCAGCGCGGCTTGCAGCGTCAGGGCCACGTTGGTGGCCAGCGCGTAGGCCGAGTTGTCCCGCTTGACGACGATGAGCCGGCCGTCACGGGTTCCGTCCTTGAGCGTCGCGAGCTTCAATCCCGGGCTCCCCGGCGGCCCATGTGGGGGGAACGGCGAGCCGCCATCTGTGGCCCGGCTTTTCCGCCGGGGGACCGGGGGTGTCAAGCACGAGACACGGGTGTGATGCGGGAATCGGTCTCGCACTGAAAAGCGGCCCTGGCTCGCTTCTACTTCAGGAGCGTGCCGTGGACACGGTCGGGGGGCAGCTGTGATTCCAGCGGATCTTTTTCGTGGCAGGGTGCAGGCCTCGTCCTCTCAGGGAAGTTGTCGCCTCGGCTGCCGGGCCGAGCTGACCACGTTCCAAAATGGGAGCAGGCGAGCATTGGCCATGCCACGCTGGCGGTAGAGCGCCATCGGCTTGTGCGAAGATTGGACTATGAAAGTCCGTGACGCTCTCGAAGAGCTCTCCAATGAGGCGCTCCGCCGTTTGTGTGAGGTGCGCGACTTGCCCTACGGCCGCACGGTAGGCGAGCGCCGGTCGAGCCTCGCACGCTCCTACCGTGGAGACTTCGAGCAACTCATCCATGACCTGCGCCGAGAGGACTTGCTTCAAGTCCTTGAAGGAGAGTGGAGCCACGAAGGCAGCGACCGACTCTTTAGCTATTCGAATCTTGCCCGTGGCACCCGCGACCAACTGGAAGCGCTCGCCCGACGTCACCTCATCGAGGACTGGGAGCCGAGCCGAAGTAATGAGCGCCCGGTGCGAGGTGCTCCGTTTGAAGCGTACTTCCTCGAAGACGAAGACCTCGAAGGCGACTGGGAGCGTCCCGGAGGCATTGGGGAAGACGCTCTGACAGAGGAGGAGTACGTTGGCGGCCCAGAGTACCAGACGGAGGAGCACCGCCGTCAGTTTTGGGAGGAGATGCGGTACCAGTCGAGTGGAGAGTGGGACAAGCGCGACTACCAGCGTGACGCCATCCGCGCGGCCCTTGCTGGACTGGATGCGGAACAGCCCAAACTCCTCCATGTGGCAACGGGTGGCGGGAAGACGTTTATTGCCAATGACGCTCTCGTGCAGCACACCGTGCGCACAACGGGTTGGGTGCTGTGGGTGACCAAGGACTGGCGTCTGCTGTACCAAGCGGCGCGCGACCTCGCCCGCCGGCACGAGGGCTTCTCTCGTCGCCTACGACGACTCGGTGGAGACCAATCCATCCTTTACCCACTGCCCACTGGATGGGCGGACAGCTCGGTCGTATACACTACTCTGCATACGCTGAATGCACGCCTTGCAGATCTCAAGCGCGCTCGGGCGACTCCCGCGCTCATCGTGTGGGACGAATGCCACTGGGCAGAGTCTGGCACGCTAGGTCGCAAACTGCTGCGCTGGGCCCAGGACGTCAGCAGTCCCATCCTCGGCCTCACAGCAACACCCCGCGCAGAGGAGGACAGCCACTTCGAGCCAGTCTTCCACATGGACTTCGCCACGCTGGTGGACAAGCAGTACCTCGCCCGCCCCATCCCCCATGAACCGCTGAGCACCGGCGTGGAGTGGAACGCCAGACGTGCAGGGCGACACCTTGACTTCACAGGCGACTCGCTGCGCAGCCTCGCGGGCCACCGCAAGCGCAACGCCTTCATCGTCGACCACTATGTGCAGCATCAGCAACATTACGGCAAGACCATCCTGTTCGCCTGTACCGTCGAGCACGCCAACACACTGGCTTCAATGCTTACGGCTCGCGGCGTCCCTGCCCGCCCCATTCACAGCCACCTAGACGGGCGTGTCAATGACGACGCGCTGAGACGCTTTCGCGAGGATGAGGTGCAGGTTCTCACCAACGTCGCGATGCTCACCCATGGCACTGACGTGCCCGACGCGCGCACTGTCTTCCTATGCCGCCCCACTCTTAGCGACATTCTCTACGCTCAAATGGTAGGTCGGGCGGCCCGACGCGACAAACGGACCCAGAAGGACGCATTCCACATCGTCGAGTTTGTGGACCTCTCGGCGTTTCGCGACCAACTCGTCAACGCAAAGCGATACTTCTCCGGGGCGGGGAGTAACTCCTCAGGTGACGTTCGGACCTCGTCGGGATACACGTCCCCCCGCCGCCCGGTTCGGCTGGGCTTTGATCCCACGGGTGCACCGACTTGGATTGCAGATCGGCCTGAGGTGCCCGAAGCCCTTCGCGGGCTGTGGTACCGGCAGAACCAAAGTTTCGGGCTGGAGTTTGAGTTCACATCCGACACGTACAGCGATGCGATGAGCACGCAGGAATGGACGGATGTCGCGGAGCCGCTGCGCGCTGCACTCGCACGTGCATTGCCCCCAGGCACGGTGGCAGACAACGTGGTGACTGAACACACACTGAGCGGGGCCGGCACCAAGAATTACAATGTGTGGAATGTCGAGCCGGACAGCAGTTGCGGCTGGGAGGTGACAAGCCGTGTCCTTGTCAATGAGCCCGGCTTCCGCGAAGTTGTAACCGCCTGCGGAGCCCTCTCCTCGGCCGCAGAGGAACTGGGCCTCCGGGTGAATTACAAAACCGGGCTGCACGTACATTTGGGCTGGCTCGGCAAGACCCCCGCCGAGGTAAAGCGGGCAGTCCTTCTGGCAAAGTGGTTTGAGCCCGCCGCAGCTACGCTTGTTGGGCCTTCGCGGGTTGTCGCATTTGATGGCCAGAGCTACGACTTAGGTGAACCGAACAGTTTCTGCCAGCCGGTGGCCACAGTCTTCCCTAAGAAGCGCCTCTCAGAAGCGTCCACTCTGGAGGACCTGCTTGGGCAGGTGGATGAGCACGAAGCCCGTTATGTCACCTTCAACATTCGCCCGCTCGACACAGGCATGCAGACAGTGGAGGTTCGCATGCATGGCGGGACCATGGACCCGGGCAAAACGCTCCTGTGGGTCAGTCTGTGGATGCAGGTCCTCTGGGCTGCAGCGAACCACTTGGATGTGCCTGCCCCACCCGACGTCAGTGTCATTGAACCCTCCGGCGACATTCTCTCGCTCGCCCAGCGTTACCTCCCAGCAGTGCAGCAGCCTCTTTTCCTAAAGCGGCTGGACGCACGACGGCGCGAGGTCGCCGCCAGTTGGGCGCGCAATCCTGCCCTGCAGCCCTGGACAGCATTCGCCACCCGGTGGGGGACACCGCTGTAGCGCTTTTCGCGGGCCGGCGCTGCCGAGGCGAGCATGTTGAGGACAGGCATCAGGCGGGAGGCTGTAAGACCTCGTCGTGCCCGGTGACGGGCTCCGGCATCTCGTGAGACCTCCCTTGGCCGCACGCCAGGAGGTGGTCCATGGACCTGCAGAAGGAGTTGGAGCAGTTCCGTCAGGAAGCGCAGCGATTGAAGGCTGGGCGGCGCAGTGGTTCGTTGCCGTTCCCCGAGACGCTGCGCGCCTTCGCGGTGCGCTACACCGAGCACACCGTGGCGTCTGGCGGGACGGTGACGGACGCGGCGCAAAAGCTGGGCGTGTCCGGGCCGACGCTGAACGAGCGGCGAAAGGGCCGTCCCGCGGGGCACCGTCTCCCGAAGCCCGTCGAGAAAGGCGCGGCCCTGGTGCCGGTGCACATCAGCGAGGGTCCCGTCGCAGTCGCAGGAGCGGGGTTGCAGCAGGTGGCGCTGGTGTCGCCGGGCGGCTGGCGCGTCGAGGGCCTCAGCGCGGAGGCCGCCGCGCAGCTGTTGGGGGGACTGGGATGCTGACGCCCACGCGCGCGGTGCGCGTCTTCGCGTATGCGGCCCCGGTGGACATGCGCAAGGGCTTCGATGGACTGGGCGCCCTCGTCGAGCAACAGTTGGGACGTCAGTTGCTCAAGGGTGACGTCTTTCTCTTCGTGGGCCGGTGCCGACGACGGGCCAAGGTGCCGCACTTCGACGGCACGGGCCTGGTGCTCATCACCAAGAGACTCTTCCGGGGCCGCTTCGCCCGGCCCTGGTGCGAGGAGGGCGCGCAGCTGGTGGAGCTGACGGTGAGCGAACTGTCTCTCTTCCTGGAGGGCTGCGAGATGGCGGGGCGGTGGAAGCTGTCACCGCCGACGGTGGACGAGAAAATTCTTGTGGTAGGCGGTGGTTTGCAGAACCTAATAGGTAGCCATGACGGGTGTTGAGCAGCTGCGAGACTTGGAGACGGCCAGGTAGGTGGCGGCGCTGCTGGAGGCGGAAAACGCCCGGCTGCACCAGCGCATCGAGGCGCTCGTCGCGGAGAATGCCCGGCTCAAGGGCGAGGACGCCCAGGCGCACCTGCAGTTGGAGCTGACGCAGCTCAAGGAGCAGCTGGCGCTCATGCAGCAGCGGCTCTTCGGCGCTTCCAGCGAGAAGCTAGGCGACAGACCGCCGAAGCCTCCTCGTATCAAGCCGCAGCGCGGCCACGGCCCCAGGGTTCAGCCCGAGCTGAACTCGCTTATCGAGACCGCGCGCCTGCGCGGTGAGGCCCCGGGCCACTACCTGCGTCGTGCTGCACTCGCCGCCATTGAGACCCCGGGCACCGTGACGCTCCCGCAGAGCCCGAACTGACCACCGCTCCGGCCCCGCCCCCGGCCCAGCCAGGGCGGGTGTCGGGACGGGATGGGGCGAACAGTTACACTGGACTGAGGGCTTCTGGGAGGAACGGAAGTCCACCTACTTCAGCCGCACGCTGACGGCGGATCGTGACGCCTTCAATGATGAGGCCGTTCGCCTACTGCGTCGCGTCCACAGGAGCGGCAGGCTCCCCATCCGAGCCGCCCCCTGAACGGAATTAGTCGGGCTGACTTAGCTGATGCACTACATTCTGGCACCAGTACCCTCTCTGCAGGGTTTCTCGCTGACGTCTCGGATCAATGACGTCACTCATGAAGGACGCTATGAATCACGCACTCATCTCAATGGTCGCAATTTTCGTGGTTGCTGCCCCCGTTCGTGCTGGCGCAGACCCCGGACACGTCTTGTCGGCAGGGTACAGCCACTCTCTGGCGCTCCGCCCCGATGGGACTGTCTCTGCCTCAGGCGCAAACTGGGACGGGCAGCTTGGTGATGGGACTACCACCCGTCGCAACTCCCCCGTGCAGGTCGACAATCTCACAAGCGTCACCTCCGTGGCCGCCGGGCACTTCCACTCGCTAGCGCTGCGGTCTGACGGTACGGTTTGGGCATGGGGCAACAACAGCAATGGCGCCCTTGGTGATAAGTCCACCACCAAACGCCTAAAGCCCGTGCAGGTTGCTGACCTCGCAGGCGTCATCGCCGTGGCCGCCGGAGCACGTCATTCGCTGGCGTTGCGGTCCGATGGAACCGTCTGGGCCTGGGGTAATAATCAGTTCGGCCAACTGGGTAATTGGACGAACACCAGCCACAACTCCCCTGTGAAAGTCGTCAACCTCACAAATGTTACCGCCGTTGCGGCAGGATTCGATCATTCACTGGCATTGCGGTCCGATGGCACCGTCTGGGCTTGGGGCTGGAATAGAGATGGTCAACTTGGCAATGGGACCACCAACAGCAACTCGCCCGTTCAAGTCCCCAACCTCACCAGCGTCACTGCCATAAGCGCCGGGTATTACCACTCGCTGGCATTGCGTTTCGATGGCACCGTTTGGGCTTGGGGCTGGAACTACGACGGCCAGCTTGGCACGGGAACGAACACTCAACCCACATCTCCAGTACGAGTCGTCAACCTCACCAACGTCACCACCATCGTCTCCAGAGGGATCCACTCTTTGGCGCGGTGCTCCGATGGCTCCGTCTGGGCTTGGGGCGCAAACGCAGACGGACAATTGGGTAATGGGACGACCACCAAGAGCAACTCGCCCGTTCAAGTCCACAACCTCACCAACGTTAAAGCTGTAAGTTCAGGAGTCATGCACTCGCTGGCAGTCCAATTCGATGGTTCGGTGTCGGGTTGGGGTTACAACTTCACAGGCGAACTCGGCAATGGGACCACTACTTCGCTCAAGTTGCCTGCGCCTTCTCTGTTCAAAACGAAGACATTATCAGGAGGGGGGTGGACGGTGGTCGGGGCGCCCTCCTTCGATCGGTCGTTCCATCCGGCGGTCCTGTTGAATTCTGGCCACGTACTATCCCTGGGCGGCTGGGCGGCCCCAGAAGCAGACTTGGTGGTTGACCTTTTTAATCCTGCCACTGGTCAATGGAGCCAAACTGGCAGTCTGCGATCCCCGCGCATCAATGCTGCGCTTGTGAAACTGACGAATGGCAACGTTCTTGTCGCTGGTGGATGGGGAGGGGGGGATGGACTCCCCGAGGTTTTCAGCGGCGGCGCCTGGAGGACTATCCCTAACTTCTTTGACTACCGCCCAGACTTTCCAACCTTGACTCTCCTGGATGACGACACCGCCCTTTTAGTGGGAGGCAGTTGGTCTTCATCTATGGCCAAGATGTCGCGATACAACCCGAATACCGACCTATGGTCCGACACTGCTCCATCCCTTACGTACGCAAGACTGGGGCACACAGCCACGCGAATGAGCGACGGTCGCGTGCTTATCATTGGGGGAACCGCAACACTTAGTCCAATCGATTCGCCCGTTGCGCTGAATTACACCGAGATATACCAGAACGGCAACGTGGTTCACGGGCTCGATCTGCTGAGTGCTCGGGCGTATCACACGGCGACTCTGCTAAGCGATGGTCGTGGTGTGCTTGTTATTGGCGGCGTTAGCGTCGAATCCACTGAGACGTCGTACAGTTACGTGCCCGTTCCATCGGCAGAACTCTACATGGATGGTGATATTGGCTTTGGGTGGACTGCGGCGCCACCATCGGGACGCTTTTTTGGTCATACCGCTACTCTGTTGAAAGACGGGCGTGTGCTGAAGGTGGGTGGGAGTACAACATACCTTGGAGCCGGCTCTACCGTTGTCGAGCTTTACGACCCGAAAACCCGCACTTGGGAAACTGGGCCGAGTATGACCTATCCACGCTCCGGTCACACAGCAACACTCCTTCTCGATGGTCGAGTCTTGATTGACGGCGGCGGCTCCTATTCGAGCTTCGCGTTGCCGTCCGAAATATTTACGCCCTGAGAGCCTTTCGGCAGTGTCGGCGTAGCGTTACATCGCTCGGGCCCGCGAGTGCAGGCCCGAGCCGCCCCTCATCAACATTCCGGCACCAGTGCCGCACTCTTCTCTGCGGGCTTCGGACGGCGGTGTACCGCCGGACGACCCTTTCGCTACTCGTACAGCGTCGGCCCGGACACGCCCAGCTTCTGCGCCGCGTCCGTCACCGTCCCACCCTCCGCTACGGTGTGCTCGGCATAGCGCACCGCGAAGGCGCGCAGCGCCTCGGGGAACGGCAACGCGCCACTGCGCCGTCCGGCCTTCAGTCGCTGCGCCTCCTGCCGGAACTGCTCAAGCTCCTTCTCCAACTCCACGGCTCACCTCCGGGTGTGGCCAATGGAGGTCTCACGAGAAGCCGGAGCCCGGCGCGACGGGGCACGGCGAACACTTACGGGAGACTGAATGGTCGAGCAAAGTTGCTCCCGCCAAATCGGACAGCTCGGGGTTAAGACTTTGCGGTGCAGAGCTCGCAGGGGGTACCGAGCAACGGACCACACCCGCGTCAGCCCGTACTTCGAATGAGGCGCCCCGCGCGCCCGCCAGATAGCATCGTGGCGCGCGCAGCAGCCCCCCATTGAACGCCGCGCCCATGCATATGGGAGGGAGGAGCAACTTCGTCCTCCCTCCCATGCGCCAGAGCACTACTTCATCGGATTACCAGCAGGACGTCCGCGCCGGCAGCCGCGTGTAGAAGTTCGCGCCGCCGTTGCTGTCCCACTGTCCGTTGGCGGTGGCGGCCACCTCGATGTCCCACGCGTTCATGTAGCCGTTCGAATCCCAGCCGTACAGGAACAGGTGGCTCTCCGTGGCGCTGGGCTGCTGGCAGACCCACACACCCTCCTGGCCGCCGGCGGCGAAGTGCGCGTTGCACAGCGGCGTGTTCATGTAGACGAAGCACTTGGTGCAGTTGCGCTGGCCCGCATCCAGGTAGATGTACGCGTCGTTGTTCGTGCCCGAGCTGGCCTGCAGCGTGACGTACTGGCCGTTGAGCTTCACGAAGATGCTGATCTGGTTGTCGGCGTACAGGTTGCGCAGGTAGCCGCGGTAGGCCACCGTCAGCGTCGCGTAGCGGCCCGGCAGCTTCGTGGCGCGACGGATGATTTCGAAGGGACCCACGGTCCTCGAATCCGTCGAATTGCAGACAGGATAGTTCGGCGGGTAGTCCGAGGCCTGGGCCTGGGTGGCGGACAGGAAGAGCGCGAGCGCGAGCGCCGCGGTGAGCGTGGTCAGGAACTTCATGGGGAGTGTGTCCTCGTGGTGTGGCCCGGCGACTGGCTGGGGAGCGCGGCGGACTCCGGGCAGGCCCCGCCGCACCCTTCGGCCCCCGCCCTCCGCGTACCACGCCACGAGGACGTGCCGGAAGACCGGCCGCTCCCTCCGCCGCCCGCTTCAAGTCCGCCCGCCGACAGCGGGCAACCCGGGAGCGCCCGGTTGCCTGCCCGGGCTCCGGCCTACCTTCATCCAGCATGCCGAACGGGTGGGAAGCGAAGCGTGTACGACTGTTGATGTCCCAGGATGTTCACGGAAGGCGTGCGCCTGCCTCCCCCTTGGCACCGTCCATTCCGGCACCCAAGGTTGTTGGAGGGACGCACGGCCGACCGTATCGCAGGGGCGATGCGATTGGGGGCGAGGGCACTGAATGGCTGAGGGCTTCCAATACGCCGGCGCCGCGCCCGGTGAGCCGCAACCCGGGAGACGTCTGGGAAACCGCTTCGAGCTCGCCCAGCGCCTGAAGACGGGCCGGGGCATCTCCACGTGGCTCGGCAGCGACCTGCGCACCGGTGAACGGGTCGTCGTGAAGGTGACCTCCGCCGTGGCCCTGGCCCCCGCCGCGCGTCACCGGCTGGAGCACGAGGCCTCCGTGCTTGCTCGCCTGGACAGCCCTTCGGTCATACCCGTGCGTCACCTGGGCACCTCGGGCGACCTGCTCTACCTCGTGACGCCCTGGCTGGAGGGAGAGACGCTGGAGGAGCGCCTGTCCGTCGGGCCGCTCACCGTGCCAGAGGCCCTCATCCTGGGCAGCAGCGTCCTCTCGGCCCTGGCCGAAGCCCACCGCCAGGGCGTCCTCCACCGGGACGTGAAGCCCTCCAACATCCTCGTCTCCGGCGAGCCCCTCGCGCGTGCCATCCTGATGGACTTCGGCCTGTCACGCAGCGAGCGGCTGGACCCGTCCCTGCGGGATTTGCCCGTGGGCACCGCGCGCTACCTGTCGCCGGAGCAGGCCGGCCTCCTCAACCGGCCGGTGGAGTCCACGTCGGACCTGTACTCGGTGGGCATCGTCCTCTTCGAGGCGCTCTCCGGCCGCCCCGCCTTCGACGGCACCTCCGTGGGTGAAGTCCTGCGCCAGCACCTCGCGGCCCGGCCCCGGCTGCGCGTGGTGGGCGTGGAGGTGCCCCGCGCGCTGGAGGAGCTCATCTCCCGCCTGCTGCAGACGGACCCGCAGGACCGCTACCAGTCCGTCGAGTCCGCGCTGGCGGACCTGCGCGACATCGAGGACGCGCTGGCGCACGGCCAGGCGGAGCCGGAGCTCATCACCGGCGCGCATGACCAGCGCCGCAGCCTCACCGAGCCCTCCTTTGTCGGCCGCCACGAGGAGGTGGCCACGCTGGAGCGCGAGCTGGAGCGCACCCGCACGGACCCGGGCCGGCTGGTGGTGGTGGAGGGCGAGTCGGGCGGCGGCAAGAGCCGCCTGTTGGAGGAGTTCTCCGCGCGCGCCCTGCAGCACCGCGCGTGGGTGCTGCAGGGACAAGCGCTGGACCAGGCCGCGCAGCGCCCCTTCCAGCTCTTCGCCGGAGTGGCCGCCGGCATCACCACCACCCTGAAGGAGCGGCCCGCGCTGACGGACCTGCTGCGCGAGCGGCTGGCGGGCCAGGAGCCGGGCTGTGCACCGTGCTGCCGCAGCTGGAGCCCGCGCTGTGCCCGCTGCCCCAGGCCAACACGCAGGGCCTGGGGCCGGAGTCGCTGGGTGAGAGCCGCAGCATCTGGGCGCTCACCGCGCTATTGGGCGCGCTGGGCACCGAGGACGAGCCCGCCGTGGTGGTGCTGGACGACTGCCAGTGGGCGGATGAGCTGACCTTGCGCGCGCTGGAGGGCTGGTCGCTCGCGCGCCGCCAGGCCCGGGGCCGGGTGCTCGTCGTCGTCTCCTTCCGCAGCGAGGACATCTCCTCCACGCACGTGCTGCGGCGGCTGGCGCCCACCGCGCACCTGCGGCTGTCCGCCTTCGGCCCCGCCGACGTGACGCGGCTGGCGGAGTCCATGGCCGGCGCCCTGCGGCCCGAGGCCACGGACCTGGTGACGCGCCTGTCCGAGGGCAACCCCTTCATGGCCAGCGCCGTGCTGCACGGCCTCGTCGAGGACGGCGTGCTGGTGCCCGGCCCGCGCGGCTGGGAGG
>JBKGHK010001290.1:0-1672 GCA_046520375.1 Pyxidicoccus sp. 3LFB2
GCACACCGTCTCGGTGACGCTGGGCGAGGACCTGGCGCCGGGCCTGCACCAGGTGCGCGTGGTGCCGCAGGGCCTGGGCGACGCGCCGCTGTGGGCGCGCTTCTTCATGTTCGGCCATGCCCCCAGCGACAACGCCACGCAGGAGTGGAACCGGACGGGCTGGGAGTTGGAGGACGCTCTGTGAGTCGCTGCCTGCCCCGATGGGCCGCGCGATGGCTGGCGGCGGGCGCCCTGGTGGCGCCCGGCTTGACGCCGCTTGCCCTCGCGTCCGAGCCCACCGCCAGGCCGGCGTCCACGCCCGTCGCGGAAGGGGCGGAGACGCGCACCCGCCGCGAGGAGCCGAAGCAGGAGTCGCCCGCTCCGACCGTGGCCCCGGACGAAGAGACCCTGGGCGCGGACGAGGATGCGCAGTCCTCGCGCGAGCTGGACGAGAGCCCGGTGCGGCGCCGCCCCATGAAGGGGTGCGCCCCCGATGCGCGCTTCGCCGGCCTGTATCCCGCGGTGAAGGACGTGAAGTTCCACCCCACCACGCTGGAGGAGCGGGCCGCCTTCGCGAAGCTGCTGCCCGCGCTGCTGAAGGCCGCGCCCGAGCGCAAGACGCTGCCGGCGGGCCTGGAGAAGGTGGCTGCCTCCGTGGGCTTCCGACTGGAGGTCTGGGAGGGGAAGCAGGACACGTTCTGGGTGCTGCGCGAGAAGGCCGAGCGGCTGCGCGGCGCGGGGGCCTACGTGATTCGCACCGGGCCCGCGACGGATGACGTGGTGCAGGTGCCGCACCCCTGGTTCGACCGGGGCACCGAGGACATCGGCATCGGGCTCTTCGCCTGCGCGCCGGAGGGGCAGCGGCCCCGCGTCTTCATGACGGCCACCGCGCACCGCTACCACGGCAACCCGGGCGAGACGCCCGAGGACCCGGAGCATCCGGCGGACGTCGCGCACAACCCGGACCACCTCTTCCAGGAGGTGACGAACCTGGTGGCGCGCACCCTTGCCACGCCCCGCGTGGTGCAGCTGCACGGCTTCGGCACCGCGAAGGCGGCGTCCGGTGTGCAGCGGGACAAGACGATGATTGCGGTGGTGAGCTCCGGCACGCGCCAGCCCACGTCCTGGGCGAGGCAGGTGTCGCAGCGGCTGGTGAAGGTATTGGGTGAGGGGGTGCGCCTGTATCCGGAAGGAGCACAGGTGCTGGGCGGGACGCTGAACGCCCAGGGTCGGCTGCTGCAGGCCTACGATTGCGCGCACTTCCTCCATCTCGAGTTGTCGGCCACGGCACGCAAGTCCCTCACCTCCGGTGAGCGGCTGGCGCGCATGAGCCGCGTGCTGTTTGCACCCTTGGAGGACTGAGCGCCGATGTATCCGCTTCGACGCCGCACACGACTCGTCTCTCTGGCCGGCATGCTCGTCATGCTGCCGGTGGCAGTGCTTGCCGCATCCTCACCGGAGACGCTCCGGTCCGTGGAAGGCCTGAGCTGGGAGCCGCGCCCCGTGCGCGCCCCCGTTCCTCCCTCCGACGTGCGCGCCGCCTCGCCCTACGTCCCCGACGGTGTGCCGCAGGTGACGGGCGCCGTGGAGGTGGGCCCCGAAAAGGGCGCCGCCCTGTGGCTGGGGCCGCTGGACGTGGCCCGTGTCACGGGCACGCCCGGCACGCTGCGCTTCGTGCGCGTGCCCACGGCGG
>JBKGHK010001291.1:0-1663 GCA_046520375.1 Pyxidicoccus sp. 3LFB2
CCTTCGACCTGGGGCGCATGGCGGCCCTGGCCGGCACGACGCCCGCGGACGTGGTGCGCGCGCTGGACGAGCCGCGCCGCCGGCACATGCTGTGGGCGGACGGCGCGCGCTACACCTTCGTCCACGACAAGCTGCGCGAGGTGCTGCTGGATTTGCTCACGCCGCAGGAGCGCAAGGAGCTGCACCGGCTGGCCGCGCGCGCCGCCGCCAGGGGCGTGCCGCAGGACCCCTTCGAGCTGGCCTACCACTTCGACGCCGCGGGCGAGTACTCGCAGGCGCTGCCCTTCGCCCTGACGGCCGCGGACCTGGCCCGCCAGCGCTTCGCCCTGGAGACGTCCGAGCTCAACTACCGCATCGCCGAGCGCGGCGCGCCGGGCGCCGACGCGGGCACCCGCTTCCACATCGCCGCCGGCCTGGGCAACGTCCTCATGCTGCGCGGCCGCTACGAAGAGGCGCGCCAGCAATTGGAGCGCGCCCAGGGCCTGGCCCGCGACAAGCCGGAGCAGGCGCGCATCCTCGGCCAGCTGGGAGAGCTGGCCTTCAAGCGCGGTGACTTCGGCCAGGCCAACACCTACCTGGAGCAGAG
Organism: Pyxidicoccus sp. 3LFB2; assembly: GCA_046520375.1. Classification (GTDB taxonomy): domain Bacteria; phylum Myxococcota; class Myxococcia; order Myxococcales; family Myxococcaceae; genus Myxococcus. The sequence continues at coordinate 587 of JBKGHK010001291.1, forward strand.
CCTCAAGCTGCTGGGGCGCTGGGTGCCTCCGCGCGGCCTGCTCACCGGCGCCAGCTCGCTGTGGGAAATCGCGTCGCAGGCCAGCCACACCCTGGCCCCCCGGGTGTTCCTCGCGCGCCGGCCGATGGAGCAGGGCGAGAAGGACATGCTGGCCGTGCAGCTCTACAGCCGGCTCGCCTACGGCTACTGGTACCGCCGCGGGCGCATGGCCGTGCTCTGGGCGCACCTGCGCGACTTGAATCTCGCCGAGCGCTACCCGCCCACGCCGGAGCTGGCCCAGGCGTACTCGGCGCACTCGCCCGCGCTCACCACCCTGCCCTGGTTCAGCCGCGCCTTCGCGTACGCGGAGAAGTCGCTCGCCCTGCGCCGGCAGCAGGGCGACGTGTGGGGCCAGGGCCAGTCGCTGCACTTCTACGGGCTGGCCTTCTACGCTTCGTCGCGCTTCCGCGACTGCATCGAGAAGTGCCGCGAGGCGGTGCGCCTCTTGGAGCGCACCGGCGACCCGTGGGAGGTGAACAACGCCACCTTCCAGATTGCGATGTCCCTCTACCGGCTGGGGCGCCTCAAGGAAGCGCTGGAGACGAGCCAGCGGCTGCACGCGGCGGCCGTCGCCCTGGGAGACCGCTACGCCCAGCGCCTGGGCCTGGAGGCGTGGGCCAAGGCCGCCGGAGGCCGCATCCCCGGCTCGCTGCTGGAGGGCGAGCTGACCAACCCGGACCAGCCGGACCCGCAGAGCTACGCGGGCGTCCTCCAGGGCGAGGCCATCCGCCTCTTGCGCCTGGGCAACCCCGCGGAGGCGGTGGAGGTGCTGGAGCGCGCCGAGAAGCTGGTGGACGACGCCCACCTGCGCCAGGAGTACGTCGCCCCCATCGCCCCGTGGCTGGCCACCGCGCTGCGCCACCTGGCGGAGGGCACGTCGTGCCTGCACCCCTCCCGCCGCGAGGCGCTGCTGGACCGCGCCGACGAGGTGGCGAAGCGGGCCCACCAGATTGCCCGCACCTACCGCAACAACCTGCCCCCACGCCCCTGCGGGAGCGGGGCCTGCTGGCCGCCATGCGGGGCACCCCCGGCGCGCGC
>JBKGHK010001292.1:0-1655 GCA_046520375.1 Pyxidicoccus sp. 3LFB2
GACGGCGCGGGCGAAGGACATCCTCGCGCGGCCGGAGTTCGCGGTGGCGCCCCCGGTGGAGGCCTCCGACGAGCCGAGCCCCCAGGCCGAGCCCCCGGGCTGGTGGCGGCGGTTCATCGACGCGCTGGGCAAGTTCCTCGACGAACTGTTCAAGCGGGACGCCGCGCCCCCCGCCGAGAGACATGAAGCCTCCGCTCGTCAGCGGAGGCGCCGTGGCCAACGCGCTCGTCGTGCTGCTGGTGACGCTGACGGTGGTGGTGCTGGGCGGGCTGCTGCTCATGTACCTGACGAAGGGGCGCAAGGACGCGGGCGGCGGCGGGCTGGAGGTGTCCACCGTGGACGCGGCGGCGCTGGCCGGAGACCCGGCGCATGCGCTGTCCCGCCCGCCCGAGGGCTGGGCGCACCTGGCCGACGAGCTGGCGGCCCGGGGCGAGTACCGCGAGGCGGTGCGCAGCCTGTACCTCGCGCTGCTGTCGCGGCTGCACCGCGACGGGGCCATCCTCTACGACGTGACGCTGAGCAACTGGGACTACCTGCGCCAGTTCCGCGGGCGCGCGGAGTGGAAGCCGCCCTTCCGCGAGCTGACGCGGCGCTTCGACTTCGCCTGGTACGGCAACGTGCCGGTGGGCGCGGAGGGCTACCGCGAGTTCCGCACCCTCACCCAGCCGCTCCTGGCCGCGCCGCCGCCCCAGGAGGCCGCCGGTGCGTGACCGCTTCCCGCTGCTGGTGGTGGGCGGCCTGGTGCTCACCGTGGTGCTCGGCACCTTCCTCGTGAAGAGCGCCCGGCGCGGCGAGTTCGCCGACACGCTGTCCACCTACCGCGCCCAGGAGGACGGCGCGCGCGCCCTCTTCCTGCTCGCCCAGGAGAGCGGCCTGCCCGTGGCCCGCCGCATGGCGGACCTGCGCCTCGTCACCGGCCAGGCCACGCAGGTGCTGCTGGCGGTGGAAGTCGAGGGCGCGTACGAGGAGGACCCGGACCAGACGCGCCTCGCCGCCGAGCCCGATGCCGGGCTCGAAGACGAGGACGTGCCGCGCACCGGCTTCAATGCCTTCCGCGCCGCCGCGCTGGACGAGGACGAGCACGAGAAGCTGCTGGAGCTCGTGCGCAACGGCGGCACGCTGGTGTACGTGCCCTGGGGCTCGCGGGAGAACTCGCTGCTGGACGCCCTCTCCGTCAAGCTGGTGAAGGCGGACACCACGCTGCCCATGCGCACGCTGGTGCCTCCGCTGCCCACGCCGTACACGCTGGGCGTGGAGCGGGTGGAGGCCAAGGTGCAGGCGTACCTCCAGCTCCCGGAGAGCGCGGTGCCGGTGCTGGAGGACGAGCGGCTGGGCCAGGTGGTGGCGGCGGTGGTGCCCTTCGGCCAGGGCCGGGTGCTGGTGGTGGGCGCGCCGGAGCTGGCGATGAACCGGGCGCTGGCGCGCGCGGACAACGCGCAGTTCTGGCTGAGCGCCCTGGCGGCCCTGGGCCCCGGCCCCTACGAGTTCGACGAGTTCCACCACGGCTTCACCAACGAGCGCTCGGTGGTGGACTTCGCGCGGCGCTACGGCCTGCACTTCGCGGTGGCGCAATTGCTGCTCGGCGTCGCGCTGTGGTCCGTGTCGCTGCGGCGCTTCGGCCGCCCGCGCCGCCGCCTGGAGTCCGCCCGCGTGGG
>JBKGHK010001293.1:0-1653 GCA_046520375.1 Pyxidicoccus sp. 3LFB2
TGCAGCCGATGTCGGGGATGCGGGGGCTCCCGCGAAGCAGCGCGGCCGACGCCCGGAGCCATCAAGCTCCCGCGAAGCGGTGCCAGCCGATGCCGGTGCCCTCCGCGTGACGGTGAAGCTGGCTGCCGGGTGCCGACCACCGGCTGGCCCTGCCACCCGACGCGAAGCAGCCGGGCGTGGAGACGATGGCCGAGGACGTCTTCCCACTGCTGGAGACCTGGCTGCGCGGGCTGCCGTACTGAAGCGCCGCCCGCGCGGGCCTCGCGCTCAGTAGGGGCGCTGGCCCCGGTAGTTGCCCGGCGGGTCGTAGTTGCACACCCAGTAATGCCACGTGGGGGCCTGCGCGCCGAAGGGCGAGTTCTGCGTGCACACCTTCATGGCGCACCCCACGCGCGTCGTGGCACGCCAGACAATCTGCGTGTAGTGGCCGCACTGCTTGCCCGCCGCGCAGGAGTTGTCCTGGTAGTTGTAGTCCGACACCTCGTCGGCCCACGCCATCACCATGTTCCACGTGTCCCAGTAGTCCGGCGTGGCGGCGGCGATGTTCTCGCCCAGGTTGCCGCGCTGCTCGTTGTGCCCCCACTTGCACTGCTCCACGTACGCCTTCGCTACGGCCTCCGCGGCCGTGCTCCAGCCCAGGGGCTCCAGCGCGGGGCTGGGGGTGGGCGAATCCACGCCCGCCCGCACCGCGTTGTGCGCCTCGAGGATGTCGCGTGCGAACCGGGGCAGCGTGGTGGGGTCCGGGGTGGAGTCTTCGTCCGGAGGGACTTCATCGGACTCGCAGCCCGTGACAAGCCACGGGGTGAGCACCACGAGGGCCAGCATGTGTCGGAAGGAGGGGCGGGACATGGACGGGATTATGGCGGGCCCGGCACCGCCCCAGGTGGAACGGCAGGTGGAAACTTCCCTCACCCAGGGCCTGATCCACGTCTGGAATCACACGCCGGGGCGGGGGGAGGGGCGCGCGGGCCGGGAGCCTGCTAGTATCCCACCTCCGTATCGGAGACGCGCATGAGCTACGACCCCAACCAGAGCCGAGCGAGCAAGATCTTCGCCTCGCTCGAGGGCATGGACGAGTTCAGCGTCGGGTCCATCGAGCCGGACATGCGGAAGCTGAAAGTCGAGCTGGAGGGCAAGCGCGTGGCCGTCGAAGGCCGGCCGGAGCCCGTCAGAACCGGCGTCTTCTCGCGCCTGCTCCGCCGCTTCTTCCGAGGCTAGAAGCCCCAACGCCCGGGCCCCGCGCTCAGTAGGGCCGCTTGCCCACCCAGTTGCCCGGGGGCGTGTAGTTGCACACCCAGTTCTGCCACGTGGGGAACTGCGAGCCGAAGGGCGAGTTCTTGTTGCACATCACCGTGGCGCACCCCACGGTGCCCGTCGTGCGCCACACCACCTGCGTGTAGTGGCCGCACACCTTGCCCTTCTTGCAGGTGTTGCGCGAGTAGTCGTAGTCGGCGGCCTCGTCCGCCCAGCCCTTCACCACCTCGGCCGTCGTCCAGGTGTTGGGCGTGGCGGCGGCGAGGTTCTCTCCGAACTCGCCCCGGTTGGGGTTGTGCTCGAACTTGCACTCCTTCGCCCAGGCCGCGGCCTTGCGCGCGGCCGCGTCGGACCAGACGAGCGGCGGCAGCGCGAGCGGCGGCGTGGGCTTCACCTGGG
>JBKGHK010001294.1:0-1646 GCA_046520375.1 Pyxidicoccus sp. 3LFB2
CACCGGGCCACCGGCGCGGATGCTCCAGGTGACGGGGGCGGCGGTGGTGCTGACGGACTCGCGCGTGCGGCTGCTCCTGGGGCCGAGCGTGGAGCGGGCCCGGCCGCGGCTGGGCTGCCACACGGTGGATGAGGTGTCGCGCGGCGACGAGGAGCTGGAGGTGCCCGTGCGTCCGGAGGGGCTGGGGCTCATCCAGTTCTCGTCGGGCTCCACGGTGGACCCGAAGCCGGTGGCGCTGACGCAGGGCGCGCTGATGTCGCAGGTGGCGGCGCTGGAGGTGGCCATGCCGCTGCGGCCCGGGACGCCGCCCGTGGGCGTGAGCTGGCTGCCGCTGTTCCACGACATGGGGCTCATCGGCTGCGTGCTGTCGGCGCTGTACTACCCGGGCAACCTGGTGCTGATTCCGCCGGAGGCCTTCCTGGCGCGGCCGGCGCTGTGGCTGCGCGCGCTGTCGCGGCACAAGGGCTTCATCTCGCCCGCGCCGAACTTCGCGTATGGCCTGTGCCTGAAGCGGGTGAAGGACGCGGACATGGAGGGGATGGATTTGTCCTCCTGGAAGCACGCGCTCAACGGCGCGGAGCCGGTGTCCTCGGACACGCTGCGCCGCTTCGCCCAGCGCTTCGAGCGGTGGGGCTTCTCCGCGCGGGCGCTGCGGCCGGTGTACGGGCTGTCGGAGGCGTCGCTGGCGGTCACCTTCCCGCCGGAGGGCCGGGGCCCGCGCTCGCTGGGCGTGGACGCCGGGGTGCTGGCGCGAGAGGCGCGGGTGGAGGCGGGGTCGAGGGAGCTGGTGAGCGTGGGCGCACCGGTGGCCGGCTTCGAGGTGGAGGTGCGCGACGCGGTGGGCACGGCGCTGGAGGAGAAGCGGGTGGGCCGCGTCTTCGCGCGGGGGCCGTCGCTGATGTCGGGCTACTTCGGTGACACGGAGGCCACGGGCCGGGCGCTGTCGGCGGAGGGCTGGCTGGACACGGGCGACCTGGGCTTCCTGGCGGACGGGGAGCTGTACCTGACGGGGCGTGCGAAGGACGTGGTCATCATCCGTGGGGCCAACCACGCGCCGCAGGCCTTCGAGGAGCCGCTCCAAGCGGTGGACGGCGTGCGCACGGGCTGCGCGGTGGCGCTGGGCTTCACGCCAGAGGACGGCCAGGACGAAGCGCTGCTCATCCTCGCCGAGCGGGCGGGGCCGGACGTGGGCGAAGAAGTGGAGGAGCGCATCCGCGCGGCGGTGGTGGAGGCCACGGGCGTCAGGCCGCACACGGTGCGGCTGCTGGAGCCCGGGACGCTGCCACGCACGTCGAGCGGCAAGCTGCGCCGGGTGGAGGCGCTGCGGCGCTACCTCGCCGGAGAGCTGGCGCCGCCGAAGAAGGTGGGTGTGGTGGGCATGGCGGTGGAGATGGCGAAGAGCGCCATCGCCATGGCGCGGGCGGAGCACGACACGTGAGCCGGTCCCCGGCGGGAGCGGAGCACGCCACGTGAAGCGGTACGATGTGGCCGTGGTGGGCGGAGGTCCCGCCGGGCTGGCCGTGGCCCATCACCGCCACCGCGCGCGGACTGAACACGGTGGTGCTGGAGCGCGCCACGGTGCCCGCCGACAAGGCCTGCGGCGAGGGGCTGATGCCGCCCGCGCTCGCGGTGCTGGAGCGGCTGGG
>JBKGHK010001295.1:0-1645 GCA_046520375.1 Pyxidicoccus sp. 3LFB2
GAACTAGCGCCCGTCCGGGTAGCAGAAGCCGTAGGTCCGGTCGCTGCCGCCGCTGCTGGTGGTCAAGGCGGAGAAGGGCTCCGCCGAGGCCCTCAGATGAAGATGCCGGCGGAGGCGTCGTAGCGCGCCTCCTGGAGCTTCAATTCGGCGGGACGGCCGCGCAGCGCGTCCATCACCTGCCGCTTGGGCTTCTGGCACTTGGAGCAGTCACACGAGCCCTTCTTGCAGGTGCAGTCCGCCTTGCTGCCGCACTGGCACTTGCCGGCGATGAGCGAGTCCAGCGCGTCCAGCGGACGCTCCACCTCGCCCCGCGCGCCCTTGGGGTCCACGGTGCCGGCCTCGCCCGCCTTCGCGCCATCCGCGGGCTTCGCGTCGGCCTTCGCGGGCTCCGCCTGCTTCGAGTCCGTCTGCTTCGCCTCGGCCTTCTTCGCCTCGGCGGCGGCCCGTGCATGGGCCTCGCAGGCGTGTGCCGGGCCGGGTACCCACAGCAGCCCTCCGGCCATCAGCCCCGCGGCCACCAGCGTCGCGATGCGCGTCATGTCCGTTCTCCTCAGGGATACCGCCACGGCACCCACTCTCGCCGTGCGCCTATACCGCAGGCCCCGCACCCTGCCAAGGATGAAGGCCTCACCTTTGTCTACCCCCAACACCTGCCCGCCTGCTGTCACGGGTTGCTCGCGGGGGCCGGAGTCGGCGCGTACAGTCCGCGCCCTCCGTGACGAACCGACCCGAACGACTCGTCTACGCCGTCGCGCTGGTGCTGGGGGCGCTGCCCCTGTGGGCGTCGCGCCACCTGCCCATGGCGGACCTGCCCCAGCACCTGTACCTCATCTCCGTCCTGCACCGGCTGGAGGACCCCACCACGCTGTACCCGCAGCTGTTCGCCGCGCGGCACGCGCTGACGCCGTACCTGGGCTACTACTACCTCGTCAGCGCGCTCAACTGGCTGCTCCCCCTGGAGGCCGCCAACCGCGTCTTCCTCACCGCGTACGTGGTGGGGCTGCCGCTGGGGCTGGGCTTCCTGCTGCGCAGCCTGGGCCGGCCCACGTGGCCCTCGCTGCTGGCGCTGCCCTTCGCGTACGGCGACAGCTTCGGCTGGGGCTTCGTCAACTACTGCGCGGCGCTGCCGCTGACGCTGTGGTGCTGCGGCCTCTTCGTGCGCGCGCTGGAGGACGTGCCCCGCCGCCGCCAATGGGCCACGGGGCTGGCGGTGTGCCTCGTGGCGGTGCTGCTCTTCCACGTGCAGGCCTTCGGCTTCCTCGCCTTCGGGCTGCCGTGGCTGCTCCTCACCAGCGCCGTGCCCGAGGACGCCGCCGCGAAGGGGTGGGTGGCCCGGCTCAAGCCCCGCGTGCCGGCGCTCGTGGGCGTGGTGCCCGGCGTGGCGCTCTTCCTGGGCTGGGTGGTGCTTCGCTTCGGCGAGCCGCCGGACATCCAGCCCGGTGTGCCGTGGAAGGCGTGGGGGCCCACCTTCTCGCCGCAGAACCTGGCCTGGAAGAGCTTCGAGCAGAACCGGGCCGAGTTCTTCGACGTGCTCGCCAACACCTTCCGGGACGGCTCGGACCGGTGGGCGCTGTACGCCGTGGGCGCGGTGGCGCTGGCCGCGTGGGTGGCGGGCGTGGTGCGCCCCCGGAGGCCCCGGACGGAG
>JBKGHK010001296.1:0-1643 GCA_046520375.1 Pyxidicoccus sp. 3LFB2
CCACGCCGCGCCAGCCCAGGCCGTCGCCGCGTCCCGGCAGCATGCCGATGGAGAGCACGGTGCCGCCCACCAGCTGGGCCGCGAGGCTCCACGGGCCCGCTGGGCCCCAACCCCCGAGGGGGTGCGGTGGAGGCTTGGGGGTGAAGAGCGTCTCGCAGTCCACGATGACGGGGCTGCCCCCGTGGGCGATGAGGTTCTCCGCATGCAAGTCACTGCCGCCGAGCAGCCGCATGATGGCGAGCCAGTGGCCGATGCCTCGGTAGAAGTCGAGCAGCTCCTCCTGCCCGGAGGCGTAGCGGTGCGGCACGAATTCGGCCCAGCCGTGGGCCTCGCCCATCACCGCCCCGGGGACCCGGATGGACATGGCGCCGTCGTGATGCCGGGCCAGCGCGGTGATGAAGTCGCGCAGGGCCACGTCGATGGCCAGGGAGCGCGGCTTGTAGACCAGCCGTCCGCCCTGGCAGCGCAGCAGCGAGACAGTCTCTCCACCACAATGACTGTCTCCGGCGCCGAAGCCGAGCTCCTGCAGCTCGCCGAGCGGGCCTCCGCACAGGACGTCGAGGCGGGCGCGGTCGGCGGCCCAGCGCTCGGCGAAGCGCAGCGAGGCGGCACAGCGGTTGCGGAGGATGCGCTCGACGCGCGGAAGCAGCGTGGGGTAGGGGCCCGCGAGGCCCTCCCAGAAGGCACGTTGGGACGACAGTTCCACGAACTGGGCCCAGCGCTGGGCCGCGTCCTCACCGGTGAGCCGTCCCGTCACGCGCGCGGCGTTCAGCTCGAGGACGAGCAGACGCGTCAGCTTGCGGGTGAGGACGGAGTGAAGCGCTTCGCGCGTCGCGGCGACGATGATGTCGCGCTCGCCAGGAGACAACCCAGTAACCCGCTCCAGGTGGGTTGCCAGCTCCCCCAGAACAGGCAGGAGCAGGCAACCCAGGGATGCGTCGAAGTTACTGGCGCCTGTATCAGACGCCGTCACGGATTAGCAGCACATCAGGGTGCGCGAGCCCGAGCACGCCGTGCCACAGCGGCCGCTGATGGTGCCCGTCTCACAGATGATGTCCGCCTCGGTGAACTCGCCACCGATGAACAGTGGACCGGCGGGGTTGTTCATGTCCGCGTCATTGCGCCACTGCTCAACGAGATCGATTCCCTGAACATTGTCCATAACGCACTCCTGTGAATCGGGTTGACGACCGTGCCACAGGGATGAACACGCCAGGGTGAACAAGGATTGTCTTGTTCAAGCTTCCTGAAGCCACGTCGCCCGGTGCGTCACACCTGCAACACGGTGTCGATGATAACGACGACATTCACGTAAATCAATGCGACCCGAAACTTCGCGAACATCATGATTCAGCCGTCAGCCGGGCCATCTGCGCACGGCCCGCCGAGACTTGCATACGGGGGTGACATGCGGTCCGGGCAGATGGCGGGGGCGGCAAGTTCGCGGGGCGCGGCACATTGAGGATGGCTCGCCTACAATCACCCTCCTGCCTGCCATTTCATGCGGGTGAGGGGAGCACGGAATGCAGACGACGTCGGAGGCGCCCATCGTGGTGACGGGCGCGACGGGCCGGGTGGGCGCGGCGGTGGCGCGGGGGCTGCTCGCGCAGGGCTGCGGGTCCGGGTGCTGGTGCGGGACGCGG
>JBKGHK010001297.1:0-1632 GCA_046520375.1 Pyxidicoccus sp. 3LFB2
CGCCAGCGGGGCCTCCTCCAGCACCGCGTGCGCGTTGGTGCCACCAATGCCGAACGAGCTCACCCCCGCGCGCCGGGGTACGTCCCCGCGCGGCCAGGGCCTGCGCTCGCCCACGACGAAGAAGGGGCTGTTGGCGAAGTCGATGGCCGGGTTGGGCCGCTCGAAGTCGAGGCTGGCCGGCAGCTCTTCATGGTGGAGCGCCAGCGCCGCCTTGAAGAGGCCCGCCAGGCCCGCCGCGGTGTCCAGGTGCCCCAGGTTCGTCTTCACCGAGCCCAGGCCACACCAGCCCTTGCGCTGGGAGTGCCGCCGGTACGCGCGCGTGAGCGCCGCCACTTCAATGGGGTCTCCCAGCGCGGTGCCCGTGCCATGGGCCTCCACGTAGCCGATGTCCTCCGCCTCCAGGCCCGCGTAGGCCAGCGCCTCGCTGATGACGTCGGCCTGCCCCTCCACGCTGGGCGCCGTGTAGCCCACCTTCAGCCCACCATCGTTGTTGATGGCCGAGCCCCGGATGACCGCGTACACGTGGTCTCCGTCCCGCAGCGCCTCCTCCAGCGGCTTGAGCACCACCACCGCCACGCCATTGCCCGGCACCGTGCCCGCGGCGCGCGCGTCGAAGGCCCGGCAGCGCCCGTCCGGCGAGAGAATCATCCCGTCCTGGAAGAGGTAGCCCGTGCGCTGCGGCAGCGACAGCCGCACCGCCCCCGCCAGCGCCACGTCGGACTGGCGCAGCAGCAGGCTCTGGCAGGCCATGTGCACGGCCACCAGCCCCGTGGAGCACGCGGTGTAGACGGACAGGCTCTCGCCCCGCAGGCCCAGCTTGAAGGACGCCTTCGTCGCCAGGTTCTCCCCGGTGGTGCCCATCAACTCGTAGAGCGAGGCGGGGTCCAGGTTCCCCTGTCCCAGCAGCCCCAGCGAGTGCAGCGACGCCCCCGCGCCCGCGTAGAGCGAAATCTTCCCCGGGAAGCGCTCCGGGTCGTACGCGGCGTCCTCCAGCGCCTCCCACGCGCACTCCAGGAACAGTCGGTGCTGCGGGTCCATCCACCGCGCCTCGCGCGGGGCCACGCCGAAGAAGCCCGCGTCGAACGTGTCGCCGCCCTCCAGCACCCCCGCCGCCGGGACGAAGTCCGGATGCGTCCGCGCCCACTCCGGCACCAGCGGTGACGCCTCCAGCGTGTCCGGCGTCAGGCGGGAGATGGACCCCACGCCCTCGCGCAGGTTGCGCCAGAAGGCGCGCACGTCCGCGGCGCCGGGAAAGCGCCCCGCCATGCCGATGATTGCGATGTCATTGCCCGTGCTGCCGCCGCCTGCGCCCGTCTCGTCGTGTTCAGCCATGGCCTCGGGGATTCCTTCCTCCGCGGCGCTGGAGGGCCTGACGGCGGGCCTCCGCGCGGTCCTGGTGCTTCACGTCTGCTTCCGCTTCCGGCTTCGCCTCGGACGACAGTCGCCGGGCAAGGGCGTGGACGGTGGGGTGTTCGAAGAAGTGGGTGATGGGGATGTCCTGCGCCAGCGCCTCGCGCAGCCGCGAGCTGGCCCGCACCGCGCCCAGCGAGCTGCCGCCCAGGTCGTCGAAGAAGTGCGCGTGGACGTCCACCGCCGGCAGGCCCAGCGCCTCCGCCCAGGCCCGGGCGATGG
>JBKGHK010001298.1:0-1621 GCA_046520375.1 Pyxidicoccus sp. 3LFB2
CGTGGGACGCCGCGCGCCGCTGGCCCTGGGTGACGGCGGGGTGCTGGCGGGCGGACTCCACCTCGGCCCGCGCCCGCTCGGGGGGAAGTCCCGTCTGGAGCAGGGTGCGCTCCAGCGTCTCCGGTGCCACGCCGAGCACCAGGTTCTCCGCCAGCCAGGCCCGCCACTCCGGGCCCATTTCGGATGTCGCGTCTCCCATGCACCCTTCCCTTCGAGCCGTGGCGGACTGTAGCGCCATTCCATGGGAGGGCGGGCAGACGGGCCTCCTGCTCCCTGCTCCACCCCGGAGCGGGCCGTCTTCGTGCCTCCGGTTCGTCCTCGGGCGCACCCCTAGATTCTCCAGGAGGAGGCCCGAATGAAGACAGGCAGCGGCACGTCCCGGCTCTTCCGTCATGCGGCTGGCGCGGCGGTGCTTGCCGTCCTCTTCGGGCTGACAGTGCCGGCAGGCGTCCGGGCACAGGAGCAGGCGCCGCAGCTCACCTGCTACCGGCTGGCGCTGGAGAGCGGGCTGACCGACGAATACGTGGCGACCCAGCTCTGCCGGGGCGCCCGCTCCACGGCCCCCGCCCAGTGCTTCCTGCGCGTGCAGGACGAGGGCTCCCTCACGCAGGGGCAGGCCCTGCAGCTCTGCCAGTTCGCCACGCCCGAGGACGACCCCGCCGCCTGCTACCTCCAGGCGCGGAGCGGAACCTTCATCGAGACGTGGCGCGGGGTGCAGCTGTGCCAGCCGCCCGTGCAGGAGCTGCTGCGCTACTGCCCCCGCTTCGTCCAGTGAAGCGCAGCGCCCTACTTCACGCGCTTGAGCGGGACCTGGAGCTCGGAGGGCAGGTGCGTGGCGTCGGGGTTGCAGCCGCCGTCGGCCGGACGGGCGCCGAAGAACAGCTCGTTGCCCACCACCTTCACCAGGTCCAGCTCCCACGGGCACTTGTTGAGCGAGAACACCGCAGCGCAGCCGTTGGTGTCCGTCACGTCCTGCTCCTTGCCGAGCTCCCACTTCTTCGTGCCGCAGGTGCCGGGCGCCCCGCTGTTGAGGTACTGCGTGAAGCCCTCCGCGTACGGGGTGATCTTCAGGGAGGAGAAGATGAAGTGCGCGGGGTGCGCGCCCTTCGTCGGACCTTCCTCGATGCGCGTGTGGCGCACGACGTACGGGCTGGTGAAGACGACGCGAGAGACCTTCTTCGCCTCGTCGCACGTGTCGTCCGCGTAGAAGTAGATGATGCCGCGCGAATCCCCCTTCGTGTAGGTGAAGTCGCGCTTCACGTAGAACTTCTGCCCGTTGCCGCCGGGGCGCACCTCGCACTGCGTGGACTTCCACTGGCCGACGATGCTGGGCGGCTCCGCGGCGAGGGCCTGGGCGGCAAGGCAGAGGGTGGCGAGGACGGCGAGGCGGATGGCGTTCATGGTGTCTCCTGGGGAGTGTGTCGCGAAAGCAAGGTAGGCTCGTGCCACGGCTTGAAGCGACTGAAACGCCGTCACTCCTCCGATGAACGAAATTCACATCGACCTGCGAGACTTGAACCTGCTCGCCGTCCTCGACGCCGTGCTCACCGAGGGCAGCAACCGCGCCGCGGCCGCGCGGCTGGGCGTCACCCAGTCCGCCGTGAGCCATGCCCTGGCCCGG
>JBKGHK010001299.1:0-1614 GCA_046520375.1 Pyxidicoccus sp. 3LFB2
CGGTGCAGGGCTACTTCGTGCTCTCCGCGAGCGCTCCGGACCTGGTGCCCTCGGGCACCGCGGCCGGCACGGTGAAGCGCATGGCCGCGGGCCTCCTCGACACGGCGGAAGCACGGGAGGATGCATGAAGACCTCGACGAAGCTGGCGCTGCTCTCCAGTCTCTACCTGTCGCAGGGTCTGCCCTTCGGCTTCTTCACCCAGGCGCTGCCCGTGCTCCTGCGCAAGCAGGGCCTGTCGCTGCCCGCCATCGGCCTTGCCCACCTCCTCGCCCTGCCCTGGGCCCTCAAGTTCCTCTGGGCTCCGCCCATGGACCGTCACGGCTCGGCGCGCTGGGGCCGGCGGCGCGGCTACATCCTCCCCCTGCAGTGCCTGTCCGCGGGGCTGCTGCTGTCGCTGGCGCTGCCCTCGGGAGGGTTGGACACCCACGTGCTGATGGCGGCGGTGCTGGGCGTCAACTTGCTGGCCGCCACGCAGGACATCGCCACGGACGGGCTCGCGGTGGACCTGCTCGCGCCCGCCGAGCGCGGCTGGGGCAACGGCGTGCAGGTGGCCGCCTACCGCGTGGGAATGATTGTCGGCGGAGGCCTCATGCTCGCCGTCTTCGACGCGGTGGGCTGGCGCCCCACGTTCCTCGCGTTGGGTGGCCTGCTGCTCGTCGCCACCGTGCCCATCGCCCTCTACCGGGAGCCGCCCTCCGAGCCGCCTCCCGCGCAGAGCCTGGGGCTGTCATGGTGGCTCCAGCGTCCGGGCGCGGCCGGCTGGCTCACGCTGCTCGTCGTCTACAAGGCCGGCGAGGCCCTGGCCACGGGCATGCTGCGCACCTTCCTCGTCGACGCGCGCGCTCGCTCACGACATCGGCTGGATGCTCGGCGGGGTGGGCTTCACGGCGGGCCTGGTGGGCACCGACATAGAGGTCCCCTTCATCCGGGGTGTTGCCACAGGCGGCGAGCCCCAGGGGCAGGGTGAAGCACAGCGCGGCGGCGAGGAGACGGCGGTGGAAAGGCGTGCGACTCATGGGAGTTCTCCAGGAAGGTTTCAGTGCTGCGTGTTCCGGCCTCGCTGCTCCTGAACCCGGCCTCCGTGGAGAAGTTGCGGGGCGGAATTCCGCGGCCCTGGGGTGTGCCGCGTGCCCGCGCAAGGGGCGATGGGGGGCTTGACGTCCCCCGCTGGACAGATGTGGAGGTGACACCGCTTCCGTTCGGACAGGGGGCTGCCCACCTTTCAAGCGACGCTGGCTCCTCGCTGGAGCCGACATTGCCAGGAGGGCAACGCATGCCACGTGGAAGCAAGGCGAAGTACACCGCGAAGCAGAAGCGGATGGCCGAGCACATCGAAGAGGGCTACGAGAAGAAGGGCCTGTCCGAGGACACGGCCGAGTCCCGCGCCTGGGCCACCGTCAACAAGCTCACCGGTGGCGGGATGAAGGGCGGCTCTGGCAGCAAGGCCAAGGCCGCGCGCCGTCGTCCCGTCGCGCGCAAGAATGCGAAGAAGGCCGGCGCCAAGGGCGGCAAGGCCCGCGCCGCCTCCACCCGGAAGGCCAAGCGCGCCACGCGCGCGGGCAGCAAGACCACCACGCGCAGCACCGCGGCCGCGCCGGGCCAGCGCGAAGAAGG
>JBKGHK010000129.1:0-18871 GCA_046520375.1 Pyxidicoccus sp. 3LFB2
AGAAGCCCGAGCCCGTGAAGCCGGAGCCGGTGAAGGCCGAGCCCGTGAAGCCCGAGCCCGTGAAGGCCGAGGCGGTGGTGAAGGCCGTGCCGGTGTCGGGCAAGGTGGAAGTCGCGGCGGTGCCCACGCGCACCGTGGGCAAGGAGGGGGGGACGCTGAAGGAGGCCATCGCCCGCGCCGCCCAGCCGCCCGCCCAGGCCGTGAAGGGTGGGGCCTTCACCCTGCAGCTCTCCGCCTTCCAGGACCGCCAGGAGGCCGACCGCTTCGCCGCTCGGTTGCGCAACAAGGGCTATGCCCCCTATATCCTCGCGGCCGAGGTGCCCGGAAAGGGCACGTGGTACCGCGTCCGCATGGGCAGCTTTGCCACCAAGGATGCGGCCAGCCGGTATCTGTCAGACTTCAAGCGTGAGACCCAGCTCGACGCCTTCGTGGCCGGCACGAACTAGAGCAGGGCGAGGAAGACGGTAAGCATCATGACGACGACGAGGCGGGTGGAGAAGCCCTGGGGACACGAACTCATCTGGGCTCACACCGAGCGCTACGTGGGCAAGCTGCTGCACGTGAAGCAGGGCCACAAGCTCAGCCTGCAGTTCCACAACCAGAAGGACGAGACGATTCACGTCCAGAGCGGCAAGCTGCTCTTCGTCGTCGATGAAGGTCAGGGGCTCATCGAGAAGGAGATGAACCCCGGCGAGAGCTACCACATCAAGCCGCTCACCAAGCACCGCATGGTGGCGCTGACCGACTGCGACATCCTCGAGGTCAGCACCCCGGAGCTGGACGACGTGGTGCGGCTGGAGGACTCCTACGGCCGCACCGGCACCAGCAAGCCGTAGCGACTGAAGGCCCCGCGCGGTCCGCGAGCTACTCGCGGGCCGCGTTGTTCGGATTGCGGGTCCACTTGTCCACGGTGCCGTCGCCGTCCAGGTCCTCGCCGATGCGGTCCACCTGGCCGCCCTCCCAGTACTCCCAGTAGTCCACCTTCCCGTCGGTGTTGGTGTCGCGCTCCTTCCGCACCAGCGCGCCGCCCTCGTAGAAGGTGAAGCTGTCGGCCCGGCCGTCGCCGTTGACGTCCCGCTCGCGGCGCGTGTTGACGCCCTTCTCGAAGAAGTAGGTGGCGTCCACCTTGCCGTCGTAGTCCAGGTCCAACGTCTCGCGCGTCGGGTCGCCGTTGGCGTCGAAGTAGCGCGTCAGGTCCACGCGGCCGTCCCAGTTGAGGTCCAGCTCCTGGCGCACCCGCCGGCCCCCGGGCCCGGACGTGTCGTCGCGCACCGTGTACGTCCACACGTCCGGTTTCCCGTCGCTGTTGACGTCCTGCTCCACCACCCGCTCGTCGCCCGAGCGCTCCGGCTGGATGGGCTCGCCCGTCGTCCGGCCCGCCGTGCCAGCCCCTTCAGCTCCCGTGCCACGCTCCGCCGACTTGCCGCCCGCGCAGCCGGCCAGGGCTCCCGCGGCCAGAAAACCCAGGAAGAACAAACGCTTGGACTGTGGCATGGCGGACTCCGTTGGGGCGCTGCGGCGGGGCCTCGCCGCGTGCACGAGAGGCTTTCGCGCGACACGTCACTTCATATATTTTCACATATCGCCATGGCCCGAAAGAAGATCAGCACCACCATCTACATCACTCCGGAGCAGAACGAACTGCTCAAGGCGCTGAACCAGAAGACGAAGGTGCCCGTGGCCGAGTACATCCGCCAGGGCATCGATCTGGTACTCGAGAAGTACAAGGCTCAGCTCCCGGGTCAGGTGACCTTCGACGAGCTGTGAGAGAGAGGCGTGACGTGAAGAGCTTTCGTGGGAAGCGGGTGGTGGTGCTCGGCGGTGCGGGCTTCGTCGGGTCTCACCTGTGCGAGCGGCTCCTGGACGACGGCGCGGCGTCCGTCATCGCGGTGGACAACCTCATCACCGGGAGCGAGCAGAACCTGCGCACGCTCACCGGACGCGCCGGCTTCGAGTACGTGAAGGCGGACATCGTCGAGGGCATCCCCGTGAAGGGCCCCGTCGACTACGTGTTCAACATGGCGTCGCCGGCGTCGCCCATCGACTACGCGGAGCTGCCGCTGGAGACGCTGCGCGTGGGCTCCATCGGCACGGAGAACGGGCTGAAGCTGGCGGAGGCGAACAAGGCCGTCTTCCTCATGGCCTCCACCTCCGAGGTGTACGGAGACCCGCTCGTGCACCCGCAGCGCGAGGACTACTGGGGCAACGTGAATCCCATCGGTCCGCGCTCGGTGTACGACGAGGCCAAGCGCTACGCGGAGGCGATTACCGCCGCCTACGGCCGCAGCCGCGGCGTGCAGGTGCGCATCGTCCGCATCTTCAACACCTACGGCCCGCGCATGCGCCTCAACGACGGCCGCGTGGTGCCGGCCTTCGTGGGCCAGGCACTCAAGGGCGAGGACTTCACCGTCTTCGGCGATGGCAGCCAGACGCGCTCGTTCTGCTACGTGAAGGACCTGGTGGACGGGCTGGTGCGGCTGATGCTCTCCGACGAGACGAGCCCGGTGAACATCGGCAACCCGCGCGAGATGACCATCCGCCAGTTCGCGGAGGCGGTGCGCGAGGCGGCGGGCGGCGGCGGGAAGATCATCGAGAAGCCCCTGCCCAAGGACGACCCGAAGCAGCGCCAGCCGGACATCACCCGCGCCCGCACCCTGCTGGGGTGGGAGCCGAAGGTGCGCCTGGAAGAGGGTCTGAAGGAGACCATTGCCTATTTCCGGGAGGTTGCCGGAGTGGGGCGCACGGCATAGGTTGCCGGCGGCTTGATTCTTGAAGACCTGTAGACACTGCGGCCACACGGATGGGTGGCGGGAGGAAGCGTGAAAGTCCTGGTGACGGGTGGTGCGGGCTTCATCGGCTCGCACGTGTGCGATGAGTTCCTGCGAAGTGGGCACGAGGTCATCGCCCTGGATGACCTGTCTGGTGGCAAGCGGGAGAACCTGGACCCGCGCGTCCGCCTGGCGGTGCATGACATCCGCAGCCGCGAGGCGGCGGAGCTCATCAAGTCCGAAAAGCCGCAGGTGCTCTGCCACCTGGCGGCGCAGATGGACGTGCGCCGCAGCGTGGATGACCCGGGCTTCGACGCGGATGTGAACATCCGCGGCATGCTCAACCTGCTGGAGGCCGCGCGTGTCTCCGGAGTGAAGAAGGTCATCTTCAGCTCCACCGGCGGCGCCATCTACGGCGAGCAGGACGTCTTCCCCGCGCCGGAGAGCCACCCGACGCGGCCGGTGTCGCCGTACGGCGTCTCCAAGGCGGCCGGCGAGCTGTACCTCGGCTACTACCGCGCCCAGTACGGCCTGCCGTACGTGGCCCTGCGGTACGCCAACGTGTACGGCCCGCGGCAGAACCCGCATGGCGAGGCCGGCGTGGTGGCCATCTTCAGCCAGCGGCTGATCGCCGGCCAGGGCTGCACCATCTTCGGCGAGGGCAAGCAGACGCGTGACTTCGTCTTCGGCCCCGACGTGGCCCGCGCCAACCGGCTCGCCTTCGAGAAGGACTACGTGGGCGCCATCAACATCGGCACCGGGGTGGAGACGGACATCAACCGCCTCTACGCGCTCTTGGCCGAGGCCGCCGGCTCCACCGCCGCCGTGACGCACGCGCCGGGCAAGCCCGGTGAGCAGCTGCGCTCCTGCATCGACAACTCCCTGGCGAAGAAGGTGCTCGGGTGGGAGCCCACCGTGGACGTGCGCGAGGGCCTGCGCCGCACCGTGGCCTTCTTCCGCGAGAAGGCCGGTACGCCCGCGCGGGCGCACGGCTAGGAAGGCCGCCGGGGTTCAAGACTGTCCCTGCCCGGGTCGAGAAGGGCAGGGGCTTCGTCCCCCGGTGCGGCAGCCCCGGTCCGACTGCTCCGGCAGGTCGGAGTCCGAGCGGCGTCGCGGCCCCCGTGATGCCTTGGGGGCAGGCGGGGGACGGCTTCACCCGTCCCTCCCATGTTCCCGCTATGGCTGAAGGGCAGGGGGCCACTCTGGCCCCTCCCTCAGCGTGCCGTACAGCCCGAGGGCGGGGTATCCTCCCTGTCAGGTCACCCGGCATGCGCCGCACCTTCAGGAGGAGGCGCAGCCTCCTTCCGACGTGCCAGGCGGGTGCTGCCGGGTGTTGGAGGTGGGAGGCCGCCCGGGCGGGCGGACGTGGTGGCTGGGGAACAAACGGGCTCCCCTGGCGGGTTGCTCGTCCAGCGGGCGCTCGCGCGTAGATTTTCGCGCGGTTCGGTGTTACTCACGCCCGCTTCTTCCGACGAGCGCCCCGAACATGCCGGCTGAAAACGCGCACATCCGCAACTTCTGCATCATCGCCCATATCGACCATGGAAAGTCGACGCTGGCCGACCGTCTCCTCGACAAGACGGGGACGCTGACCAAGCGCGAGGCGCAGGCCCAGTTCCTCGACAACATGGACATCGAGCGGGAACGGGGCATCACCATCAAGGCCCAGTCCGTGCGGATGAACTACACCGCGAAGGACGGCAAGCAGTACGTCCTCAACCTCATCGACACGCCCGGACACGTGGACTTCGCCTACGAGGTGAGCCGCAGCCTGGCCGCGTGCGAGGGCGCGCTCCTGGTGGTGGACGCGTCGCAGGGCGTGGAGGCCCAGACGCTGGCCAACGTCTACATGGCGTTGGACCACGACCTGGAGATCATCCCGGTCATCAACAAGATCGACCTGCCCAGCGCGGACGTGGATCGCACCCGGTCCGAGATTGAAGACGTCATCGGCATCGACGCGTCCATCGCGGTGCCGGCCTCCGCCAAGGAGGGCATCGGCATCCACGAGATTCTGGAGTCCGTGGTGGCCCGCGTGCCGCCCCCGAGTGGCGACCCGGAGGCCCCGCTCAAGGCCCTCATCTTCGACTCCTGGTACGACAACTACCGGGGCGTGGTGACGCTGGTGCGCGTGCTGGAAGGCACGCTCAAGCTGAAGCAGAAGATCAAGCTCTGGAGCAACAACAAGGTCTTCGAGGTGCAGGAGCTGGGCGTGTTCAGCCCGTTCTCCCGCCCGGTGCAGCAGCTGATGGCGGGCGAGGTGGGCGTGCTCGTCGCCAACGTGAAGGAGCTGCAGGACGCCAAGGTCGGCGACACCGTGACGGAGGAGGCCCGCCCCACGGACGCGCCGTTCCCCGGCTTCAAGGAAGTCAAGCCGATGGTGTTCTCCGGCATCTTCCCGGTGGACTCCGCCGAGTACGAGAACCTGCGCGACGCGCTGGCGAAGCTGACGCTCAACGACTCGGCCTTCACCTACGAGCCCGAGTCCTCCACCGCGCTCGGCTTCGGCTTCCGCTGCGGCTACCTGGGCCTGCTCCACATGGAGATCGTCCAGGAGCGCCTGGAGCGCGAGTACAACCTGAACCTCATCACCACCGCGCCCAGCGTGGTGTACCGCATCACCACCAGCAAGGGTGACGTGATGCTGGTGGACAACCCGGCCAAGCTGCCGCCGGTGCAGAACATCGAGAAGTTCGAGGAGCCCCTCCTCACCTGCCACATCCACGTCCCCAACGACCACCTGGGCGCCATCCTCAAGCTGTGCCAGGACCGGCGCGGCGTGCAGAAGGACATCAAGTACCTGGGCAGCAGCGGCCAGCGCGTGCAGGTGACGTACGCGATGCCGCTCGCCGAGGTGGTGTTCGACTTCTTCGACAAGCTCAAGAGCGTGTCGCGCGGCTACGCCAGCCTCGACTACGAGCTGTCCGGCTACGCGGAGGCGGACCTGGCCCGGCTGGACATCCTCATCAACGGGGACCCGGTGGACGCGCTGAGCGTCATCGTGCACCGCGAGCGCGCCTACCTGCGCGGCCGCGAGGTGTGCCAGAAGCTGAAGGAGGTCATCCCCAAGCAGATGTACGAGGTGGCCATCCAGGCGGCGATTGGCGCGAAGATCATCTCGCGAGAGACCATCTCCGCCATGCGAAAGAATGTGCTCGCCAAGTGCTACGGCGGTGACATCAGCCGCAAGCGCAAGCTCCTGGAGAAGCAGAAGGAGGGCAAGAAGCGCATGAAGCAGGTGGGCACGGTGGAGATCCCGCAGGAAGCCTTCCTCGCGGTCCTCAAATCGGAGCAGTAGCGCATGAACGCGGCCAGTCCCTCCGCCACCCCCACGCCTCCCGTGAAGCTTGCCGCGGCGATGGCCGCCCGCCGCTCGCCCGAGCAGCTCCGCGCCCGCCGCAAGCTGGTGTGGCGCGAGCTGCTCACCAGCCTGTGGGCGCCGCTGTGCATCATCGGCCTAGCGTACATCCCCTACACGGTCCTCATCGAGTTCGCGTCCTCCACGGCCGCCTGGGCCCAGCCGCTGATGAAGGGGCTGGGGCTGCTGATGGTGGCGTACTTCGTCGCGCTGCTCGTCTGGCGCAACGCGTCCCCGAAGGAGAAGGTCCTGCGCGGGCTGCGCCATGAGGCGCACGAGCTCATCTCCGAGAATGAGCGCATCCTCCAGAAGGCGCACGTGCGCGAGAAGCTGGGCGCGCAGGTGCCCGAGCGCATCACCGAGCAGGCGCTGCTGGTGGAGACGGCCTCCATCGAGGGCAACGCCGACCGGATGCGCGAGGAGATCAAGGGCCTGGAGGAGCTGACCGCGAAGCACCTGGGCCCGTTCCGCAAGCAGTCCGCCATGGACTTCGTGGGCGGCTTCGGCAAGGCGCTGCTCATCGCGCTGGTCATCCGCACCTTCATCGTGGAGCCGTACCGGATTCCGTCCGGCTCCATGCTCCCCACGCTGCAGATTGGCGACCAGGTCTTCGTCAACAAGTTCATCTACGGGGTGCGTGTCCCGTTCGCCAACGTGGTGCCGTTCGTCATCGTCCGGCGCCCGGAGCGCGGAGACGTCATCGTCTTCAACAACCCGGTGGACGAGTCCAAGGACTACATCAAGCGCGTGGTGGGGCTGCCCGGTGACACCGTGGAGATCATCGACGGCGTCATCCACCTCAACGGCAAGCCGCAGACGCGCAAGGCCGTCTCCACCGACTACATCGTCCACAACATCACCGAGGACGGGCGCTGGTACGACCAGTCCGAGGCGCTGTTCGAGGAGAACCTGGCCGGCGTGGCGCACTCGGCGCTGCAGACGCTGGCCCACATGCCCCCGCGCGAGGGGCCCTACGAGGTTCCCCCGGGGCACGTCTTCGTCATGGGCGACAACCGGGACAACAGCGCGGACAGCCGCCACGGCCTGGGCGTCACCGGGCGGGGCAGGGCGGAGTACGTGCCGTACGGCCACATCAAGGGCAAGGCCATGGTGGTGTGGCTTTCGCTGGGCTTCGAGGGCCTGGGCCACAACCTCTTCGGTGGCACGGGCCTGCGGGTGGACCGCTTCTTCGAGCCGGTCCGCTGAAGCACGGCCCGGGGAGCGAGCGGCCTGCCGGTCCGCTGACGCACACCCGGGAGTCCGCCGGCCCGGCGTTCCACGCACGGTGCTTGACGCGCCGTGCGGCGCGGGGTACGCGGCGCCCCCGGCCATGAGACACCTCCTCGGAATCGAAGGCTGGCGCCGGGACGAGCTGGAGGCGCTGCTCGACAGAGCCCAGGCGCACCTGCCCGGCAGACCGGACGCCACGAACATCCTGCGCGGCAAGGTGGTGGCGAACCTCTTCTTCGAGGACTCCACCCGCACCCGCACCTCGTTCCACATGGCCGCCAAGGGCCTGGGGGCGAGCGTGATGAACTGGACCCAGACAGGCTCCTCCGTCTCCAAGGGCGAGACGCTGCTGGACACCGCACGCAACATCGAGGCGACGGGGCCGGCGGTCATCGTCATGCGGCACCGCTCCTCGGGCGCGCCGCACCTGGTGGCGAAGCACGTGCGCTGCGCCATCATCAACGCCGGTGACGGCACCCACGAGCACCCCTCGCAAGCGCTGCTGGACGCCTTCACCCTGCGCCAGCGGTGGGGCTCGCTGGACGGGCGCACGGTGCTCATCCTCGGCGACATCATGCACAGCCGCGTGGCGCGCTCGAACCTGCTGTGCCTCAAGGCGCTGGGCGCGCGCGTGGTGCTCTGCGGCCCGCCCACGCTGATGCCTCCGGGGCTGGAGTCCATGGGCGCGGAGGTGACGCACAACCTGGACGCCGCGCTGCCCCAGGCGGACGCCGTCATGTGCCTGCGCCTGCAGCTGGAGCGGATGAGCGAGAACTTCCTGCCGTCCACGCGGGAGTACTCGCGCCTGTTCGGCCTCAACGCGGCCCGCGAGGAGCGGATGAAGGAGGGCGCGGTGGTGATGCACCCCGGCCCCATCAACCGCGGCGTGGAGATTGCCCCCGCGGTGGCGGACGGCGCCCGCAGCGTCATCCTGGAGCAGGTGTCCAACGGCGTGGCCGTGCGGCGGGCCATCCTGGAGGTGTGCGCATCATGAGCTCCACGGTGCTCTTCCGGCGGGGCCGCGTCATCGACCCGCGCAACGGTGTGGACGGCGTGCGCGACGTGCTGGTGCGCGACGGCAAGGTGGTGGAGGTCTCCGAGGCCCTGCTGCCCGTGCCCTCCAGCGCCGAGGTCGTGGACGCGACGGGCAAGTGGGTGGTGCCGGGCTTCATCGACCTGCACGTGCACCTGCGCGAGCCGGGCGAGGAGGGCAAGGAGACGGTCCTCACCGGCTGCCGCGCGGCGGTGGCGGGCGGCTTCACCGCCGTGGTGGCCATGCCCAACACCAAGGTCGTCAACGACAACGGCATGGTGACGGAGCTGGTGCTGTCGCGCGCCCGCGCGGCCAACCTCTGCCACGTGTACCCCGCCGGGGCCATTACCAAGGGCCTCAAGGGCGAGGAGATGGCGGAGATGGGCGAGCTGGTCTCCGCCGGCTGCGTGGCCATTACCGACGACGGCCGCCCCGTCATGAACGCGGCGCTGATGCGGCGCGCGCTCCAGTACTCCACCCAGTTCGGCGTCCCCATCATGGTCCACGAGGAGGACCTGACGCTGTCGGCCGGCGGCGCCATGCACGAGGGCCCCACGTCCACGCGCCTGGGCCTGCGCGGCATCCCCGCCTCGGCGGAGGTGGCCATGGTGGCTCGCGACCTGGTGCTGCTGGAGGAGACGGGCGCCCGGCTGCACCTGGCCCACGTGTCCTGCGAGGGCAGCGTGCGGCTCATCCGCGAGGCGAAGCGCCGCGGCCTCAACGTCACCTCCGAGGTGACGCCGCACCACCTCATCCTGGATGACCGGGCGGTGGGCGACTACGACACCCACGCGAAGATGGCGCCCCCCTTGCGCTCGGACCGGGACGTCCAGGCCCTGCGCGAGGCCATTGCCGACGGCACGATTGAAGCCATCGCCACGGACCACGCGCCGCACGGGGTGCTCGACAAGCTGGTGGAGTTCGAGAAGGGCATCAACGGCATCGTCGGCCTGGAGACGGCCCTGGGGCTGACGCTGGAGCTGGTCCACGCGGGCGTGCTCACCGCGAAGCGGGCGGTGGAGCTGCTGACGCATGGGCCGGCCAAAGCGTTCGGCCTGCCAGGCGGTCACCTGGCGCCCGGGGCCCCGGCGGACGTCACGGTGGTGGACCCTTCGGAGGAGTGGACGGTCGACGCTCACCGGTTCTATTCCCGCAGCCGGAATACCCCCTTCCACGGCAGGAAGCAGAAGGGGCGCGTGGTGCAGACGTGGGTGGGGGGACGGAAGGTGTTCGAGAACGGCCAGGTTGGCCCGGGCAAGGAGTCGCGGTGATGACGAAGAAGGCAGTGCTCGCGCTGGCGGATGGCACCACCTTCGAGGGCCGGGCCTTTGGCGCGGTCGGAGAGACGGTCGGCGAGGTGGTCTTCAACACGACCATGTACGGCTACCAGGAGGTCCTCACGGATCCCTCGTACGTCGGGCAGATCGTCACCATGGCGTACCCGGAGATGGGCAACGTCGGCGCCACCCCGGAGGACGAGGAGGGCTCCAAGGTCCACGCGGTGGGCATGGTGGTCCGCGCCCTGACGGAGCAGCCGTCCAACTGGCGCGCCAAGGAGTCCCTGGACGCCTACCTCAAGCGCAACGGCGTGGCCGGCATCGAGGGCCTGGACACCCGCCGCCTCGTGCGCCACCTGCGCACCCACGGCGCGCAGATGGGCGTCATCTCCAGCGAGGGCCTGTCCACCGCCGCCCTGGTGGAGCGCGCGAAGACAGCGCGCGGCATGGAGGGCATGGACCTGGCCACCGGCGTGTCCACGAAGGCGCCCTACACCTTCACCACCCCGTCGCCGGACGTCTTCACGGGCGTGGGGGAGAAGCAGCCGGAGCCGAAGCTCCACTTCGACGTGGTGGCGTATGACTACGGCCTGAAGAAGTCGATGCTCCACTTCCTGGTGGACCAGGGCTGCCGGGTGACGGTGGTGCCCTCGCACACCACGGCGGACGAGGTGCTGGCGCGCAAGCCGCACGGCGTCTTCCTGGCCAACGGCCCTGGGGACCCGGCCGCCGTGAAGGGCGCGGACCGCACCGTGGCGGCGCTGCTGGGCAAGGTGCCGGTGTTCGGTATCTGCCTCGGGCACCAGATCATGGCCCTGGCGCTCGGCGGCCGGACGTACAAGATGAAGTTCGGTCACCGCGGCGGCAACCAGCCCGTGAAGGACCTGACGACCGGCAAGGTGGAGATCACCGCTCAGAATCACGGCTTCGCCGTGGACGATGCCAGCCTCAAGGGCCTGGCCGTCGTCACGCACATCAACCTCAACGATGGCACGGTGGAGGGCCTGGCCGTCCCGGACGCGCGGGCCTTCAGCGTGCAGTACCACCCCGAGGCCTCGCCCGGCCCGCATGACGCGCGCTATCTCTTCGGCCGGTTCGCGAAGCTGATGGCGGAGTAGGATGGCAGACCGCCCTATGGACTCGCCGCTGTCACCGCTCTCGTATCAGCCGTACCTGGATCAGCTCATCGCCTTCGGCAGTGAGGAGCCCCGCAAGGAGGACCTCCTCGCCGCCAAGTCGGAGTACTTCCGCCTCACGGGCGAGGTCTTCGAAGACGACAAGATGTTCGAGCTGAGGATGGCGTCCTTCCTCGACTACTACCTCTATGACCGCGTCTCGCCGCTCACCGGCAAGACGCCGGCCGCGGAGCTGTACGAGCAGCGCCTGGCCAACGCCCCGCCCGAGGAGGCCAACGCCTTCCGCAGCTTCACGGAAACCGTCCACGGCCTCTTCGAGGTCCGCAAGCTGGGCAAGGGCGAGGTCCGCCTGCGCGAGATGTACTCCGGCAAGGACTTCGACGTGACGGAGCGCCGCCACATCGCCGGCCTGGAGACGGGGGACATCATCGAGGCCCGCCTCATCCCCTTCGGCGGCCACCTGCTGTTCTCCTCCGCCTTCTGCTACCACCCGCGCGTGGCGGTGAAGCCCATCAAGGCCGAGGTGAAGCGCCGCAAGAAGAAGGAGCCGGAGCGCACCCCCAACGAGCTCGTCTGGGAGTGTGCCCGTCGCGCCCTCAACGTGGAGCGCTACCGCCAGCTCCCCGTGGAGAAACTCTACGACTTCGAGCAGAAGGTGCTCTGAAGTTCCCCGTCCCCGGCCCGCGTCCACGCGCGGGCCCGGGGTCCGGGCTCGGAGACGGGCAGGGCGCCCACCGCTTCAGATGCGGTGGATGCCCATGATGTTCGTGTTGCCCGGCACGTTGAGCGGAACGCCGGCCACCACCACCACGGGCGTGCCCACCTTGCAGATGCGCTCTTCGCGGCACAGCGCGCGCACCTGCTTGAGCATGGCGTCCGTGGACGTCACCCGGCTCACCTGGTGCCCCGTCACGCCCCAGTAGAGGGCCATCCGGTTCACCGTGGCCTCGCTCGGCGTGAGGGCGACGATGCGGGCGTTGGGCCGGAACTCGGAGATGAGGCGCGCGGTGTGGCCGCTCTCCGTGTAGGCGACAATCGTCTCGATGTTGAGCTGCGTCGCCGCGGCCACCGCCGCCGCCGCCACGCCCGTGCCGATGTCCTCCGAGCGCTCGAAGGGCGAGTGGTGCTGGTGGCGCACCACGCCCCGCTCCGTCTCCTCGACGATGCGCGCCATGGTGGCCGCGGCCTCGGTGGGGTAGCGGCCCGCCGCCGTCTCGCCTGACAGCATCACCGCGTCCGCGCCGTCGAGAATGGCGTTGGCCACGTCCGACACCTCGGCGCGGGTGGGCCGGGGGTTGCTCACCATGCTCTCCAGCATCTCCGTGGCGACGATGACGAGGCCGCCCCTGCGGTTCACCTCGCGCACCATGCGCTTCTGGATGGCGGGGAGCTGCTCGAGCGGCATCTCCACGCCCAGGTCTCCGCGCGCCACCATGATGCCGTCGGCCGCCGCGGCGATGGAGTCCAGCGCGTCCACGGCCTGGGGCTTCTCAATCTTGGCGATGAGGGGCGTCTTGTTCTTCTTCACCAGCTCGCGCGCCTTGTGGATGTCGGCCGCGGAGCGCACGAAGGACAGCGCCACGTAGTCCACACCCACCTCCTGGCCGAAGGCCAGGTCGTCGATGTCCTTGCGCGTAATGGTGGGCACCGACATGGGCGAGCCGGGCAGGTTAAGCCCCTTCTTGTCCTTCAGCAGCCCACCGACTTCGACACGGCAGGTGACGTCCGGCCCCTGCACCTTCATCACCCGCAGGCGCACCCGGCCGTCGTCCAGGAGGATGTCGTCCCCGCGCGCCACGTCCTTCACCAGCGACTTGATGGGCGTGGGGATGATGGAGCCCTGGCCCACCACGGCGCGCGTCGTCACCGTCACCGTCTGTCCGGCCTTCACGGTGAGCTGCCCACCGTCGAACTTGCCCAGGCGGATCTTCGGCCCCTGGATGTCCTGGAGGATGGCCACCGGCACGCCCAGCTGCTTCGCCACCTTGCGGATGATGCTCACTCGCTGGCGATGCTCCTCGTGCGTACCGTGGGAGAAGTTCAGCCGCGCCACGTTCATACCGGCGCGGATGAGGCCCTCGATGACTTCCGGCGTGTCCGACGCGGGCCCCAGGGTGCAGATGATTTTCGCCTTGCGCATATGTGTGCGCATCCTAGGCGTCCGGGAGGGCGGCTTGACAGCCTATCGCTCCCAGGACAATCCTTCCGCCCGACGCGGGGCGCCCGCCCCACCGGCGAGCCCTCGCGTCTCCTTTTTTGCTGTCGACGTTGAAGTGAAAGAAAGCCCGGCTTCCCTGGGAGGGGGGGCCGGGCTTTCTTGCGCCTTTCGCCTGTCGTCGCGCCCGCTCGAAGCCGGGTGAGTGGCCTACAGCTCGATCTGCTTGCCCGTCCCCTGCGGCGTGACGGGCGGGTGGCCCTTGGGCAGCGCGTCCATGTCCATGTCGAGCGGCGGCGGCTGGCCCTGCGAGGGCGCGCCAGGCATGCCGGGCAGGGGCATCGGGGCGCCGTCCTCCTGGTCCATGCCCCCCGGGCCGCTGCCGCCCACGCCGGGGCCACCCTGCAGGCCCTCGATTTCGTCGCGGCTGATGCCGGCCAGCGTCAGCACCTTGCGGGTGACGCGGATGCGGGCGTGGCTGGTGAGCGCCATGGCGATGGAGTCCGAGGGGCGCGCGTCGAGCGTCATCTTGCGCTTGCCCTGCTCCAGGAAGACGCGGCCGGAGTAGACGTTGTCGCGGAGGTCGTCGATGCGGACCTCGGTGACCTTGCCGCCCAGCTGCTTCACCACGTCGTCCAGGAGGTCCTGGGCGAGCGGCTGGGGCGGATTGCGGTCGGCCAGCCGGAAGGCGATGGAGACCGCCGAGGCCTCGTCCACGAAGACGGGCAGGACGATGCCGCGGTCCTTCGTGGTCAGCACGACGGCGTGCGTCTGGGCCTCCACCAGCGGGACCACGTCCTGGACCTCGAGCTCCACGAGCTCGACGCAGGCCTTGGGGTCCTCCCCGTCATCGGTGATGCAGGGCTGAGGTGTTTCGGGTGGAACTGAAGCGGCGATGGCGCCTGTTGGACTGAACGCGGGTAGGAGGAGCAGCCCTCCCAGCGCCAGGACCACTGCCGACAGGGGTGCAACGAAGAGGGTGGCGCGGTTGGGCGTTTTCACACCCTTAAGCTACGCACCCGGTACCCCCCCGGGAGGGCGCCGCTCCTGGCGCGGCCCTCCCGGCGAGGCGGCCATGCCCTCCGGGCTGGAGGGCAGGCAGGCGGGCTTTCAGCGGGTGTCGTCCTCGCCGTCGTCGTCGTCGTAGTCCTCGTCGTCGTCGACGTCCTCATCCTCGTCCTCATCGAGGTCGTCGTCCTCCTCCGACTCCTCCTCGTCCTCGTCGTCCTCCTCGTCGTCGAGCGTGTCCTCCACGTCCACGGACTCGAGCGTCATGGAGACGGCGAACTTCTTGTCGAGCGCGGCAATCTGCGCCCGCATCTCCGTGAGCGCCGCCACGAAGTCCTCCGTCAAGTTCGTGGGCGCCTTCGCGTCGCAGTGAGGGCAGACGATCTTCTCCGTCCCCTCGATGAGATCCTGGGCGTCCAGCTCGAAGCTCGCCTCGCACTTCTGGCAGGTGAAGTCGATGCTCATGGTCGGGCGCGGCATACAAAGCCCTCCAACCAGCTGTCAACGTCGGAGACGCGCGACGCTGCTGGCGGGGCCGCCCGGGCATCCGTTAGCTTCGCTCCATGGAACTTCCGAAGACCGTCATTCACGCGCTCCACGACAGGGCGACCCAGCTGGATCAGCAGCCTGCCCTCTGGACGCTCAAGGGAGGCGCCTATGTGCCCACCTCCTGGGCGGAGTACGCGCAGCGGGTCCGACGCTTCGCCCTGGGCCTGCACGCCCTGGGGTTCGGGGCAGGGCAGCCGGTGGGCATCCTCGGCTTCAACCGCGAGGAGTGGCACGTGGCGGACCTGGGCACCATCGCCATGGGCGGCGTGCCGGTGGGGCTCTACACCACCAGCTCCCTGGAGCAGCTCGAGTACATCCTGGGGCATTGTGAGGCCACCGTCCTGGTGGTGGAGAACGAGAAGCACCTGAAGACCGGCCTGGCCCTGCGCCAGCGGCTGCCCGGCCTGCGCCACCTCATCGTCATCGACCCGCCGGCCACGCTGCCCGAGGGTGTGCTGACGTACGCGGACGTCATGGCCCGGGGCACCGGGGTGGATGAGGGGCCGTACTGGGACAGCGTCAACGCGCTCAAGCCGGAGGCGATGGGCACGCTCATCTACACCTCGGGCACCACCGGTCACCCCAAGGGGGTGATGCTCAGCCACCACAACCTGGCGTGGACGGCGAAGCAGCTGAAGGACTCGGTGGAGTTCGGCCGCAACAACCCGCCCTCGCTCATCTCCTACCTGCCGCTGTCCCACATCGCCGAGCAGATCATCTCCCTGCACTGCCCGCTGATGATGGGCATCCAGGTGTACTTCGCCCAGTCGGTGGACACGATGCCGGACGCGCTGAAGGTGGTGCGGCCCACTTTCTTCTTCGGCGTGCCCCGCGTGTGGGAGAAGTTCAAGGTGAAGGCCGAATCGGGGCTCAACTCGCAGCCGCCCATGAAGCGGCGGCTGGTGGGCTGGGCCCGCAACGTGGCCATGGAGCGGCACACCCGCGCCATGCGCCACGAGCGCATCTCCGTGTTCCTGGAGGCGAAGTACCGCCTGGCGCAGCGGCTGGTGTTCGCACCGCTCAGGGCCCGCATCGGCATGGACCGGGTGGAGTTCTTCGCCACCGCGGCGGCGCCCATCAGCCGGGACGTGCTGGACTTCTTCGCCTCCATCGACATGGTCATCCACGAGGTGTGGGGCATGACGGAGGTGACGGGCCCGGGCACGGTGAACACCGAGGACGCCACGCGGCTGGGCACGGTGGGGCGCGCCATGCTGGGCGTGGAGATCCGCATCGCCGAGGACGGGGAAATCCTGGTGCGCGGCGGCAACGTCTGCATGGGCTACTACAAGAACCCGGCGGCCACCGCGGAGCTCCTGGAGGACGGGTGGCTGCACACCGGTGACGTGGGCCAGCTGGACGCGGAGGGCTTCGTCCACATCACCGGCCGCAAGAAGGAAATCATCGTCACCTCGGGCGGGAAGAAGACGGCGCCGGGCAACATCGAGGAGATGCTGAAGACGCTGCCGGGCGTGGGCAACGCGCTGGTGGTGGGCGAGCGGCGCAACTACCTCGTGGCCCTGCTGGTGCTGGACGGAGAGAAGGCGCGGGCCCTGGCGAAGGAGAAGGGCTGGCCGGAGGACCTGATGGCGCTCGCCGAGGACGCGCGCCTGCAGAAGTTCCTCCAGGATGCGGTGGAGCGCGACGTCAACCCGAAGCTGGCCCGCTTCGAGAGCATCAAGCGCTTCGCCGTGGTGGGGAAGGAGTTCTCCCTCGAGGGCGGCGAGCTGACGCCCAAGCTGAGCGTGCGCCGCAAGGTGGTGGAGGAGAAGTACACCTCCCTCATCGAGTCGCTCTACGCCGAGGCGAAGCCCGGCGCCGACAAGGCCCAGGCGGGCTGAGGCGCGGAGGAAGAGGGGAGGGGCCCTGCCGGGCTCCTCCCGGCGTGCCCGGGGCGCTCGTGGGCGCCTGGGGCCGCGAAAAGCGAAGGGGCGGGGAACCTCGCGGTTCCTCGCCCCTTTTCACTTCAGGCCCGCGCGCAGGCTACTTCGCGGCGCGCTTGTCCATGGCCACGTAGTCGCGGCGCTTGGAGCCCTGGTACACCTGACGGGGACGGGCAATCTTCTGCTCCGGGTCCGTCACCATCTCCTCCCACTGCGCGCACCAGCCCACCGTGCGGGGGATGGCGAAGAGCACCGGGAACATCTCCACCTGGAAGCCCATCGCCTCGTAGATGAGGCCCGAGTAGAAGTCGACGTTGGGGTACAGCTTCCGCTTCACGAAGTACTCGTCCTGGAGGGCGATCTTCTCCAGCTCCAGGGCGATGTCGAGCAGCGGGTTCTTGCCCGTCACCTCGAAGACCTCGTCCGCCACGCGCTTGATGACCTTGGCGCGCGGGTCGTAGGACTTGTAGACGCGGTGGCCGAAGCCCATCAGCTTCTTCTCGCCCTCGCCGCTCTTCACCGACTTGATGAAGTCCGGGATCTTCGAGATGTGGCCAATCTCACGCAGCATGCGGAGCACGGCCTCGTTGGCGCCGCCATGGAGCGGGCCGTAGAGGGCGCCGATGCCCGCCGTGACGGCGGAGTACGGGTCCACTTCCGAGGAGCCCACCGTGCGCACGGACGTGGTGGAGCAGTTCTGCTCGTGGTCCGCGTGGAGGATGAAGAGCACGTCGAGCGCGCGCTCCAGCACCGGGTGGACCTTGTAGGTGGTGGTGCCGATGCGCTTGATCATCGCCAGGAAGTTGGCGACGTAGGACAGGTCGTTGTCCGGGTAGATGTAGGGCAGGCCCATGCTGTGCCGGTACGAGAACGCGGCAATGGTGGGCATCTTCGCGATGAGGCGCGTGATCTGGATGCGGCGGCTGCGCTCATCCTTGATGTTCTTCGCGTCCGGGTAGAAGCCGGAGAGCGCGGCGACGGTGGAGCCCAGCATGGACATGGGGTGCGCGTCGTAGCGGAACCCGTCCATGAAGGACTTCACGTTCTCGTGCACGTACGTGTGGTGCGTGACGAGGTGGATGAACTGCTCCAGCTCCTTCGGCGTGGGCAGCTCCCCGTTGAGCAGGAGGTACGCGACCTCGAGGAAGCTGGACTTCTCCGCCAGCTGCTCGATGGGGTAGCCGCGGTACTCGAGGATGCCCTTGTCACCGTCGATGAAGGTGATGGCGCTCTTGCAGTTGGCCGTGTTGAGGAACGCCGGGTCATAGCCCATCAGCCCGAAGTCATCGTCACTGGCTTTGATCTGGCGGAGAGCGTTGGTGCGAATACAGCCGTTCTCGATCGGGACCTCGTACGTCTTCCCGGTCCGATTGTCGGTGATCGTCAGCGTGTCCTTGGCCATGGGGCGGAGATTTCACAGGCCGCAGAGTGCTTTCAACAAAAAAGAACGATAAGTCCGATGGTTCGACACTGATGGGCTTATGGCTCTCGGGAAATAAGAGCGCCAGTGCGCGAAAGCTGGCGCCAGAAGCCCGGAAAGCTCTTCTCCACGCACTCGGGGCCGGTGAGCAGGAGTGGCGTACCGGACAACACGCTCAGGGTGGCGGCCGTCATCGCCAGGCGATGGTCGCCCCGACTGTCCATCTCGAAACGCGCCGGGGGCGTGGCCGGGGGGTGGATGTCCAGCGACTCACCCTGGAGCTTCGTGGTGCCGCCATAGGCCGCCACGAGCGTGCGGATGCCCTCCAGGCGGTCACTTTCCTTCACCCGGAGGATTTCCACGTCCGTGAGGGTGGAGGGGGCCGGCAGGACACACGCGAGCGCCGCCAGCGTGGGCAGCAGGTCCGGACACTCCGTGCCCGAGGCCCGCAGGCCACCAGCCAGGCGTCCTTGGACCTTCAGCGTGTGCTGTCCCCCGGCGGGCACGGCCTTCAGGCCCACCTGCTCGATGAGCCGGACGATGGCGTCGTCCGGGTGGGCGCTGCCCGTGTCCGCCCGCTCCACGGTGCCGCCCGCCTTCCAGGAGACGAGCAGCAGGTAGCCCAGTGAGGACCAGTCACCCGGCAGCGAGGGGACGCTCGGGGGCGCGGTGTAGCCGGCCACCGTGTAACGGGAAGGTGACTCCTGGATGTCGAAGCCGAAGCGCTTCAGCCAGGTGAGGGTGAGCTCCAGGTAGCCGGCGCTCGTCAGCGGGCCTTCGATTTCCACGCTCCACGCGCGGCGCTCGCGCAGGAACAGCGCGGCGCAGCCCAGGAGCAGGCTGGAGGCGTACTGGCTGCTCTGCGCGCCCGGCACCCGGAACACGGGCGCCACGGAGGCGGTGTCGCGGGGCGCCTTCAGCTCCACCGGCCAGGGCGTGCCTTCGGTGAGGGCCAGGCCCGCCGCGCCGAGGGCGCGCGGATGGAGGTGAACAGTGGGCCGTGAGGGCGCTCGCCCAGGCGCGGCGTGCCGGTGAAGCGCACGTGCGCGCCGGG
>JBKGHK010000012.1:0-40280 GCA_046520375.1 Pyxidicoccus sp. 3LFB2
TGCAGCGGCCCCACGCCCTCGACTTCACCTGCCGCGGTGGACCCGGACGCGCCCGCCCCCGTGCCGACCTGACCCACCGCGCCTTTCCCCTCGAATGGAGAACCCCATGAGCAGGCTGCGCCGCTTCACCACCGCATCCACCCTCGTCCTCGCCGCCGTCCTCACCGGCTGCGGCGACGACAACGACAAGAAGCCGCCCGAGCCCGGCCCCCAGGACAAGCCCGTCTACAGCCTGGCCACCTCCGTCTTCTCGCAGGCGGGCAGCGCCACGTACGTGAGCGTCTTCGACTCGCTCGACGTCACCGGGTTGGACCTGGAGAAGGCCCGCGAGCACTCCGGCTTCGCGACGATTGGCGCGGTGGATGGGATGCTCTTCGTCGGCTCGGGCGAGGCGCCGGAGCTCACCCGCTACAACGTCGCCGACGACGGCAGCCTGACGGAGGCCGGGAAGCTCAGCTTCGCCAACTACGGGCTGGCCTCCGCCCCGCTGTACCTCAACCACTTCGTGGACTCGTCGTCCGCGTACATGGTGCTGGAGGAGTCCCGGCGCATCGTGTGGAACCCGTCGACGATGCAGATTTCGGGACCCGCCGAGGCGCCGGGCCTGGAGCGCGAGCGCGAGGGGCTGGTGGTGAAGTCCAGCTATGACCGCGCCATGGTGGCGCAGGGCGGCTACTCCTTCCAGCCCTTCTACTGGACGGACGGCGCCTACTACGACTTCCTGCCCACCTCGCAGATTGCCGTCTACTCGCACGCGGATGACCGCCTGGTGAAGCTCCTCGACGCGCCGTGCCCCGGGCTCGACGTGGCGACGCAGGACGAGGACGGCAACATCTACTTCAGCAACTGGGTGTTCAGCGCCGCCGCCCCCGTGCTGGAGGACGACGCGCCGGAGACGTGCGTGGTGCGCATCAAGGCCGGAGAGCAGGCCATCGACGCCGCCTGGACGCGCTCGCTGGCCGCCATGGTGGGCGGGCGGCAGACGGCGGCGTTCCGCTACCTCGCCAACGGCGTCGGCGTGGTGGCCGTCTTCCACGAGGAGAACGTCACCATCAACGACCAGACGGAGCCGACCGTCATCACCGGCGGCAACCACTGGAAGCTTTGGCGCGTGAACCTGTCGAGCGGCACGGCCGCGCCCGTCGAGGGGCTCGACTTCATCGCGGGCGGCTACTACGCGTTCCGCATCGAGGGGCGCACGTTCCTCCTGCTGCCCACCAGCGACTACGCGAAGACGGCCGTCTGGGAGCTGGGCGTCGACGGCGCCGCGGTGAAGCGCTTCGAGACGCTGGGCTGGGCGTACCAGTTCGTGAAGGTGCGCTAGGCGCGCCCCGGTGGCGCCCGGCGCTCGTGAGGGCCGGGCGCTGCCTCAGTACTCCAGCGTGCCCTTGAGCCAGCCCGCGCGACCGGGCCGCTCCACGCCGAAGAAGTCGAAGACGCGGGCGTCGGTGAGGTTCTCCAGCTCGGCGGTGAGGCCCAGCGTCCACCCGCCCCGGCGCACCCGGTAGCCCACGCCTGCGGCCTGGACGAACTGCGCGTCGATGGCCTCCTTCGAGTCCACCGCACCCAGCCCCTCCCAGTTGCGGAAGAAGCCGTGGACGTAGCGGGTGCTCCAGAAGGGCGACAGCTCGTCCTCTCCGAAGGCCAGCTGGCGCAGGGACACCCGGGCCGTGGCGTTGGCGAAGAGCCAGGGCCGGTTGGGGAGCCGCTGGCCCTCGAAGGCGCCGAAGGTGCCCTGTGTCGAGGCGTTGCGCGCGTCCTGGAAGGTGGCGTTGGCGTCGAGGCTGACGAGCCCGCCCGGCGAGCTCCACCCGGCGGCGCCCTCCACGCCGAGCACCCGGGCCGCGTACACGTTCTGGTAGCTCCAGTCGCGGTCCCGGCCGGCGAGCAGGATGAGGTTGTCCGCGAGCCGGGCGAAGCCATTGAGCTCGCCCCGGAGCGTGCCCAGCCCGGTGCGCAGCGGCACGGTGGCGACGCCGACGTTGAAGTTGTGGCTGTGCTCCGGCTCCAGGTCGAGGTTCTCCAGGATGAGCACGCCGTTGCCAAAGACTTCGTCCGCGCGGGGCAGGCGCGTGGCGCGCTCGTAGCTGGCCTTGAGGTAGGCGGGCTCGCCCAGCCGGAGCCGCAGCGCCGCGCCGCCGCCGAGCCGGTGCAGGTCCCTGTCCTTGCGCCGCCAGCCGCCGGACTCCGCGGGCTCCTGGGCGCGGGCCGCGTAGACGTAGTCCTTGCCGAAGACGATGACCTCCAGCACCTCGTCGAGCAGGTCCACCTCGTACTCGACGCCGGTGACGAGCGAGAGGAGGGAGCGGTCCGCCGCGAGCCGGTCCGGGTCGCTCGGGCTGGCCGGGCGGCGCTCCTCGCCGGTGCGCAGCGTCAGCGTGGGCGCGAAGGCGAGGCGCAGCGTCTGCGCCTTCGCGACGTCCCAGCCCACGTTGGCGCGGCCGTATACCGCCTGCTGCCAGAGCGTCTGGTCCGTGGCGTCGCCGCCAATCTCGCCCGGGCGCTGCCGCGCATTCACGCGGTTGCCGTACCAGTCGTAGACCCACTCGGAGACGTCGACCAGCTCCGTGGCCTGCCAGCCGTAGCCGGCCAGCACGTCCAGGCGCACGGCGGGGGAGAGCGCCTTCTCGTAGAGCAGCTGCGTGCCCAGCGCGGTGGCGCCGTAGCGGGCCTCGCCGTACGGAGTGCCCTGCATCACCAGGTTGTGCTGCAGCTCCTTGTCGTGGGTGGAGCCGAAGGCGCGCAGGGTGAGCCGGTCGGCCCAGGCCAGCCCCGAGGCGCCGGCCTCGAAGCCGCCGCCGAGCGCCTGGTACCCGTCATGGAAGCGCCGGACGGTGACGGGGACAAGGCTGCCGACCTCGTTGGCGACCTCGGTGTCCACGGAGTAGTCGTTGTCCGTGGTGTCGGCGAAGAAGTGGGCGCGGGCGAAGAAGCCGTCCGGTGCGGGCTTGTAGCTGCCGCCCAGCGTCAGCCGGTAGGTGCCGAAGGCTCCGCCCTGGAGCGACGCGGCGCCGTGGAGCCCTTCCTCCATGGGCGCGGAGGTGAGGTTGACCGCGCCCCCGAGCGCATCGGCGCCGTACCGCACGGGCACCACGCCCCGGTAGAGCTGCACCGAGTCGACGAGGTTCACCGGGACGTTGGCGACGCCGAACGGGTACCCCGCGAGGTCCAGGGGCACGCCGTCGAGGAAGAAGCGAATCTGGTCGTCGGTGAGCCCGTTGAGGGAGAAGAGGGCCGTGCTGCCGAGGCCCCCGGCGCGGCGCACCTCTACGCCTTCTTGTGACGCCAGCACCTGGCCCAGGTCGGCGGAGCGGGCCTTCGCGCGGCGGGTGCTGATGACCTTCACGGCCTCGGCGGACTGGCGCATCCGCTCCGCCTCCGAGCGGCCGGACACCGTCGTCTGCAGGCCCTTGTCGGCGGGGGGCTCGGTAGGAGCCGTCGGCTCCGGTGTCTCCGTGGGCGTCGGCTCCGGGAGCGGCTGGGGTTGCGGGTCGAGCTTGAAGGTGTGGAGCAATTCAATCTGGCAGGCCACCGCTTCACCGTCGACGCGCGCGGGCTCGAAGCGGAAGGTAAGGCTGGCCGTGCGGAGGGCCTCGTCGAAGGCCGCGCCCGCCGAGCGGACGACTTCCGACTCTGTCACCACGCCGTGCTCGTCGATGGTCAGCCGCAGCACCACCTCGCCCTCGCGGCCCGCTGCGCGCTCCGCCTCGGGGTAGGGGACGACGACCTCGTCGATGCGATGGGGCGGGACGACGCCGGAGGCGGGGGCCGCGTCCGTGGCGGGAGCCGCCTCCGTCGGCGGGGCTGCCTGTGGGAAGGGCACTGCTCCCGACGCAGGTGCTGCCTCCGTGGTGGGAGCCGTCGCCGTCGCCGTCGCACGCGCTGTCGCCTTAGCGGGCAGAGGAGCGGAAGGGGCCTGCCGCTGGAGGGAAGCCATCGCCGTTGGACGTGGCGCCGGTACGGCCGCTGTCTCGGATGGAGGGACGGACGCGGAGTTGCCCGGAGACGTGGAGGCCACGGACAGCAGCAGGGCGAGAGAGGTGAGAGGCGAGAACATCCGCAATCCGGGGCTTTTTGGTTTTGCGAAGCAATATCAACAGCCCGCAAGGGGTATATCGGGGATTGCGTCGGAGGGGTCAAGGTACGTCGGGCCGCGGCCCGCTCCCGGTGCACATCCGGAGGCGGGCCGCCGCTACCTCAGCTCAGTAGTTCCAGACCTTGTAGGTCCGTGCACCGCACCCGCCATAGCCGAGGAGCCAGCCGCCGCCCTCCAGGATGGGGGTGAAGGTCGGGTAGGCCCCCGCGGACACCTGCCGGGTGCTGTAGCAGCAGGTATGGGAGAAGGTGCTCTGATCGGCGTCCGCCTGGGACGGGTAGTCACCGGGGCTGTAGAGCCACGCCTTCGCGATGACGTAGTACTCCTTCAGGTTGGGCCCGTAGGGGCCGAACTCCGTCCAGTTGCCCTGCGTGGCGACGGAGCCTCCGGCCATGCCGTAGCTGAACTGCACGTCGAAGCCGAAGTAGCCGCCGCAGAACGACCCCGACTGCGTGCCCTGCTCGCCGGCCATGGCCTGCACCGAGCCCGTCGGCAGCTCCGTCGGCGTCTGCTCCAGCACGCCTTCCTGGCGGGCCCTGGCGATGCCGGCCTGCAGGAACTGGATTTCCTGGTCGCTCTGCCGCAGGCGCGCGTCGAGCGCGGAGGTCTTGTCGCTCGCCTTGCGCGCCTCTTCGAGGAGAGCCCGCTCTGCCCGGACCTGCTGGAGGTTGAACTCGAGCGCCTCGACGCCGATGCCCGCCTGTTCACGCAGGCCGTCCTCGCGCACGCGCTCCCAGACGCCGGGGGCAATCTTTGCCCAGGGCCGGGGCGTCAGCTCACTCCGCGAAGGCGTGGACGGCTGGACTGCATCGCCCTGCGAGAGCGTGTCCTCACCTCCGCAAGCTGCGAGCGCAAGTGTGGCGGCAG
This sequence comes from Pyxidicoccus sp. 3LFB2, assembly GCA_046520375.1. GTDB lineage: Bacteria > Myxococcota > Myxococcia > Myxococcales > Myxococcaceae > Myxococcus. The sequence goes on from JBKGHK010000012.1 coordinate 4,964, forward strand.
CCGACCAGAAGAGTCGCTTCGACATGGTGCATCCTCTTTGTCATGAGCTGCCCGGCGTCATTGCCGGGTAGCAAGCAAGCGGACGGGCGGTGGGTTTTTCCCGTTACTTATTTTCGGTTTTATCCGGTGTATCGGGTCTGTTCTCCGAGCAACGCAGTCGGTCGACGCGGCGAGTTGGCGCTCATCTGTGACTTTGACAGGCACGCCAAGCTGAGAGGGATTGACCTTGGCATTCGAGCCCTGGTGCACGGGTGCCCGAGGCCCGTGCCGATACACCCGGGCGACAGGGCCCTCGGGCGGCCGGCCGCCGGGGGACGACTTCCCCTGCGTCGGGGGCCCGCGTCGATTAGACACCTCGGTCCGATGCTCGTTCGCTCGTTCCATCAGGTCCGCTTCCAGTTGCTGGCGACCGCCCTCGTCACGGTCGTCCAGTTGCCTCCGGTGCTGTGGCTCTGCGCGCTGACGCGGACGCCGCTGCCGGTGCTCCTCGCGTTCGGGCTGTCGTGGCCGTACCTGCGGCAGCTGAAGAGCCCCTGGGCGACCACCCCGCGCACGCCGTCCACGTATCTGGCGCTGGGCTGGTGGTCGGCGTGCCTGGTGTTCGACGTGCTGATGCTCCCCGCCGCGCTGGCCGTCCGGGCCGGGGCTCCCGGCGGGGTGACATGGGCGCTGGTGGGGGCCGTCGCGCTGGTGCTGGGCGGCGACGCGGTCCTCCACCGCCCCCGGCTGAGGAAGCGGACGGTGCGCATCGCCGGGCTGCCGGAGGCGCTCGACGGCTACCGCATCGGCCAGCTCTCCGACGTGCACTGCGGCCCCCACGTGCCCGAGGAGAAGGTGGCCGGCTGGGTGTCGCGCCTCAACGGGCTGGGCCTGGACCTCGTCACCGTCACCGGCGACCTGATTACGCACGGCTCCTCGCACGTGGAGGCCGTCGCGCGGGCGCTGGGCGGGCTGCGCGCGAAGGACGGCGCCTTCGTCTGCATGGGCAACCATGACTACTTCACCGACGGCGAGCACCTGGTCCGCGCGCTGGAGCGCCAGGGCCTGAGCGTGCTGCGCAACCGCGGCGTCGTCGTCGAACGGGGCGGCGCGCGCCTCTACGTCGCGGGCGTCGATGACACGTGGACCTCGCGCCATGACGTGGCGAGGGCGCTCGCGGCGCGTCCGGACGGGGCCCCACGGTGCTGCTCGCGCATGACCCGGACCTGTTCCCCCAGGCGCAGGCGCACGGCGTGGAGCTGACGCTCTCGGGCCATACCCATGGCGGGCAGTTGGGCGTCCCGGGCGTCCGGCGCCTGTCGCTGGCGCGGTTCATGACCCGGTGGACGGCGGGGCTGTATCACCAGGGCCGCTCGTGGCTGTACGTGAATCGGGGCGCCGGGACGACGGGCCCGCCGGTGCGGCTGGGCGCTCCGCCGGAGCTGGCCGTCATCACCCTGCGGCGGGCATAGAAATCCTCACCCCGATGCGACTTTTCGCGGCGGGGCGTGACTCCTTGTCAGAACGTCCTCTCAAGGAGCCCCACCATGGGCCTCGCCGAACGCCGTGCCGCCAAGCAGTTCGAGACCCACCGCCTGCCCGCGCTCACGAGCGAAATCCACGCCGCCGCCGGCTTCGAAGTCCCGCTCGAAATCCACTGGGACGCCATGGCCACCGAGGGCAACTCGCACCTCTTCGAGGAGACCTGGCCGCAGGTCTACTTCCAGCCGCTCATCGCCGCGTTCAAGCAGGTGGCCTCCGACGACATGGGGAAGGAGGCCCTCAAGGGCGCGCTGAAGAAGGTGGTCGTGCACAACACCGCGGACATCTCCTACGCGGGCCGCATGGTGACCTTCGCCAGCGGTGTCCTCACCATCGACCATGCGCCCACGACCAACGCGCACCAGGTGGACGACCGGACCCGCGCCATCCGCGAGGTGCTGGAGAAGTCGCTCTAACCCCTTCAGGGGAGCCCGTGACGGGGGACCTGGGCACCTCGGGGCGTGGAACCTGGCTCGGCGGGGCTGGCACTGGCGGGTGTATGCCGCCTGCCTGCCTCGTGCGTCCTCTTCGACACATGTCGCTGGGTCCAGGAGGTTTTCCCATGAGAGTCGGGGTGCTGTGGCTGCTCGCGCTGTGGATGGGTGGTACCGCGGGACTGGGATGCAAGACGGCGGAACAGGCCCCGGACTCCGGAGTCTTTGCCCAGCCTGTCGAGGCCCTCGCGGCGATGCTGGAGGCGGGCTACGTCCATCCCGAGACGGGCAGGAGGTACGCCACCATGCTGCGGGGCAACCTCGCCCAGGGCGTCTATCGCGAGTATGTGGACCGGGCCGAGCTGGCCCTGCGATTGACGGCGGACCTCCAGGCCGTCTCCGCCGACGGGCACCTGCGAGTCATTCCGTCCGATGTGGGGCCCTGGCGGCCAGGGGAGGGTGGCCCTCCAGGTCCTCGGGGCCCTCGGGGCCCTCCGGGACCCGAGCCCATCTCGGATGCCAGGTGGCTCGCTGAAGGCATCGCCTACATCCGTATCAATGGCTTCCCCGGCGACGAGAGGACGGTCCAGGCGGTGGACCAGTTCATGAAGGAGCACGCGACGGCCAGCGCGCTCATCATCGATGCTCGGACCCATCGCGGAGGAGGCGCCAGGGAGATGAACGTCCTGCTGTCCTATCTCTTCGACCAGGAGACGCTCCTGGCATACATGGACACGCCACGGCGCAACGTCGGGCTCGGGTGCGGGCCGCCCGACGACCCCATGCTGCGCGAGAGCGAGGGCCCGGAGGGAATCCACCGTCGGGAGCACCGGGTGCGTCCCCATGCGGCCGAGTCACGCCTGTTCGGCGCGCGGGTCTTCTACCTCGTCTCGAAGCGGACCGCGTCCGCGGCCGAGCATCTGGCGCTGGCGCTCAAGCGCACGGGGCGCGCGACCCTGGTGGGAGAGTCCACGGCGGGGGCCAATCACTTCGCCTGTCCGCAGCGGCTCGGGGACGCGCTGGCCGTGGTCCTTCCCGTGGGGCGCACCGTGGACCCCGACACGGGAAAGGACTGGGAGGGCGTTGGCATCGCCCCGGACATCCAGGTTCCTGCTGACAAGGCGCTGGACGAAGTGCTCCAGCGCCTTCGGTGAAGCGGAGCCTGGACGGGCCCCCCTGCCTCAGGGAACGGGGGTGATGGTCACCGCCGCGTTGCCGCTGGCGGGGATGTTCACCCGGGCCAGCACGGCCGTCTTGTTCCCCGGCACGTCGTACTGCGCCTCCACCGTGCCACCCGACAGGGCGTACCGGCCCCGGGCCATGACGAACTTCACCCGGCCGCTGTGGAAGTTGAGGGGCAGGGCGTTGGCCACGCGGCCCACGTTGGTCGTCTGCGTGCCGTCATTGGCCCGGTCGAAGGTGAGCGCCACCTTCGGCGCGCCCCAGTCTCCGAAGAGCTTGAAGACGTTCTTCCCCGTGCCGTGGTTGGAGGCCTGCGGCGTCTGCCAGCCGCCCGTCGCGGTCCGCTCGAAGTTGAAGAAGGCCGACTGGTAGTAGTCCTGGGCCGAGCCGACGCTGAGCTTCGGGAAGGGCGTCGTCCCCAGCACGGTGGTGCTGTGGTTGTGCCCCACGAGCAGCAGGTTGGCGGGGTGGGTGGCGGTCGCCACGTCAATCCACGCATCCGGGTAGTGCTGCGCGACGAGCCGGTACTTCACGGTGGGGTCCGAGAAGGTCGCCTGGTAGTCCTGCTGCGCCCACGGCGTGTACTCCTGGTACGTCAGCTCGTTGGACATGACGTAGAACGAGCCCATCCGGAACGAGTAGACGCGCTGGCCGATTTCGCGCTCGTACACCGGGCGCCACTCCGCGCTGGAGATGTAGCTGGTGTACCCGACGTCGTGGTTGCCCGTCGTCGAGGCGGTGGCGACGCGCCAGCCCTTGAGCCCCTCCCGCCACATCTTCAGGCGCCGGGTGGACAGGTCCATGCCGCCCCACGACTCCGCGCCGTAGTAGATCTGGTTGTTGTCGCCGGTGATGACGACGAAGCGGGGGTTGATGACGTTGAAGATGGGGGCGGCCCACTTCATCGCGTCCTGGCTGCCGTTGCCCGGGTTGGTGGCGCCGTTGGGCTTCGTCGCGGTCACGTCGCCCACGTGCTGGTCGCTGATGTGGAGGATGTAGAAGGGCTCTTCGAAGCTCTTCACCGTCTGGAGCGAGCGCTCGGACTTCGTGCCCGGGCCGGTGGCGTGGACGATTTCCACGTCGAACAGCTCGGGCGGCAGGTCCGCCGGAGCGGCCAGCGTCAGCCGCCAGCCGTTCTCCTTGCCGTGGTGGATGGGGCCATACGTGGCGGCCGTCACCGTGGCGGGCCAGCTCCGCAGCTCATTGCGCAGGGCCGCGGCGAAGCCGGTGGACGACAGCGTGCTGGGGCCCCGGACCTCCGCGCTGAAGGTGCCGCCCGGCGTCGTGAAGGCCGGGTTGTGGGGCCGGGGCACCCACAGGTCGAGCGAGCCGGCCGCGCAGACGCCGCAGTCCGCGGGGCAACCGGTGCAGGACTCGCCCGTCCCGCACGTCTGGTCACCACAGCTGGTGGTGGCCGTCTCCGTGACGATGACGAGCTGGGGCGGTTGTGCTCCCGAGCGCGAGGAGAAGTCGACCCCGTCCTGGGACATGGGGATGAGCGCGAAGCCGATGCTGCTCTGCCCGCGCACCTGCGCCGTGACGTCGTACTCCACCCAGGTGTTCGCCGTGACGGCGCCCAGGTCTCCCACCGCGCTGCCGATGCGCGCCGGCCGCGCGTTCCAGGTGATGCCGGTCTCCGTCCAGCCCGAGTCCGTCAGGAAGAGCTGGGGCCCGTCCGGGGACGGGTCGACGACGTAGAGGCGCAGCGTGGCCTGCTGCACGGGCGCCGTCACACCGCCGAGGTCGAAGCGGAGGAAGGACTCGTAGGCGACGGCCGCCTGGTCCACCAGCAGGGTGGGGGTGGTGCCGAAGTTGGTGGCCGGGGCCGAGGCGTCGACGGTGGCATCCGCCACGGGCTGGAGCACCGTCGTGCTCGCGAGCTGCTGCGAGGCTTCGTCGGCGGGAGCAATGGGCTCGGGCGCCTCCGCGGGGGCGCAGCCGGCGAGCCAGCACGAGAGGGTGAATGAGAGGAATGGCCTGACAGCAGAACGCTTCCGGCGTCCGTGCATGATGACTCCTTGGGGGGGTGGGGGGCGCGCAAGGTAGGGATGTGGAATGCGTCTGTCAATGGATTGGATGTATCGGCAGTGCCGTGATCATTCGCGCCTGGAAAAAGAAAGTTGGGACGGTATTTCCGAGGGGAACTCCCTCTCGTGGGGGCGTGTGTCCGAAGAAAGTCTGGGACGGAAATTCGGACCGCCTGTCTTCATATCTCGTGGACACGTTCGCGGTCAGAGGGCGCCATTGGTGAATCATTGTCGCCAAGGTGTATGTGAATCGAATAAGTGTGACATTGGCTCCTGCGCCGCGCCCTGGGGCGGGGAGGCCGTCGACATGGGGCCACTTCCGTTCTCGCGGGCGCAGGGGCTGTCCCGTCGCCGTGCGCGCCGAGGCGGACACGTACGTGAGCTCGGTGAGCGCAGCGGGCACCCTGGGCACCTGGACGGCGCTGGAGGTCGACCCGCCCTCGCCGGACGCGGTGACCTCCGGGCGGGTCTGGACCGGTACGTGAAGCCGCTCCGACCTTGACCTCCGTTCAGGGGCCAGTGGCCGAGGGAAGGGGCCTCCGGGCCCTGGCGCCGGCCGTGGGGCCATGGGGAGGAGGGTGAGCCGCCAGGCAAGGGGCGCTCTGTCCACACCCCGACGGCTGGTGGTCCTGCCGGGCTGGCGGGGGGCGCGGGGGATGCGAGGGGAGGGACGCGCGCGGCTTGAGTGCGCTGTTCCACCCTGGTATCCGCTGTGCCCTTCACTCTGCCGGAGGCAGGAAAGCCGCGATGGCCCAGAATTTCATCTTCACGATGCAGGACCTGCGCAAGGTCAAGAACAGCAAGGAGATCCTCAAGGGTATCTACCTGTCGTTCTTCCCGGGCGCGAAGATTGGTGTCATCGGCCCGAACGGCTCCGGTAAGTCGACGCTGCTGCGCATCATGGCAGGCGTGGATACCGAGTTCTTTGGCGTGGCCAAGCCGGACCCGTCCGCCAAGGTCGGCTACCTGGCGCAGGAGCCGCAGCTCGACCCCTCGCTCGACGTGAAGGGGAACGTGGAGCTGGGCCTGAAGGAGATTCGCGCCGCGCTGGACCGCTTCAACGAGGTCAGCGCGAAGTTCGCCGAGCCCATGGACGACGCGGCCATGGAAAAGCTCCTCGCGGAGCAGGGCCGGCTCCAGGACTACATCGACTCGGTGAACGGCTGGGAGCTGGACCGCACCCTGGAGATGGCCATGGACGCGCTGCGCCTGCCTCCGGGCGACGCGGACGTGACGAAGCTGTCCGGCGGTGAGAAGCGCCGCGTGGCGCTGTGCCGCATCCTGCTGGAGAAGCCGGACCTGCTGCTGCTGGACGAGCCCACCAACCACCTGGACGCGGAGAGCGTCGCGTGGCTGGAGATTGCGCTGAAGGAGTACAAGGGCACCATCGTCTGCATCACCCACGACCGGTACTTCCTCGACAACGCGGCCGAGTGGATTCTGGAGCTGGACCGCGGCGAGGGCGTGCCCTGGAAGGGCAACTACTCCAGCTGGCTGGAGCAGAAGCAGAACCGGCTGGCGCTGGAGGAGAAGTCGGAGAGCCACCGCCAGAAGACGCTCAAGCGCGAGCTGGAGTGGGTGCGCCAGTCGCCCAAGGCGCGTCAGGCGAAGAGCAAGGCGCGTATCGCCGCGTACGAGGACCTGCTCAACGCGTCGCAGGAGAAGCGTGAGCCCACGGGCGAAATCATCATCCCTCCCGCGCCGAAGCTGGGCGGGCTGGTGGTGGAGGCCAAGGGGCTGCGCAAGGCGTATGGGGACCGGCTGCTGGTCGACGACCTGAACTTCAAGCTGCCGCCCGGTGGCATCGTCGGCGTGATTGGCCCCAACGGCGCGGGCAAGACGACGCTGTTCCGGATGATGACGGGCGTGGAGAAGCCGGACGCGGGCGAGCTGCGCATCGGCGAGACGGTGAAGCTGGCCTACGTGGACCAGAGCCGCGACGCGCTGAACGGTGACAACTCGGTGTTCCAGGAGGTCAGCGGCGGGCTGGACCACCTGGACCTGGGCAAGGGCGGACAGATTCCCAGCCGCGCGTACCTGGCGGGCTTCGCCTTCAAGGGGCAGGACCAGCAGAAGCGCGTGAAGGACCTGTCCGGTGGCGAGCGCAACCGCGTGCACCTGGCGAAGATGCTCAAGGAGGGTGGCAATCTGCTGCTGCTCGACGAGCCCACGAACGACCTGGACGTGGAGACGCTGCGGAGCCTGGAGGACGCGCTGTTGAGCTTCGCGGGCTGCGCGGTGGTCATCAGCCACGACCGCTGGTTCCTGGACCGCATCGCCACGCACATCCTGGCGTTCGAAGGGGACAGCAAGGCGTTCTTCTTCGAGGGCAACTTCCAGGACTACGAGGCGGACAAGAAGAAGCGCCTCGGCCCCGACGCCCTGGAGCCGCACCGCATCCGGTACCGGCCGCTGACGAAGAACTGAGCCGGTGGCGGGACTTCCCCTCTCCCTCACGGGAGAGGGGTAAGGTGTGGGACGTCAGGAGGGGCTGCCGTGATCGAGAAGGTCCAGTTCCGCAACTTCAAGGCGTACCGCTCGCTCGATTTGGAGCTGGAGCCCTTCACGGTGCTGGTGGGGCCCAATGCGTCGGGGAAGACGACGCTGCTGGAGGGGCTGCATCTGGTATCTCAGGTGGCGAGAGCAAGTCTCGGAAAGGCGGACGATCATCAATATATGGATGAGTCCATGCGGTCGTATGGACTCACTGAGCCAGCCAATCTGGGGGTGACGGGGACTTGGACGAGGGTTGGAGGAACGGCTCGCGTGCAGGAAGCAAGTTACTCAATTCACACTGCCAAGGGCGTCGAGCAGCGACCTGCCTTTACGATTACAGGAAGTTGGGCCGGACGCGACTTCCCTGTGAGCGGTCATGAGACCACGCACCGCGATCGCACAGGAGATTCCCTTTTCAGTCCTCCACTCTCGGTGTTTCGCAACGCTCTAGGGGCGACAGCTGTCCTGCGCTTTGAGCCCCGACGATTGGCTGAGTCTTCTTATAGTGACGAAGAAGAGCCTTCTTTGTCGAGTGACGGTAGCGGGCTGGCTTCTGTGCTTGCTCATTACAAACTGAGCCGCGATGAAGCTTTCCGGGAGATTGAGGATGCGCTGAGGCAGATTGTTCCTGCTGTCCAACGAATTCGTATCGAACGGGCGATTGTCAGGGTTCGTAACGAGAAACTGCTCTCAAATATTGAACAGCCCCTATGGGGCAATCAGCTCGTGCTGGACATGAAAGGTGCCAAAGGCGTTCCTGCCAGTGCGGCGGGAGAGGGCACGCTGATGGCGCTAGGGCTTCTCGCTGTGGTCTTGGGGCCTGCGCAGCCACATCTAGTGCTGCTCGATGATATCGAACTCGCGCTACATCCTGCCGCACAAGCACGACTCGTCGAGGTTCTTCGCAAGATCCAGAAGCACAAGCCTGAATTGCAAATCGTGGCTACCAGCCACTCGCCCTTCATCCTGAACTACCTCGACCCCAAAGAGGTCCGGATGACCTTCCTCGCGGAGCACGGGTTCGCCCGCTGCGAGAAGCTCACTGCACATCCTGAGTACGAGAAGTGGAAGGACCTGATGGCTCCAGGCGAGTTCTGGAGCACCGTGGGTGAGGCATGGATTGGAAAGCTGGGTGGGGCCGCCGCGAATGAGTGAGCCCTCTTTTGAGTTCGGGGTAGTTTGCGAGTCAGCGGCAGACCAACGCACGGCCTGCGGGCTTGTAGACCGGACACTGCGTGGGGCGGTTGAGTGGCTTGATGAACCTGCGGTGCTGGAATCGGTGCGCAGGTGGCGGGGGCTCGACGATAGGGCGGAAGAGCCATTCCTGAAGTTGGCTCACGTCAAGGATGCATTCAAGTCCAGCGGCTCGTTCGCGCATGGCGGTGTCAGGAGCATCTTCGGCCCGTTTAATGGAGAGGCTGCACAGACCGATGCGTTGAACGTGCGGAAGGCACTCCTGCTGTTCGCTGCACTGCAACGCTGCCCGGATGCCGTCCTGCTTGTGCGTGACAGCGATGCAGACCCTGACCGTAGCGATGCACAAGGACTCAAGCAGGTTCGGGAGAAGTTCCGCTGGCCATTCCAGGTCGTCATTGGCACTGCTCACCCCAAGCGAGAGGCATGGGTGCTGGCGGGCTTTGTCCCACGGACCTCTGGTGAGGAGCAGCGACTCCAAGAGCTTCGAGCGCGTCTCTCCCTGGACCCTATCACCGCTTCCCATGAGCTGCGGGCGAGTGAGCATGGTGCAAAGAAGGACATCAAGCGCGCGCTTGATGAGCTGACCCTGAAAGATGGGGAACGCGAGCGGCAATGCCTAGAAGAAACGCCGCTCGCGCTGCTGGAGCAGCGAGGCCAGAAGAACGGCCTTACCGCGTTCCTGAAGGAGGTTCGTGACCGGCTCGTTCCCCTCCTAAATGGGGAGAGCCGGGAGAGGTAGAGCGCAGCGCTGCCAAGCTCATGGGCTGCCGCGGCCGACGAGGCGCGCAAGGATGGCCTGGAACTCGTCTGGGCGGAGATTCACGTGCTCGACGACGTAGCCGTAGAGCATCGCCGTCGGCACGTTGCGCCCGCCCCGCTGCTGCTGCAGCTCGTTCAGCGTGTGGAGGATGATGCGCTCCACCCGGGTGAGCCCGTCACGCACGTCGGGAAGGTAATCGCGAGGGTCCTGAGCCATGGCCGGACCCCAGCGTACGTACCCTACCGGGCGCAGTCGAGCGGCCGGAGCGCGTGCGCGTGGACCCAGTGAGCAATCTGCTTGCCCGTCCGCGCCCCCACCACCCCTGAATGCCGGTAGTGCATCCCACCCCAGATGCGCGCGTTGATGACCTCGTCGACGACTGCCTGGAGGCTCGGGAAGGTCCGCGTGCCGCAGTTCGGGCTCGTAATCTGGAGCGGCCGCTCCAGCTCCCCCTGGCCGAAGAACAGCGCCAGCAGGTACGCCCCCGAGCCGCTGACCATCGGATGCCCCGCCGGGTACTCCTGCGTCGGCGGCGTGATGAGGAAGGGCGTCCAGCCCGTGTCCCCGCTCTCGTGGATGGCGGTGATGGGGCGCCAGAAGCTCCAGGTCGCCTTGCTGTCCACGTTGGAAATCATCGCGTCCGCCTGCGCCATCGTCAGGAGCGCGAAGATGCGGGCGCTGTCATACAGGTTCACGCCGTGGTCCTGGACGAGCTGCGCCGCCATGAGCCCGATGACACCGCCGGTGCTCGTCTCCTCGCAGACGCCCCACCAGGAGGCCGCGAAGGACTGGTCCGCAGTGCGCACCGTGCTCTGGCTGTCTCCATACGCGCGCGTCTCCGCCACGTCCTCCAGGAACCGCCTCTTCGTGATGTCGGGCGGCGGAGGCGGCAGGAACTGCGACGGGCTGCGCAGCGTCCAGGGCGTCACGCGAGACCACCAATAGAAGGACGGGACGTTGTTCGCGGGCCAGGGCGGCACCGGCCGCCAGACACCGGGGGCCGGTGTGGGAAAGACATAGGGGAGGTGGTCCGGATTGTTCCACCCGTCGCCGTCCCGCACGTTCCAGAGCTGCTCCGCCGTCGCCTCGCCCACCTGGAGCCCGGCGGCCTTCGCGGGGCCGTCCGGGATGGCCGCGAGCGACGTGGCGTACAGTGCTTCAATCTGGGTGACGAGCGCGGGGGCCTCGGGGTGCACGGTCAGCGCGTACCGGAGCATCACGCCACGCGCGGCGGCCACGGCCGCGGCCTCGGCGGAAGCGCCCGGAGGCGCCGATACCGGAGGTAGGTACGTGGCATAGCGCCGCTGGTCCGGCAGCGAGTTGATGGCGTCATGCATGGCCACCTGGACCATTGCCGAGGCGCGGGTGAGCGGCGTGAAGGCGCGGGGCTGCTCCAGCTTCAGCGTCAGACGGTTCCAGTCCGCGATGACATCCGCACGGGCGGTGACGGGCAGGGCGAGCACGAGGGCCAGGAGCGCGCCCAGGACGATGCCTCTGCCAGGGTGGGAACGAAGTGGGAGGTGGACCCTGAAGCGGGCGTGCGGCATCGAGGACTCCTTCAGCGGGGTGCGGAGATGGCGCGGTCCATCCTGGCGATTCGGCCGAGAGGCAGCCATCCGTCCTGGGGGCCGTGGCGGCACGCAGCGCATCCGGTGTAGGGCGGGTGGGAGACCGCGCACGGCACCTCGCACTACACTCACGCTCCATGTCCGCCGTCCCACAGCCGCAGCCCGAGGTGAGCGCCGTGCCTTCTCCTCCCGTGGAGGCGTGCGCGGACTGTGGGGCGAGCCTGACGGGCCTCTACTGCGCGCAGTGCGGCGCGAAGCGCTTCACTCGCGAGGAGCAGCGCTTCACGCCGTACGTGAAGAAGCTCCTGATGGAGCGGTTGCATCTGGACGGCCGGTTGTGGCGCACCTTGTGGCTGCTCATCACTCGGCCCGGCTTCCTCACCGTGGAGGCGCACTCGGGGCGCTTCGGGGCGTACCTCTCGGCGCGCAAGCTGTTCCTCATTGTGGGCGCCGCGTACTTCCTCTTTGGCAGCGGGACGTTCTACCGGCTGGACGTGATGATGGGCGCCAACGTGCCGCGCTACCACGCCTTCGTCGAGCACTCCGCGCGCACGCTGGGCGTGGAGCCCGCGTTGCACCGGGAGCACCTGGAAGCGCGCTTCCAGTTGGTGAACAAGCTCGCACAGCTCGCGGGGGTGATGTTGCTCGCCGGGGCGCTGCCGCTGCTCTATCGCCGGCCGCGCCGCTACTTCGGAGAGCACCTCACCTTCGCGTTGCACGCCGCAGTGTTGCGTTTCCTTCTGGGCGCCGTGGGACAGCCGCTTCATCTGATGCTGGGCACGTGGGTTCCAAGCATGGTGCTGGTCAACACCGTGTTCATCGCCTACCTGGGGCTGGCGCTGGGGCGCGTCTATGGCGGCTCGCCCTGGGCGACGTGGGCCAAGGCCCTGGTGCTGTGCCTCATCGTCTTCGCCACTGCGTTCCTGAGCATCGGCGCGGGCATGACCAGCGTTTTCTTCACCTGGCCTTGAGCGTGCCCGCCTCACCCAGGGCCTGCAGCGTCTTCTGGTGGAGCACGTCCCTGACGACCTCCCGCCACCGCGTGTAGTGCTCGAGGACCTGGTCGTTCAGGTAATAGAAGTCCACGTAGTCCCAAGCGTGACGGCGCCCGCGCTCGTCGGAGAGCGGACCCCAGCCGACCTCGTTCGCCCAGCGCGCGAGGAAGCCACCCCAGGCGCGCTGGGTCCACGCGGCGAGCGTCCCGTCCCTGGCGCGCACGAAGGTGTCGTTGGTGAAGTCCATCCCGGAGAGGACCAGGTGCGTCTCTCCAAGCAGCCGCGCGACATCCGCATCCAGGGCATCGGCGCCGGGGTCTTCGTCCACGCTCCGGAAGACGCGCTCGAAGTCCTCCCAGCGGCGCACCAGCTCCATCGCTTCGCGCAGGGTGGGCGGCGCGGCGCCGTTCACCGGCACGAAGGTGCCCGCGGCCAGCTGTGACTCGGAGCCCGCCAGGTCCTTCCAGATGGCGACGCCGCAGCGCTGCTCGGCCGCCACCAGGATGTCGATGGCCGTCGAGAGGTTCCCACGTCCCTCGATGACGTCGACCACCGCCGAGACGAAAGGGACTCGCCGGTCCAGGGGAATGGGGAGGCCTCGCAGTTCCATGGGCTACAGGTCGATGATGACCAGCGTTCCCTGACTGCCCTCCCGCACGGCGTGCGGGGTCCCCGCCTTCACGAGGTACAGCTCCCCCGCGCGCACGGTGAGGGGCCCGGCGGCGACTGTCAGCTCCATGGTGCCCTCCAGCACCAGGAGGGCCTCGTCGTACGGATGCGACTCCTCTTCGAGCGGCAAGGCATCCATGCGCAGCACCTTCACGTTCGCCGGGCCCACCTGGCCCAGCACCCGCGAGCGCCAGGACGCTGGCAGCGCGGCGGCTTCTGACATGAGGTTCATCAGGGACATGGTGCCTCCTTCACGGCGCCTGTCGGTGCTTCGTACCCACTGCGAGAAGGGAGCGGAAGGCGTCCGTGCCGATTCACGAAACTGTACCGGCAGCATGAACAGGCGGCTGTGTCTTGCTCCGTCACACGGGGGGTGGCGCAGATCCACAACACGGTGGGACCTCCAGATGCCGGTGTAGGCTCGCGGCCGTGATTCCCTTTCCTCCGCCGCGTGTCCTGCTCCTCGTTGTCTGGCTCCTGCCCGCGCTCGTGGGCGCCCGGGAGTCGCCCCCCGTTGCCTCCAAGGCGCTGGTGGCGCGGGTGGACACGGTGTTCACGCGCTTCACCGCGCCGGGCTCGCCCGGGTGTGCCGTCGGCGTGAGCCGGGACGGCGCGTCGGTGCTGGAGCGCGCGTACGGGCGGGCGAACCTGGAGCACAACATCGCGAACACTCCCGGCATGGTGTTCGAGGCCGGCTCCGTGTCCAAGCAGTTCACCGCGGCGGCAGTGCTGCTGCTCGCGCGGGACGGAAAGCTCTCGCTCGACGACTCCGTGCGCCGCCATGTCCCGGAGGTGCCGGACTACGGCGTGCCCATCACCCTGCGCCACCTGCTGAACCACACGAGCGGCCTGCGCGACTGGGGCACGGTGGTGGAGGCCGCGGGCTGGCCCCGGGGCAGCCGCATCCACACGCACGCGCATGTGCTGGACGTGGTGAGCCGGCAGAAGTCCCTCAACTTCCCGCCCGGCACCGAGTTCCTCTACAGCAACACCGGCTACAACCTGCTCGCCATCATCGTGGAGCGGGTGAGCGGGCAGTCCTTCGCCAGCTTCACGAAGCAGCGGCTGTTCATCCCGCTGGGGATGCTGCGCACCGAGTGGCGCGATGACTTCGCCCGCGTCGTGAAGGCGCGGGCCACCGCCTATGTCCCGGACGGCAAGGAGTTCCGCTCGGAGATGCCGTTCGAGAACGTGCATGGCAACGGCGGCCTGCTCACCACGGTGGGCGACTTGCTGCGCTGGGATGACGGCCTCGTGCGCGGCAGGGTGGGCGGGGCGGGGTTCCTCCAGGAGATGGAGCGCCAGGGGCAGCTCACCGGCGGCCGGCGAATCGAGTACGCGGCGGGGCTCTTCATCACCTCGTACAAGGGCGTTCCCGAGGTGAGCCACAGCGGCGCCACGGCGGGCTACCGCGCCTTCCTCGCGCGCTACCCGCGCCAGCGGGTGACGGTGGCGGTGCTGTGCAACCACGCCGAGGCAGGGCCCGTGCAGCTCGCGCATGAGGTGGCCGACATCTTCCTCGAAGGCCAGGTGTCCCCGCCTCCCGAGCCGCCGAAGGTGACGCTCACCCAGGAGGGGCTCACCGCCCGGGCGGGGCTCTACCGCAACACGCGCACGGGAGAGGCGCTCGACGTGCGCGTGCGGGACGGGCAGCTCCAGTTGGAGGGCGGCACGCCGCTCACGCCTGTGTCGGAGACGGGCTTCCGGGTGGGGGACGGCCGCACGCAGCTCGCCTTCGACCTGGGGAAGGAAGGGCGGCCCACCGGGGTGCGAATGCTCACCTCCGACGGTGACAGCGTGGCCTTCGAGCCGGTGACTCAGGCGCGGCCGGACGCGGCACGGCTCGCGGAGTACGCGGGGGCCTACGTGAGCAGCGAGGCCGAGGTCACCTACACGGTGGTGGCCGAGGGGGACGGACTGGTGCTGCGTCGGCGGCCGGATGCCGTCTATCGGCTGCAGCCGCTCTACGCGGATGCGTTCCTGGCGCCGAAGTTCGGCCTGGTGCGCTTCCTCCGGGAGCCCGGGGGACGGGTCAATGGGCTGAGCCTGGGACTCGGGCGCGTGAGGGACCTGCGCTTCACCCGGGAGCCGGTGCCGTCCATGCCCACGGCGGTGGACCGGAAGTAGCCGGCCCTCAGCGGGCGCGCACGCGCTCTGCCAGGCCCACGGCGGTGGACCGCAAGCAGGCGGCCTTCAGCGGTTGCGCACGCGCTCCGCCAGCGCGCGGTTGAGGCTCTCGTAGCCGCGCCGCATGCCCTCGCGGCGCTTGCTCCCGAGCAGCACGGTGAGCAGGCCGGTGAAGTCCTCGCCGTGCACCAGTCGCGTTCCCGCGCCCTCGGGAGACAGACGGAAGTAGTGGTGGCCGTGCAGCACCCCGGGCACGCCTCCCGTCCATTCGAGCGCCTGGCCGGGCTCGCAGCGGACGAGGGTCGCGGTGAAGCCGAACCGCTTGCCCGCGCTACCGGGGGCGCTGGCCTTCATCGCCACGCGAGCGCCGGGCTTCGCCTCGCCCCGGGCTTCGGGCAGGAGCGGGTTCCACGCGGGGTACTGCGCGAAGTCCGCGAGGATCTGCCAGACGGTGGCGGGGGGCGCGTCGAGATAAGCCTCTGTCTCCAGATGAATCATGGTCCGACAGCTTCGGCTTCCGTCGGCTTGGAATCCAGGTGGGACCCGCGGTGCCTGCGCAGGTGCGACACCTGGGCGCCAGCCCTGTGACACCCCGGTCCGGGAGCTGCGACACGCGGGCCGTCCGCCAGGAACGGCGGCGCGGTCCGGAAGGTGCACAGCGGAAGTGCCTCTTCGAAGGAGCCCCCACCTTGAATCCCCTCCTGAAGCCTTCCGCCCTGGCCCTGTTCCTCATCGCGTCCACCGCCCATGCGACGGGCAACCAGCATGGCTCGTTCTTCCTGCGCTACTTCGTCGACCTGAGTGCGCGCAGCGCGGACGGCACGCCCATCCATCCGACGTTCCCTTCCCCTCATGGCTTCGGTCCGATTCCCTACGAGGCCTTCACCGTCGCCGATGATGCCGCTGGCACGGGCTCGTGCCGGAAGGTCAGCGCGATCCGGTTGGCCGGCGCCGCCGAGCAGAAGATGTGGATTGAAGCCACGCCGGGAAACTGGGTGTCCCTCGCCGATGACGTCGTCAACGTCCTGGACCCCGGGGCGTACATCTATACCGAGAACACCACGCCCAAGGTCATCCGCATCGCCGACTTCTCGGACTATGACCCCGCGCACCAGGGCAAGTTCTTCGTGACCGTCACCACGTACTTCAACCCGGGCGAGTCGCGTCTGGTGACCTGCGACCGTGAAGCCACCCGCACGGGCTGGCCGTACGTCCGCATCAGCGCGTCAGGTGCCGTGACCCTCGTGTGGCGGCAGGGCTCGCCGTAGCGCGGCGGCTTCACGCCTCCTCCACCAGGAAGGCTGCTACAGGGCCTCCTGTCCAAAGGCTGACGTCAGGCCTCACGGCACGCGCGGAGAGTGACTAACGACGCGCGCCCCGTGCAGCCATAGAGAAAACCTCACTTCGACCCAGGAACAATCTCTGGAAGGCCCTGGCCCCGGACTTGTTCCATTGCGTGCCACGACACTTCCTGGCCGCGCCGGCTTGCATCCGCGCCGCGCTGCTGAATGTTGGGGTCAACGATTTTTTCTCGGAGTGAGGGCCATGAAGGGAAGCTTCATCAGCCGTATCGCACTGTTCCTCGTGACCAACCTGGCGGTGGTGGCGATGCTCGCCATCGTCGGCCGGCTGCTGGGCGTGGACAGCATGCTTGCTCGGCAGGGCGGGGGGCTCAACCTGACCGGGCTGCTCATCATGTCGGCGGTGATGGGCTTTGGTGGCTCCATCATCTCGCTGCTGCTCTCCAAGACGATGGCGAAGTGGGGCACCGGCGCGAAGGTCATCGACGCGCCGCGCACCGAGTCCGAGGTGTGGCTGGTGGACACCGTGCGCCGGCTGGCGCGTGACGCCGGCATCGGCATGCCCGAGGTGGCCATCTACGACAGCCCGGACATGAACGCCTTCGCCACGGGCGCGCGGCGCGACAGCGCGCTGGTCGCCGTATCCACGGGCCTGCTCCATGGCATGCGGCGCGACGAGGTAGAGGCGGTGCTCGGCCACGAGGTGGCCCACATCGCCAATGGTGACATGGTGACGCTCACCCTCCTGCAGGGCGTGCTCAACACCTTCGTCATCTTCATCAGCCGCGTGGTGGGCTTCGTCGTGGACCGGTTCCTCAACCGCTCCGAGGACGGCGAGGAGAGCAGCGGCACCGGGCCGGCCTACTTCATCACCAGCCTGGTGATGCAGCTGGTGCTCGGCATCGGCGCCAGCATCATCGTCGCGTGGTTCAGCCGGCGCCGGGAGTTCCGCGCGGACGACGGCGGTGCCTCGCTGGTGGACGCGGGGGCCATGGCGCGCGCCCTGGACCGGCTGCGCCGGCAGCACGACGCGGACGCCCTGCTGCCGTCCAACATGAAGGCCTTCGGCATCCGCGGGGGCGGCGTGATGGCCCTGTTCTCCACCCACCCGCCGCTGGAGCAGCGCATCCAGCGCCTGGTGGATGGCAGCTGGCGCGGCAGCGCCCGGGTCGGCGTGAGCCACGCGAATTGATGCAGGGGCGGCCCTCCCCGTCGCAGGGGAGGGCCCGCCTCAGGTGTGTGCCAGCACCGGGAATCGGTGGGCGTCGCGTGACAGGGGCAGGGCCCTCACGAAGAGGTCGGCCTCGGTGTCCTCGCCGGCCTCCACCGCTTCCGGCCACCAGCGCTCCGGCGTGAAGCCGAAGTGGATGGAGCGGATGGGCCGGTCAATCAGACGTGGCAGGTGCGCTCGCAGGTCGAAGGGCTCGCGGGCGAAGAGGTCATCCAGGTACAGCGTGTCGCCCTCCACGCTCGCGAACACCCACGCGTCGGCGCTGAGCTGTCGCAAGGGCCTGGCGAAGCCGTTGGCCGCGTACCAGGTCGCAATCGTCCCGTAGCCGCGCGCGCCGAAGCGCTCCGTCACCGGGAGCCCCTCGCGGGAGAGCACCGCGAGCAGGGCCCGCACCTTCGCATCCGCCAGGTCGAGCGTGGGCGCCGGGGTGCCTCCGGGCACGGCCTCGTGCGGGGCGGCGAACAGCGTCTGCTTCCACGGCTGGAACCCGAAGCGCGGGTAGTACTGACGCACGCTGGGGTTGGCGAACAGCAGCACCGGCGCCCCGCCGCATGCGTCCAGCGCGGCCTCCATCACCACCCGGGACAGGCCCCTTCCACGGTGTGACGGAAGGCAGCCCACCGCGCCGAGCTGGAAGGCCTGCACCTCGCGCCCCTCCAACAGCAGCCGCATCCGCATCACCGAGGTGTTGGCCACCACCCGGCCCTCCTCGAAGAGCGCGAAGGCCCGGTAGTCGTCGTCCCACTCGCCCCACTCCGTCCAGCGCCGGAAGTCCGCGCGGCGGAACACCTGGGGCACGTAGTCGCAGAAGGCGGCCTGCAGGGCCGTGTCGCGAGGTCCGATTTCAGTGACGGGAGAAATGGAGGTCAGGCCCATCTCGGGACTGTCGCACGTGGGGCGTCGGGCCGTCATCGGCGGGCCGGCGCGGAGATTCGGGTCCACGAGGTGCCAGCCAGACGTGGCGCTGACGTATATGAAGTGAAGCGCTGCATCCACCCTGGTCCCTCAAGGTCCCCCATGCGCCTGCTGACCCTTGCCCTCCTGTGCTTCCTGGCTCCCCTTGGCTGCGGAGAGGATGAGCCCACCGTGCCGCGCTCCTCCCTCGCGGAGTGCTCCTTCACCGACCCGTGCGAGGACCCCGCGGAGACGTGCAACGTGAGTCAGGTGTGCTTCCCGCCTTTCGAGGGTCAGCCCTCCGTCTGTGAGGAGGAGAAGGGTGACCGCCGGTGTCATCGCAAGTGTGACTACGGCGCCGCGTGTGGCTCCGGAGAGAGCTGCAGCCACGTCCAGCGGGCGAACCGGTCGGACATCATTGAATCGGACGAGCTCTGCATGCAGTAAGCGGGGCTCGCTGACCGTCCCCCCGGGATGGCACCGGGAAGGCCTGGGGCACCGGGCCTCGCTACGGCCTGCCCTTTGACGCGGGCGGGGGGCTGCTGCTCGCGGGAGGCTCGAGCTTCTTGATGACCTCCTGCGCGTGCGTATTGCCCGGCAGCAGCTCCAGGACCTTGCGGTAGCTCACGAGCGCCTGCGCCTTGTTGCCGACGGCGAGGTACGCCTCGCCCAGGTTGTCGTGGGTGTTCGCCGAGCCAGGGAAGGTCTCCACGTTCAGCTTGAAGATTTCGATGGCGTCGGCAATGCGCCCGGCGCGGAGGAGGCGATAGCCCACGCCCATCAGCTGCTCCTCGGAGAAGTCGTACTCGTCCGTCTTCGAGGTCTTCAGGGTGCGGTAGCGGGCGATGGCCTCGGTGACGGAGGCCTTGTCGAGGGTGGACCAGACGACCTCGCCCACCGACGGCCGAGGCTGCACGGGGGGGATTCCGCGGAGGATGCCCAGCAGCCCGGCGGCGAGCTCCGAGAGCTTCCCGCCGGACGACGCGTTGTCGAGGAGGACGATGAGCTCCTTGCGCTCGGGGACGCGGATGAGGACGGTGGTGAAGCCGTTGACGCCGCCCCCGTGGCTGATGGCGGGGACCTCCGTCTTGTCGTCATGCAGCTTGATGGGCCGCACCGCCCACCCGAAGGCGTAGTTGTTCAGGCCGGGGGTGAACATGCGCTGCTTGAGGGGCGCGGGCAGCAGCGTGTCCAGGTAGAGCGCCCTGTCCCAGAGGTAGAGGTCCTCCACCGTCGAGTACAGCGCGCCCGCGGCATACGGGATGTTCATGTCGAGGTACGCGGCGTTGGTGTACCCGTCCGGCTGGAAGTCGTAGCCGCTGGCGCGCTTGGAGAGCACCGTCGCGGAGACGTCGTAGCCGGTGCTCTTCATCCCCAGCGGGTCGAAGATGCGCTCCTGGAGCGACTGGGCGTACGTCTTGCCGGTGAGCTTCTCGATGATGGCGCCGAGCAGGACGTAGCCGGAGTTGTTGTAGGCGTACTTCGTTCCGGGCTCGAACTGGAGGTCACCGCTGCAGAACCGCTTCACGAGGTCGGAGACGGTGATGGGGTTGCGGGACTCGTTCTCGAAGAAGCCAGGCAGGCCGGTGTAGCTGGGGATGCCGGAGGTGTGGTTCAGCAGGTGGGTGATGGTGACGCGGTCGCCCGTGTCCTTGCGGTAGTCGGGCAGGTGCTTCGTGAGCGCGTCATCGAGCTGGAGCTTCCCCTCGGCGACGAGCTGCAGGATGACCATCGAGGTGAACTGCTTGGTGATGGAGCCGAGGCGGAACTTCGTGTCGGGGGTATTGGGCACCCGCCATTCGATGTTCGCGAAGCCGTAGCCCTTCTTGTGGACGACGCCCTTGTCGTTGGCGACGAGGACGGTGCCGTGGAACTGGCGCAGTTGGTGGTACTTCGTGATGAGCCGGTCCATCTCCTGCTGCCGCGTCGCGGCTGAGGCGGTGGAGACGGACAGCAGCCAGACTGCGAGCACGCACACGGTGCGCGCGGTGACCCGGTTCATTCATTCTCCCAGTTCATTGAGGTGCTTGGCGGGGAAGTCATTCGAGGAAGCGATGCTCCCACCTTCGGACGTCATCCTCGGTGAAGCCGCTCCAGGGAGCGCGAGGAGCCCGATAGAGCCAGGGCTCCAGCACTCGCGCCAGCTCGCGGTAGGCAGGCAGTTCATGGCCCTGGTTCAGGTCTCCTGCTTCGGGCCATTCACCGAGCCTTACCAGCGCACGGTCCGGGCCGGTCGCTTCAACGTCGGTGCCCGCGGAATGCAGCCGCGCACGCAGCGCGGAGAGGCCTCCCAGTGCATCCAGCACCGGAGCACCCAGAAAGGTCAGCCAGTATGTGCCCTTGAGCTGAGAGCCCAGGTGCTTCGGCAGGCTCTCCATGGTGGGCAGGTCCATGCCGGGGTGGCGGAAGCACAGCTCTCGAAGCGGGTCGGCAACCCCGAGCAGGCTCTCATGAAAGTAGAAGGAAGGCGCGGCGTGGCCGGAGTTGAAGGGCAACAGCGCGCCCAGCTCGACAGCCAGTTTCTTGAAGTGTTCGGGGCCCCCGGCTTCCAGAAACCGCATGGGAAACCAGAACGCGACAGCGCAGTTGAGGTTCGCGGTGTCATCGGCGGCGGAGGGATTCACGTTCCGGCCGGAGTACCGGAACTCGTAATCCGTCGTGAGGTCGGGCGTATCGCGCAGCCAGAGCTGGGCCCCTGCCGGGTGCCGCAGCTTCTGACGATTGTGCTCCCAACCGGCGCGACCGAGCTCCTGCCAGTCGCCCTCCAGGTCCGGATACCAGGCCAACAAATGCGGCTGGATGGCTTCGCGGTACGCCTCCAGTGCGGCCATGACCGCCGGGGCCACTTCACGGTGGGCGCGCCGCATGTAGAAGCAGAGGCTCAGGCTGGTCTGGACCGACTGAACCCGCGCTCCGTCGACATCTCGGTAGAAGCTCACCCGTGGGTATCGGCTGGTCATCGGGAGTTCCCATATCCCGGCGCAATGGGCCTCGGTGTGACCTTGAAGGCCTCCTGGTAGATGTCGCCCTGGGTCGCCGGATAGTAGGGATGGTCCTCGTGGTACTCACCGAACAGCCCTTCTCGAAGCCACCTCTCCACCTGTCTGGGGTCGAGCGGCTCCAGCTTCTTCGTATCCCGGCTGTATCGATAGGGTGGTTGCAGGCGGAGGTTGTCAGAGAACGCTTCTCCCTGCGCTGCTTGAACACACTCCAATGCGGCTTTGTGCTTCTCCTGCCCAAGGTGCATTGCCCAGGTCACCTTGTGGCCTCCGGGCTCTATCTTGAACGTCTCCTGGCACTTCTGGCGCGTGGGACGCTGGCCCTTGCCCAGCAACCGCTCGTTGACGTCATGGCTGGCCTGGTTGGCGCAGTCGCTCAGCCCCTGCTCCAGCTTCGCGAGGTCCGCGGCGTCCAGCAGCCGTAGCAAGGTGGTTGCGGCTCTCGTTGCGGCGATGGAGCGTGACAGCCAGGGGATGATGGCGGACTCACCCGACGGGGGCGCATAGCAGGCTGGAGTGCGTAGACAGACGCTGCTCGCCGAGTCCAGGGTCTGCGCATAGTGGCGGGGGGCGTGGCGCCGTGGGGCTGTCGTGCCGCAGGCGACCATGAGCAGGCTCACCGCGAGCATCGGCAGGAGATGCCGGGGCGCGGGGCCCCGAGTCACAGACGCCACGACTCTGGAACACCAGTCACGTCCGAAGCACGCTGCACTCAAGGGGGATTGCCCGCGGAGGGTGGGGGCGCGCCCGCCCGCAGCAGCGCCTCTCGGAAGCGGCCTTCCTTCGTTGCCACGCAGACCGTGTAGCCGTCCAGCACGCCGCACGCGAGCCCCGACTCCGGGCGCTGGAAGGCGGCCAGTTCCTTCGTGTCCACCACGTACAGCGTGTCCTCCGCGAAGCGGCCGCTCTCGACGTCCGCGCGCAGCGCCTCGCAGACGGCCCTCAGCCTCACCGCGTCGAAGCGCGCCAGGTAGGCGCTGTTCGTCGTCATCCCCTTGCGATACGCGAGGTCTCCGAAGCGCACATAGGCGTTCTCCGGGAAGCCCGGGTCGGTACAGGGTGAGTCCAGCCCCTTGATGGCCGGAGGGAACAGGACGATGTGCCGGTAGCTCGGGTCCACGTGTGCCCACTCCGGTGCCCGTAGCCGGGGCCAGGGCTCGCCGTGGAAGCGGCCGCGGAACCAGAGGTCATCCGTGTCCAGGGCCTGCAGGAGCACGGCGCCCAGCAGCAGCGCGGTGGCCACCCTCGGGCGCTCTCTCCAGCGCCAGGTCACCAGCCCCAGGATGCCCGTCAACATCGCGTAGTCGAGCACCCAGATGAACCGGCCCGAGGCCCGGAAGGGCGCGAGCACCGGCAGGAGCGCCTGCGTCACCCCTCGCAGCGAGAGCACCTTGAAGCCCGCCACCGTCATCACCGTGGAGAAGGCCGCCAGCGTCAGCGCCCCCACCGCCAGCGCCAGCGGCCCCCGGGCCATCAGCGTCTCCCTGGCACGCGGCCACCACGACGAGGGCCTGCTCAGCAGCAACACGACGGCGAGCGCCAGCGCTCCCGTGCCCAGGTACCCGAAGCCCTCATACTGTCCTGGCCCGTGGGGCAGGGTGGGCAGCAGCTTCGACCAGCCCTGGGGGTTGATGAGCGCGAGCATGTCCGCGCTGAAGAAGCCAAAGCCGAGTTCCGCCCCCAGCGACGCGCCCCCGCCCAGGTAGCCGAAGAGGAAGAACAGCGTCCCCACCTCCAGCAATACGCCCGCCAGCGCCGCGCCTCCAGCACGCGCGGACAACAGGTGCTCCCGCCGCACCAGCGTGTAGAGCAGCGCCACGGTGAGCGTGAGGACCATCACCACGAGGTACGGGTGGATGCCCGCGGCGAGCCCGTTGAGCAGGAGCGCGCCTCGCACGTCCCTCCAGGCCGCCCGGGTGTCCGCACGGGGGCGCAGGTGGAGCCACAGCATGCCCAGCAGCAGCCAGTGCGCGCACAGCGTGTCATGGCCACTGCGGCTGAGCAGCACCGGCGTCAGGACGAAGAGGCATGCCCCCAGCAGGCGCTGCGTGGCATGGGGCGTCAGACGCTCCATGAGCTTCACGCCCAACGCCCCCTGGAGCGCGAAGCACAGCGCGAGCCACGGCCCGATGAACTGGAAGTCCTGAGGCAGCCAGCGCGAGAAGGGCTTCAGCAAGACCGACACCCACGGGTTCGAGTCGGTGTAGCCCACCGACACCGAGAGCGGGTGCACCAGCGTATTGGTGCTCCCCAGCGGGAAGCCCCATGGCGTGCCGCGCACGTGGAGCCAGCCCAGCACGTGCTGCGCGTGGTCGCCTCCGCCCAACCAGTCCAGGTTCGTGGGGTCGAGCGTCCGCCCTCCGCCCACCAGCAGGTACCAGAGGACACCGAGCGCCGCGCCCACCCAGGGCAGCAGACCGCTCCAGCGGCCCGGGGGCGTGTCCGTGACGGGCCGGCCCATGTCCCCTGGCCGGCCGTCCGGCCGAAGACTCTCGTGAGAGGCAGGCACGGCCCTGTTGATGGCGGGTGTTTCCAACAAGTGCTGCTCCCGGGCATCCCTCCACGGTGCTCGGCCACCGGGAGCCTCGGGATGCCCGGGCCAGATAGCACGGCGGGGCGGAAGGCCCCACCCTCCCCGCGAGCCCGGGGCCCGGGCCGCCATGCCCCGACCCGGGCCCAGGGGCGGGAGTCAGGCCGGGGATTCAGGAGGAGGGGGACAATGTCGTACACCCGGCTGGAGGGGGAGCAAGGAAGTAGGCCTCGACCCGGAGCGTCGCTATGGTCAACGTCGTCGGGACCCGCCCCGAGGAGCCATGAACTTCGTTTTCATCTCCCCCCACTTTCCACCCCAGTTCTTCCATTTCGTCACCGCCCTGCGTGAGCGGGGCGTCACGGTGCTGGGCATCGGCGATACGCCCTATGACTCGCTGCGCTCCGAGCTGCGCGAGTCGCTGCGTGAGTACTTCCTCGTCTCCAACCTGAATGACGAGGACGCGCTCATCCGCGCCGCCGGCTACCTCACGTGGAAGCACGGGCGCATCGACCGCATCGACTCGCTCAACGAGTCCTGGCTGGAGGTGGAGGCCCGCCTTCGCGAGGACTTCCACGTCCCCGGCCTGCAGCCCTCGGACATCCACCGCCTGCGCTCCAAGTCCGGCATGGCCGAGGTCTTCCACGCGGCCGGCGTGCCCCACCCGGAGCTCATCCGCGTGCGCGACGCCGCGCAGGTGAAGGCGTTCGCCGCCAAGGTGGGCTACCCGCTCGTGCTCAAGCCCGACGTGGGCGTGGGCGCCGCCCATACCTTCAAGGTGGCCAGCGACAAGGAAGTCGACGCCGCCCTGGCCCACCCGCTGCCCACCTCGTACGTGGCGCAGCCCTTCGTGCGCGGCACCATCGTCACCTACGACGGAATCGTGGACCGGCACGGCGTCATCGTCTTCAACCTCAGCCACCAGTACAGCGACGGCGGCATGGAGACGGTGCTGGAGAAGCGCGACATCTCCTTCTGGAGCCTCCAGGAGATTCCTCCCGCGCTCGACGTGCTGGGCAAGGAGGTCGTGGCCGCGTGCGGCCTGCGCGAGCGCTGGTTCCACCTGGAGTTCTTCCGCCTGCCCGACGGCCGCTTCATCGTGCTGGAGGTCAACCTCCGCCCGCCCGGGGGCTTCATCACCGACATGATGAACTACACGTGCGACATCGACGTGTACCGGCTGTGGGCGCGCGTGGTGACGGGAGACCCGGTGGCGGACTTCCGCTACACGCCGCGCTACCACGTGTGTCACAGCGCGCGCCGCAAGAGCCGCCGCTACAAGCACAACCACAAGCAGATTGTGGAGAAGCTGGGCGCCTCGCTGCTCCAGCACCAGGACAACCTGCCGTCCGTCTACCACAGCCTCATGGGCGACGAGATGTACCTCACCCGGCACCCGGACCTGGACGCCATGCACGAGGCGGTGCGCTTCATCCAGGCCACCGTCTGAAGGACTCCGGGGCTCCGGAGCTTCGGAGCCTCAGCGCTCGGTCCAGGTGAGCAGGTACGTGGTGCTCGGCCCGGCCGGGTCCACGTGCGTCTTCGTCACCTTCGGTGAGTCCGCGCCGCCCACGCGCATCATGGACTCGAAGAGCGCCTCCACGTAGCCGGGCGTGTCCTGCACCGAGTTCATCCGCATCTCGTACGTGGTGGGGCCGCGCTCGATGAGCTCCATCTCCGTGTAGTTGTCCGTGGAGCGCAGCGTCTGGGGCAGCCGCTGCACCAGCCGGCGCGTGCCCAGCAGCCGCATCACCCCGTACACCGCGCGGCCGATGACGGTGCGCCCGTAGCCCTGCACGTGCGCCTCCGCCAGCTTGCGGAAGCCCTCCTCGCGGGGCATGTCCGGGTACGTCTCCTCGACGATGACGGACAGGCAGTGCATCCACAGCGGCACCGGATAGGCCGGCAACAGGGGCCGGTCCAGGTCGATGCCCGCCTTTCGCAGCCGCTGCCTCAGCCGGGGCGACACCTTGCCGTGAAGCCCGTGCTGGAGCAGTCCCTCCACCACCTGCACATAGACGAGCCGCTGCTCGAGCGGCACCGGCTTGCGGAGCTTCACGCGATTCGCCTCACCCCAGCAGCCACTGCATCGCCTGCGGCAGGCGACGCTGCCAGTCCCGCTCGTGGTGCTCGCCGCCCGGCTCCAGCACCAGCGCCAGCTCGTGGTCCTGATAGCCCACGTGCTTGAGGTGCTCGTAGAAGGCGCGCGTGGCCTCGCCGTAGTTGAGGGGCACGCCGTCGGCGTGGATGTACTCCTGCTCGCCGGCGTCCAGGTAGATGCGCGTCCAGCGGCGGCTGTGCGCGGCCCACTCCTGGAACAGGCGGCCCTCGCCCCACATGACGGTGGGGGACAGCGCGCCGATGCGGCCGAAGACCTCCGGGTAGCGGTAGCCCAGGTACAGGGAGATGAGCCCGCCCAGCGACGAGCCCATGGCGCCCGTCCACTCGGCCTCGGGGCGCGTGCGGTAGGTGCGGTCCACCAGCGGCTTGAGGTGCTCCACCAGGAAGCGGCCGTAGGCATCGCCGCGCGCCTTGGTCCGGTTCCGGGGCTCGTCCCAGGGCGTGTACTCCTGCATCCGCCCCTCGCCCGAGTCCACCGCGACGATGATCCACGGCTCCATCCGGCCCGCGCACACGCCATGCTCCAGCGCGACGTTGGCGCACCAGGTCTCGAAGCGGGCCGACTCGGGGTGGGCGAAGACGTTCTGCCCGTCGTGCATGTAGAGCACGGGGAAGCGGTGGTGCGGCATCGCGTCGTAGGCGTCGGGTGTGTAGACGCGCACGGTGCGGCGGAAGCCCTCCTGGGGGGAGGGGAGGTCTCTGACGATGTGGACGTGTCCCATGGAGCGGAGCCGCAGCATACATGGCCGGAGCGACACGTCCGCCTCCTCCGCGCCGGGTACGTCCCCAGGGACACATGCCGGGAATAGCGGGGTTTGAGCGCTCGGTTGGTGGCCTGGAGGGCGGGCCCCGGGTCTGCACGGGACTCCGGTCCGAGCAGGGGCGTCGGGCCCTCCTGGCATGCTGCGCGTCCTTGCAGCGGCAGCTCGTAGCGCGGAGTCGTGTGGATGCTGATGGAACTGGAGCGAATGCACCTGGCGGCGCTGCTGCTGACCGCCGAGTCGGACCTGCGCCAGACGCAGGCGGCGCTGGATGGCAGTGAGGAAGCCCGGCTCCGCCATGCCGCCGCGCAGGCCCGCGCCGTGGCCGCGCAGCGCGTCGCCGAGGAGCTGTTGATGGCCGACCCGCGGGCCGCGCGCGCCTGAA
Source organism: Pyxidicoccus sp. 3LFB2 (assembly GCA_046520375.1). Lineage (GTDB taxonomy): Bacteria > Myxococcota > Myxococcia > Myxococcales > Myxococcaceae > Myxococcus. Next base: position 32,162 of record JBKGHK010000012.1, read on the forward strand.
GGCTGTCCATCCGCTGGACGCGGGTTCCAGACGTGGGACGCCGTGATGAAGCGGAGTCGCTGTAGGGAACGGTGGTCTCGGATGTGCACTGAGGCGCGGCGTGCGCCGTGTCCTCTCACTGTGGCTGCCGTGGTTGCTGGGGTGCTGGCTGTGCCGGGGGCTGCCCGTGCACGCGGCGCCGTACGAGGTGGAGCCGGAAGTCTCGGGTGAGCTGGACCTGCTCGCGCTGGCGGAGGAGGGCGCCATTTCTAGTGAGACGCTCGCGGCGCTGCTGGCGCTGCGGCGGGCCGGTGTGGACCCGACGCTCGCGACGCGGGCCACGCTGTATGGACTGCCAGGGCTGACGTACGCGGAGGTGGATGCGCTGCTCCGGGCCCGGACACGGCGGTCGCGTGGGTCCTCGGGCCCTGGGGCTTCGGGCGGCGCGGAGCCGCAGCGGGACGGAAGTGATTCGCCGGGAGGACTCACGGAGGTGGAGGAGCGGAGGCTCGCGTCGTTCCTCATGCGGAGGGAGCCCGGGCGGCTCTCGGGCGATGCACGGCTGTTGATGGCCTTCGCCGCGTCGGACCCGCTGCTGCCTCCTTTGGCGTTGCAGGTCCGAGCGGGAGGGCTCGCGGGGCTTCGCGCGGGCGTGCTGCTCTCGCTCGCGCGCAGGCAGCTGGGGCCGCTTCGGAGGGATTCGCATCGGCGGGCCCTCGTGGTGGATGCGCCCGGCTCCGCGGTGCTGCTGCCGAAGCTCTACGCGCAGTGGACGGGCGAGCGCGCCTCGGTGCTGGCGGGCACGTACCGGCTGGGCTTCGGACAGCGCCTCACGCTGGACACCACCGCGCTGCCGTCGCCGGAGGGCTTCCTTCCCGATGATGGCGTGCGCCCACCCGGAGCGCTGGAGCGAGAGTGCCTCGTGGCCGGCACGGGCTGCGAGCCCGAGGAGCGCCTGTCCGACGTCACTCCGGACTTCGCCTGGGACGAGGGCTTCCGGGGGCTGGTGGGCACCGTGCGCGGGCCCGTGGGTGCTGGCGCGCAGCTGTCGCTCACGGGCTTCGGCTCGTACCAGCTCCGCTCGCTGGCGAGGCATGCGGTGAGGGACGGTTCGGCGTGTGGGGACCCGCGTGGCAGGTGCCGGGCTCCGGACGTGTGGGTGTCCCTGTCGGGCGCCCGGGTGGAGAAGCTCACCGCGCGCACGCTGCCGGGCGTCTTCAACGAGTGGGCGGGCGGGGGCAACGCGACGCTGGCCCTGTCACCGCGTGCCCATCTCGGGGTGACGGGGTGGGCCGCCCGGCCGGTGTGGAATCTCGAAGGCGCGCGGCTCGACTTCCAGCCGAGTGCCCGCTACCCGGCGGGCGGCGGGTTCGGCGCGGTGGGGCTGGATGCGGCCTGGGGCCGTGGCGCGGTGGACCTCTTCTTCGAGGGCACGCGCAGCTTCGATGTCGCTCCGGAGGGCGGAGGTGGCTTCGGCGCCGTCCAGCGGACCGTGCTCTCCGGTGCACGGCACGAGGTGGAGCTGGCGCTGCGCTACTACGGACGCGACTTCGCCAATCCCTACAGCGGCGCGACTTCCGGTCCGGACGCGCTGGAGGGGCTGCGCGTGCGCAACGAGCTGGGCGCTCGCGTGCGCTACCTCCAGCGAGAGGAAGGGGCGTGGCGGATTCGAGGGCAGGTGGATGCGTGGACGCTGCCGGCCGATGGCGCGGTGCCGGGGACGGCGGGCACCGCGCACCTGCGCGCCTCCGCCCGGGCGGACTGGCTCGTGTGGCCGGTGTTCCAGCCGTCGCTCCAGGTGGAGCTGCGGGACTCGGGGCTCGGTGCGCGGGGGACGTGTACCGGAGAGACGGATAGCGAGTCGGACCCGGAGGGGACGGCCTCCTGCTCCAGCAGCCGGTACGGCGTCATCGCCCGGGTTCGGTCCGAGGTCGCTGACGGGGTGACGGTGGCGGTGCAGTACGGGCATGCGCGCGTGGAGGCGCCTGAGGCCAGGGGGCCCCGGTATGACGGACAGGCCCTGCTCGACGTGCGGGTCAGGCCGGTGGAGTCCGTGAAGCTGGGCGGCCGGGTGGTGTGGAAGGACGAGGACCTGTCCGAGCGCAGTCGACTCCGGCAGGAACTGCGCGCCGCGGTGGACGCGAGCTGGGTGGCCTACGAGAGGCTGACGGCACGGGCGCGTTACGCGTGGGTGCTCGACTTGAAGGACGCGAGCGCGGCCCGCGTGCCGCCCGACCTACCGCGCCACCTCTTCCACCTGGAGGTGGAGACGCGGTTCTGAAGCGTGCTGAGCCAGAGGTCGCTGGGGCGCAAGGGTTGTCAATTCCACCGTGAGCTGGAGACGCGGTGCTGATGCGCGCCGTGCCGTGAGTGGTGCCGCTTCCACCGGGAGCTGGAGCCACGGTCTTGAAGTGCTGTGACACAGAGGAGCAGAACGTGAGGGTTGCCGACATGAGGGGATGGGGACGGTTTCTGGGCGGAGTGGCGCTGCTCGGCGCGGGGGCGTGCGGAGGGGGTGATTGGGACGAGGGCGTGGACGCGGCGTGCGCGGGGTTGTTGCCCGGGGACCTGGTCATCACCGAGTACCTCAATGACCCGGTGGGGACGGATACGGGGCAGGAGTACGTCGAGCTGCACAACCCCACGCGCGCTCCCGTGGACCTGCGGGGGCTGACGCTCTACTCGGCCCGCGAGGATGGCTCCCAGGAGCGGGCCTATCTCTTCACCAGCGCCTTGCCCGTGGCGGCGGGGAGCTACCTCGTGCTGGGAGACGTGCGCGAGGGAGCGCTGCCCGAGTACCTGGACCATGCGTATGGCGACGCGCTCGGCGCACTGGGCAATACGGGTGGGAAGCTGGGCGTGCGGTGCGGAGAGCGGGTGGTCGACGAGGTCCATCTCACCGCGCCCGCGAAGAGCGGCCTGGCCCGCATCCATGACGGCCGGCTCGTGCCCGACTCCGCCGGAAACGATGACCCGGCGCGCTGGTGTGACGAGCCTGCCGCGGACGACGCCCGAGTGCCTCGGGGAAGCCCCGGCGCGGCGAACGCGCCCTGTGGTCCGGGAGCGCCTCCGGCATTGCCCACCGGGGACGCGGGCGTCGTGGAGTCCTGCGTGCCGACGGGCGCTTCGGCCGCGAGGCCCGTGGTGCGGCCACGGACGGGGGACCTGGTCATCACCGAGGTGATGGCCAACCCGCGCGGGGACGACACGCTGGCCGAGTGGGTGGAGGTGCTGGCCACCGTGCCCGTGGACCTCAATGGAGTGACGGTGGGCACGGACTCGGTGGGGACGAAGGTGGAGGCGCGGGCGTGCGTGTCGCTCGCGGCGGGGGAGCATGCGGTGCTGGCGCGCCGCTCCGAGGCGGTGGTCAACGGCGGACTGCCCGCGCCGGTGGCCACGTTCGGCGTGGACCTGCGCAACTCCGGAGGCGTGGTGATGCTGAAGGCCGGGGACGTCCTCCTCGACGGCGCCGTATACGGCCCGGCGGAGGAGGGCGTGGCCTCGCAGGTGTCGGCGCTGCTGGCGGATGCGAAGCGCAATGACCCGGCCGAGGCGTGGTGCCGCGCCACGGAGCCCTATGGGACGCGGGGCAACCTGGGGACTCCGGGCCGGGCGAACCGAGGCTGTGGCTCGGACGGCGGCGTTCCGGATGCCGGTGTCTCCGATGGAGGCCGGAGTGATGCGGGCATTCCAGCGGATGCGGGCGCGGACGCGGGGGCTCCGGTGAATGGATGCATCGACCGGACGACAGGGAAGGTCCGTGCGCCCAGGGTGCCCGACGCGGGCTCGCTGGTCCTCACCGAGTACATGGCCGACCCGAGCGCGGTGGCGGACGCCACGGGCGAGTGGGTCGAGGTGCTCGCGCTGCGCGACGTGGACCTCAATGGCGTCACCCTGTCCAACGGGAATGGCGGCAGCGCGGTGCTCATGTCGACGCTGTGCCTGTCCCTCAAGGCCGGTGGCCGGGCCGTCATCGCGCGCAGTGACGACGTGTCCCTCAACGGCGGGCTGCCCTTGGTGCTCGGCACGTTCGCCTTCAATCTCGCCAACAGCGCGGGCGCCCATGGGCTCCGGCTCTCGGTGGACGGGCGGTTGCTGGATGCCGTGACGTGGACGGCCGCCGCGGTGCCGGGCGTGTCCTCGCAGGTCGACCCGGCCCGGAGCGACCCTGCCCGGAACGACCTGACGGGGAGCTTCTGTCCCGCGCCCTCCACCGCTCGCTATGGGCGGGGGGACCGGGGGACTCCGGGCATGGAGAACCGTCCATGCGCGCCGTGAGCGCCGCCGTGCTGGCCACCGCGCTCCTGGCCTGCGGTGAAGAGGCCGGTGCGCCGTGCGGCCCGGACATGGGCCGGGTGGCGGAGGTCATCGACGGAGACACGCTCCTGCTCGAGAGCGGCGAGCGCATCCGCTACCTGCTGGCCGATGCGCCGGAGAGCACGGGCGGCACCCGGGAGTGCTTCGGCCCGGAGGCCCACGCCTTCAACCGTGGCCTCGTTGGGGGACGGCGGGTGGCGCTGGCCTACGGGGAGGCGTGCACGGACCGCTTCGGCCGGCTCCTCGCGTACGTGTCCGTGGACGGGCGCGAGGTGAACACGCTCCTGGTGGAGCGGGGCCATGCCTGCGTGCTGCACGTGCCGCCCGCGGGGAGCGCGCGGCGCGCGGAGTTCGAAGCCCTGGAAGCCGAGGCCCGGCGCGCGAGGCGGGGAGTGTGGGGAGCCTGCGCGCCGGTGCCCTGCCAGCGGTGACTACAGCGCCGCCTCCAGCGTCTTCTGGATGGCGTCCTTGCGGTCCTTCACATCGTCGATGTTGGTGGTGGGCTTGTGGTCCAGCGTCAGCACGCCCGCCTCGAACGTCACCATGTTGCCGGCATAGGAATTGTCCGCCGTGTTGCGGATGACGACGCGCTTGAGCTTCTCCTTGAGCGCCTCACGGCCCATGTCGTCGACGCAGATGGCCTGGAACGCCTCGATGAGCGGGGTGAAGTACACCTTGGTGAAGCACTCCTCGTACATGTGCGCGCGCTCTTCGATGGCGAGGCTCTGCCAGTTCACGTCCAGCGGCACCTCGAAGTGCGCCGCCGCGTCGACCTGCTGCTTCAACTTCGGGTACACCGTGTCCTCGTACTGCTTGGCGGCCCTGCGCTCCGCGAGTCCCATGCTCTCCTCCGGGGTGTGGGCGCCCAGTCTGGTCCAGGTTGCCGAGGAATCCCAGGCTCAGAATCACAGCCATGAGAGGGAGCGTGAGTCGCTACACGGGGCGCACCCGTGGTTGCCCCCCCTTCGGGGCATCACCCGGGCCCGACGCCGGGGCGAGCGGCCTCCAGCCCAGGGGAGGTGTATTTCAATGGGCAACGGCCATGTCTCTGTTTCATCCATCCATGAAGCGCGGCTTCGGGAAAGGGCTGGCGGGCGTGGCCAGGTCCACGGCTCCCGCGGGGGAGGCGCTTGCATGAACCCCTGCGCCACGCCGCCGGGGCGTCTGCCCGACCTGCTGGAAGCGCGAAGGGAGGACATCCTCCGCCGCTGGGAGGCGCGCGTGGAGACGGTGCTCGGGGCGAACCCGGCACCCCGCATGGGGCCGCTGAGCAGCCTGCCCGTGTTGATGGACTCGCTGGTGGAGATGCTGCGGACGCTGCAGGTGGCGCCCGACCTGGAGAGGGCCCGGGCCATTGGTGGCCGGCACGGCCGGGAGCGCTACGAGGCGGGCAGTGACATTGGCGCGGTGGTGCACGAGTACGGCTTGCTACGCGACACCATCCTCGAGGTCCTCGAGGAGGCGGGCTGGGTGCCGGAGCTGGCCGGGCTGCGGGTCCTCAATCAAGCGCTCGACGCCTGCATCGCGCATGCGGTGGTGCAGTACGCCCAGGACCATGACCAGGCCATGCTCGCCACCAAGGCGAAGCTGCACGACATCCTCGACCACGCCCCCGCCGCCATCTACGGCAAGGACACGGAGGGGCGCTACCTCTTCGTCAACCGCTCCTACGAGCAGGCCACCGGACTGGTCAACCAGCAGGTGGTGGGCCACACGGACGCGGAGTTGTTCCCACCCGAGGTCGCGGAGTGGTTCTTCGAGAACGACATGCGGGTGCTGGCCAGCGGCCAGCCGCACAGCTACGAGGAAGTCGTGTTGCAGAAGGATGGGCCGCACCTCTACCGCTCGCTCAAGTTCCTGCTGCCGGACGCGCGGGGCCAACCGTATGCGGTGTGCGGCATCTCCACCGACGTCACCGAGACGGTCCGCATGGAGCACGAGCGGGACGAGGCTCGTGAGAATCTGCGCCGCGTCCTCACCCAGCTGCCCGTCATCCTCTGGTCCACGGACGCGCACGGCATCATCACCCTCTTCGAGGGCGAAGGGCTGAAGGTGATAGGGCTGGAGAGCGGGCAGTTCGTGGGCCGCTCCACCTTCGAGCTGTACGCGGACCGGCCGGACCTCATCGAGGCCACCCACCGCGCCCAGCAGGGCGAGTCCTTCTCGATGGAGATGGAGATGGGGGGCGCCTGGTTCATGACGCGCATCTCCCCCGTCCTGGGGCCCGACGGCCGCGTGGTGACCGTGGCGGGGGTGGGGCTGGACATCAGCGAGCGGCATCGCGCGGAGGAGGTACTGCGCCAGTCGGAGACGCGCTACCGGCTGGCCACCCTGGCCACCAGCGACGTCATCTATGACTGGCAGTTCGACTCCGGCCACATCGAGTGGAGCGAGCTGGCCGTCCGGCAGTTCCGCCTGCCCTCCCCCCAGCCGCGGCTGGACATCGAGGAGTGGACCCGGCACATCCACCCCGAGGACCGCGAGCGGGTGAGCCGCAACATGCAGGCCGTCATCGACCGGGGCGAGGAGCACTGGACGGACGAGTACCGCTTCCTGCGCGGGGATGGGACGTGGGCCGTCATCTCGGACCGGGGCCACGTGGTGCGCGACGGCGCGGGCCGCGCGGTGCGCATGGTGGGCGCCATGCAGGACGTCACCGAGCGGCGGGCCGCGGAGCAGGAGGCGAAGCGCCGGGCCGAGTTCGAGCAGCTGCTCATCGGCATCGTCAGCCACGATTTGCGCAACCCCCTCAACGCCATCACCATGGCCACCACCACGCTGCTGCGGCGCGAGGGCATGGACGAGCGGCAGCGCAAGGTGATGGGCCGCATCCTCTCCAGCGCCGAGCGCGCCACCCGCATGCTGCGCGACATCCTGGACTTCACCCAGGCGCGCCTGGGCGGCGGCATTCCCATGCAGCCCCGGGCGCTCGACCTGCACGAGCTGACGCGGCAGGTGGTGGACGAGGTGCAGCTGGCGAATCCGGAGCGGCGGCTGGACATCCAGTGCGGCGGCGACGGCCGCGGCCTGTGGGACGCGGACCGGCTGGCGCAGGTCATCACCAACCTGGTCAACAACGCCATCCACTACAGCCCGGAGCACTGCCCGGTGCGGGTGCGCACGCATGGCACGCGCGACGCGGTGGCGCTGGCCGTCCACAACCCGGGGAGCGCCATTCCCGCGGAGCTGCGCTCCCGCCTCTTCGAGCCGATGAAGCGCGCCGAGCGCAAGGGGACGCGCGACAGCCGGGGCCTGGGGCTGGGCCTGTTCATCGTGAAGCACATCGTCGACGCGCATGGCGGCACGCTCCGGGTGCGCTCCACGGAGCAGGAGGGCACCACCTTCATGGTGCGCCTGCCGCGGCAGCTCGGGCGGCGCGCCCCGGAGGGGGCCTCGTCCCACGTCCACTAGCGCGCGTGACGCGACAGCCGGGCCACCAGGGCCACCAGGATGGGCGCGGCCCCCGACAGCAGCATCGCCGTCCGGGAGCCGGAGGTGTCCAGCAGCACGGCTGCCACCGCGCTCCCCGCGCCGATGCCCAGCGCCCAGCCCGCATTGAAGAGCGCGAAGCCCTCCGCGTGCCGGTCCGGGGGCAGCCGCCGCTGGAGCAGGGAGATGAACAGCGCGGACTGCGGCGCGAGGAAGAAGCCGCCCGCCGCCAGCCACAGGGCAATGCCCCAGGCACCCGCCATGAAGCCCGTGGGCACCAGCATCGTCCCCCACAGCGACAGGAAGAGGAGCCCGCGCCGCAGCGCCGCCCCGTCCGAGCCGGCCGGCGGGCATGGGCCGCAGCAGGCCCCCCGCCTCCCAGCGCCGGCGGGGG
>JBKGHK010001300.1:0-1614 GCA_046520375.1 Pyxidicoccus sp. 3LFB2
TGCTGGGCCGGGGGCTGGCCCTGGGCGCGGGCGTGGCGGGCGCGGCGGTCAGCACCTATGGCGGCTGGCGGGCCTTCCACCCGCCCGACGTGCGCGACGTCCCGGTGCGCCTGCCCGGGCTGCCGAAGGCGCTGGAGGGCTTCACGCTGGTGCAGCTCACGGACATCCACATCGGCGGCGTGCTGCAGCGCGGCTTCGTGGAGGAGCTGGTGTCGCGCACCAACGCGCTGAAGCCGGACCTCATCGCCATCACCGGGGACCTGGTGGACGGCTCCGTCGAGGCGCTGGGGCCCTTCGTCGCGGGCTTCGGCGGCCTGCGCGCCCGGCATGGCACCTTCTTCGTCACCGGCAACCACGACTACTACTCGGACGCGGACGCCTGGGTCGCCTTCCTGGAGCGGCTGGGGCTTCAGGTATTGCGCAACCGCTCGGTGTCCATTGGCGACAGCGCGGCGTCCTTCCAGTTGGCGGGTGTGGACGACTGGAGCGGCGGCCGGCTGGGCGAGCCCGGCTATGACCTGGACCGGGCGCTGCGCGACGTGCGGCCTGACGGCGCGTCGGTGCTGCTGGCGCACCAGCCCTCCAACTTCGACGAGGTCGCCCGGCGCGGCGTGGGCCTGCAAATCTCCGGGCACACCCACGGCGGGCAGATGTTCCCCGGTACGATTGTGGGCGACCTCATCTGGGGTGAGCGCAACGCCGGGCTGAGCCAGACGGGGCAGTCCCAGCTCTACGTCAGCCGGGGCTGCGGCTTCGTCGGCCCGCCCATGCGCGTGGGGGCTCCTCCAGAGATTGCCCGCCTCGTGCTCCTCCCCGGGTAAGGTTCCCCCTGCTGGAGCGGGCTTGCCCGCTCTTCGGCCGGGAGAGCCAGCGCCCCCTGACTCCCCTTGTGTTTCCGGCAGCTTGGCACCGCGCGACGTCCTGCGCGGGGCTCCGGAAACATTTTAGGAATCGGGCCGTACGGGAGATGGGTGATGGGGAGTCCGACGGACGAAGAGCTCATGGAACGGTTTCGCGACGGAGCACAGGACGCCTTCGAGGCCCTCTTCGCCCGGCATTCCGGCCGGGTGCAGGGGTTCCTCGCGCGGATGGTGCGCAGCGGCCCGCTCGCCGAGGACCTCCTGCAATCCACCTTCCTGTCCGTCATCCGCTCCCGGGGCCGGTACGAGCCGGGCACCCGCTTCGTGCCATGGCTGATGACCATCGCCGCCAATGCCGCCCGGGATGCGCTGCGCCACCAGCGCCACGTGGACGCGTATGCCTCGCAGGAGGACGCGTCCCGGCCGCTGTCCGTCCAGCCCCCGGCGGGAGACCCCAGCATGCGCAGGCACCTGCTGGACGCGCTGCAACAGCTCCACCCGGACCAGCGCGAGGCGGTGGTGCTGAGCAAGGTGGAGGGCTGGTCCTTCGACGAGATTGCCGCGCTGCGAGGCATCAGCCCGGGCGCGGCCCGCCTGCGCGCGCACCGGGGCTATGAGCGGCTGCGGGAGCTGCTGGGCTCGCTGGAGGAGGCGCGATGAGCCCCCCTGTCGACCTGGATGGGCTCCTCTCGCAGGAGCCGCCACCGGACACGGCCGCGGCGGGACGCGTGCTCGCGGCGGCCCGAGGTGAGCT
>JBKGHK010001301.1:0-1605 GCA_046520375.1 Pyxidicoccus sp. 3LFB2
AGGTGCAGGTGATGCTGCTACGGGTGCTGGAGACGGGGGAGCTGTACCCCGTGGGAGACCGCACGCCCGTCACCGTCGACGTGCGGCTCGTCGCCGCGACGGACGCGCAGCTGGAGCAGCAGATTCAGGAGGGGCGCTTCAAGGCGCCGCTGCTGCACCGGCTGGCTGGCTACTCCATCCGCGTGCCGCCGCTGCGCGAGCGGCGCGAGGACATCGGGCTGTTGTTCCACCACTTCGCCCGCGCGGAGCTGGCGGCCCTGGGAGAGGCGTGGCGGCTGAAGCCCGACGAGGCGCTCGCGGAGCCCTGGCTCCCCCCCGCGCTGGCCGCGCGCCTCGTCGGCCACCGCTGGTCAGGCAACATCCGCGAGCTGCGCAACGTGGCCAGGCAGCTCGTCATCGGCAACCGGGGCCAGCCGTCCCTGCGGCTCGACGCCCAGCTGGAGCAGGAACTCTCCCTGTCGAGGGTGCCCCCTCCGGGGCGGCCCGCCAGCGCGCCACCTCCGGCCGAGGCCCCGGCCACGCCCCGACGCAAGCCCTCCGAGATTTCCGAGGCGGAGCTGCTCGCCGCCCTCCGGGAGAACGACTGGGACTTCCAGGCCGCCGCCGACCAGCTCCGCATCCACCGGTCCTCCATCTACGACCTCATCGACAAGAGCCCGAATCTGAGGACCGCTGGAGACCTGAGCCCCGAGGAAATCACCCGCTGCTTCCACGAGTGCGGCGGAGACCTCGACGCGATGACCCGGCGCCTTCAGGTGTCGAAACGGGCGCTGGGGCGCCGCGTGAAGGAGCTCGGCCTCGCCTAGCGGGCGCGAGCCAGACGGAATTGCATCTGCAACCCGGATGTTGAGGTTCGGATATACCCGCGATTCAAAGCAGGTCCTGCCTGGGAGCCAACGTGATGAGTCAGCGAGACGCAGTGGGGGTGAGGAGGTTTCGGGGCCGCTTCCTGATGCCGGGACTGCTGCTGGGGCTTTCGTTCGCCGGGACGTCCGCGGCCGCGGAGGAGGGGCCGGACAAGCCCGCCCACTGCAAGGCCTACCACCCCGTGGTGGATATCGACTTCGACACGACGGGACTCCACTTCAAGCCGGCCCCGTGTCTGGCGAAGGGCGGCACGGTCCGGTTCATCAACCAATGCCAGACGGAGACCTACGTGAAGGTGGAGGGGCCCGAGTGGGACGCGCTGTGGCTGCCTCCCGGCAAGGAGGACGACGTGTTCTTCGGGACGGTGGGTGACTACACCGTCCATGTCGCCGAAGGGTGCCCCGGGATGCCGGACGACTCGAGGACCGGGACGCTGGAGGTGGCGACAGGCCCGGGCCCTGGCCCTATCGAGGGGCAGTAGGCGCTTCACGCAGCAGGCGCTCGCGAAGCCGCAGCGCCTGCGTCCAGCGGGGCCGCGCGGCCAGCACCTCGTCCACGAGGGCGAGGCCTCGCTCCAGGGCCGGGCGCGGCTCCAGTCCCGCGCGCTTGCGCCACGCGGCCCACTCGCGGCAGAAGTCGCCGAAGGCGAGGCGGTAGTCCAGCCGCCGGGGCTCCAGCTCGAGGGCCTTCTCGAAGGCGCGGGCGGCCTCCTCGAAGTCCTCGGCACGTGCCCGCGAC
>JBKGHK010001302.1:0-1599 GCA_046520375.1 Pyxidicoccus sp. 3LFB2
ACCCCCAGGAGCAGGCGGCGCTCCTGGGCGGCGGCGGCGATGCCCGTCCCCCCACCAAGCAGGCCCAGCGCGATGGCCAGGGCCAGGGCGAGCTCGAAGCCGGGGACGCCAAAGAGGGGGACGAGGACGAGCGCCGCCCCCCCGCCCGCCAGGAGGAGCACGGTGGCCAGGACTGCCGGGCGGCGCAGGAGGCCCAGGGCACGGGTGAGGACTTGCCGCATGGCCTCCCCTATACTCCCGCCCAGCATGTCCGAACAGAAGACAGGGTCCGAGGGCCGCCAGCACGGGCGCGCACCCATCGAGCTGAAGGTCGACTACAAGAAGCTCAACTCGTTCTTCGCGGACTACACGAAGAACATCAGCAAGGGCGGCACCTTCATCAAGACGAAGAAGCCGCTGCCCATCGGCACGCGCTTCCTCTTCAAGCTGACGGTGCCCCACCGGGAGGCGCCCTTCGAGCTGCTGGGCGAGGTGGTCTGGTCCAAGGCGGACGCGGAGGAGCCCGGCATGGGCATCCGCTTCATCTACAGCAGCGAGGGCCAGCGGGTGGAGTTCGAGACCGTGGTGGAGCGGCTGATGTCCGACAGCCTCGGGCCCGAGCTGACGGAGAAGCTCCTCAACAAGCCGCTGCACCCGCACGCGTGAGGGCCCTGGTCCAAGGCGCCCTGCTGACCGCGGGGCTGCTCATGGCCGGCTGCCAGCAGGAGGCGCAGGGCAGCCCGCCCCGTCCCGCGACGGCACCGAAGGCGGCCCCCGCGCGGCCGCCCGTCACCGACATCACCGCGGAGGACTACGCCATGCAGCCGTTGCCGCGGGGCCATGTGCGGCTCAAGGACGCCTACGGAGGCGTGCACCGGGTGGAGGTGGAGATTGCCGCCACGCCCGAGTCGCGCACCCGGGGGCTGATGTGGCGCAAGGAGCTGGCCGACGGGAAGGGGATGCTCTTCCTCTTCCCGGGGGAGGAGGTCCAGGGCTTCTGGATGCGCAACACGCTCATCCCGCTGGACATGCTCTTCATCGGCTCGGACCTGCGCATCGTCGGAATCGTGTCGCGCGCGGAGCCGAAGAGCTTCGAGTCGCGCTCGGTGGGCCTGCCCAGCCAGTACGTGCTGGAGGTGCCCGGCGGCTGGACGGAGCAGAAGGGCATCCGCAAGGGCACCGCCGTGGAGTTCGAGGGCGTGGCCGGGGTGAGCATCGTCCCCTGAGTGCCGTGACGGGGGCGACGCGCTCCCGTGATGAAGAAGTGACGTCCCCTCCAATGTGTTGCCACACGGCCCTCGCAGGATGCGCCCGCGTTCGCGCGTCCCAGGGCCCGCGACCAACCTTGGAGGGAGTGCTTCATGTCTTCTCGTCTTCTGGGGCTCGCGACCAGCGCGATGCTCCTCGGCAGCACCGTGGCCGTCACCGGCTGCGAGGGTGAGCAGGGCCCCGCCGGCCCGCAGGGACCCGCTGGAGCGCCGGGTTCGCAGGGGCCCGCCGGCCAGGATGGCGACGACGGTGCCCCGGGCCAGAATGGTCAGGACGGCCAGGATGGTGACGACGGCGCGCCGGGTCAGGACGGGCAGGACGGGCAGGATGGGCAGCCGGGGCTCGCAGGGG
>JBKGHK010001303.1:0-1583 GCA_046520375.1 Pyxidicoccus sp. 3LFB2
GGCTCCGTCGCGCTCGCGGCCCGCGCCGCGTCCGGGGACGGGCTCGCGGCCCCGGCTGGCCACGCAGGGGATTCTGGACTGGCCGTTGAAGGGGGTGCTGTACGGGCGCTTCGGGAAGAAGGGCAAGGAGCCCCATGACGGCATCGACCTGGCCGCGCCCGCGGGCAGTCCGGTGAAGACCGCGAAGGAGGGCACGGTGCTCTACGCGGGCGAGCAGCGCGGGTACGGCAACATCGTCATCGTGGAGCACTCGAGCCAGCTGATTACCCTGTACGCGCACAACCGGGATTTGCGCGTGCGCACGGGACAGCGGGTGCTGCCGGGGCAGGTGATTGCCACGGTGGGCGAGTCGGGGAAGACGTCGGGCCCGCACCTGCACTTCGAGGTCCGGTTGGATGGCAAGCCCGTGGACCCGCTCGAATACCTGGGGCCGATGCCGGCGTCGTGAGGCCCGGGCCGGGCGCCTGCCTGGTGCGCCTCCGCCATCCGTCCGTCCGTAGACCTGGAGGTCATATGAAGGGACGTGCCCTGCTGGCGATGGTGGCACTGTGTCTTGGCTGTAGCCATGCGCCGCGCCCGGTACGCGCCCAGACTTACGTCATCTCCGAGGATGCGTTGGAAGTCGGCGGCTCGGGTGGCAGGGACTGCCATCAAGAGCATCTTCAGTGTTTCGAAAGGTGCTGGAACACCCCTCCTCCCTATCCCCATCGGAAGGGCGATGGTTGGCACCACGCGTACTGCACCCGGACCTGTCGGGAGGCCTATGTGGAATGCGTCCAGGAGCAGGCGTCAGAGGAGAAGAACCGGTCGCGGCGCACGCTGGAGTTCCCGGACATTGACGAAGCGCTCGCATGGTTGAGAGCGCACCAGACCGAAGTCGCGCTCGGCACCATCGTCGTCGTTGCCGGCGTGGCCTTCATCGTGGCTACAGGAGGAAGCGGCGCGCTGCTCCTGGTGCCGCTTGCGCTGTAACAGGTGGAAGATGACCTACGACCCGGACTTCGATGTGGAGGCCATCATCCGCCTCCTCGGCACCCTCAATGAGAAGTACCCGGACGGCACGCCGGAGGACGAAGCGCTCCATATTGCCGCGGGCGCGCTGGTCTTCCTCCGAGACGGTCAGCAGTTGGAGTCGTACCGGGCGTACTTCCGAAAGTACTTCGCTCCTGCCACCAGTGCTTCGCTGGTTGCCCGGACCTTCGTGTCTCGCGCAGAGGCCGATGGGTGGCTGGCCAGCGGTGCGGCCGAAGACGGGGCACTCGTGAGCATCGCGGGTGAGGGCTTCACTGTCGTCAAGCTGCCCGACCGGTGGGAGTTCCTTCGAACCCCGCTTCCCGAGGAACTGAGCCAGCCCTGATGTTTCGTTCCGCAGCATGGGTGGTCGGGTGGCAGCCAGCCTGGCGGCCCATGGGGTTCCGAGGCTTCGTGGCGAGCAGGGCGGACAACCAGCCCTCCGTGAGGGGGCCGGGTGAGGGTAGAGTGCCGCGCCGTGCCGTACTCCTTCCCCGCTGCTCGTCTCCCTCTTCGTCCTCCTGGCCTCGGCCGCCTCGCGCCCAGACTCCGCCCGCGCAGGGGAGTGCCCG
>JBKGHK010001304.1:0-1580 GCA_046520375.1 Pyxidicoccus sp. 3LFB2
CCCTCGTGGGTCGGGCGTCAGCCCGGTGAGAAACTGTTCGGAAATGTCGGGACTTTGCGCGGCCCAAAACCCCCGACATTTCCGAACAGCACGGTCCCATGCCGCTCCGAAGCCGGGTCCACCGCCGATGCGTCCGGCACCTGCGCTCGGCATCGGCGGGGCGGGGTGCTCGGTGGTGCAAGCGGCTCTGTCCGAGGGCAACGCGGGCATGCGCCGGGGCTGGTGACGGCGAGACTGGCTGCCAGGTGCGCGCTGTCCTTCGAAGGCAACGTGGGCATGCGCGGGGCGCCGGTAATGGGCGGGGCCGCCTGCCAGGTGCAGGCTTCACTCCGAAGGCAACGTGGGCATGAGTCGGTGCTGATGATGGCGAGACTGGCCGCCAGGTGCAGGGCTGTCTCCGAATGCAACACCGGGCATGAGTCCGTGATGGCGAGACTGGCTGCCAGGTGCGGGCTGCGCTCCGAATGCAACGCGGGCCTGCGTCCGTGATGGGCGAGACAGGCCGCCAGGTGCAGGCTGCTCTCCGAATGCAACACCGGCATGAGTCCGTGATGGCCAGACTGGCTGCCAGGTGCAGGCCGCCTCCGGAGGCAACGCGGGCATGAGCCGGATGCTGGTGACAGTGCGCGGCCATTTCGTTCGCGCTGTCTCCTCCGGGAGCAGAGGCTCCAGACCCGGCGCCTGAGTCGACGGGACTGACGGCTTTGCGCGGGAGGTGGCGTGTCGCGGCTTCAAGCGCCCGCCGGGCCGTGGTAGCCCGCGAGGCATGCTCCCGTACGAAGCGCTGGAGGCCGAGGCCCGCGCGCGACTGCCCGAGGCGGTGTTCGACTACTACGCCGGTGGCTCCGGCGAGGAGTCCACGCTCGCGGACAACACCGCCGCCTGGGCCCGCGTGCGTCTCCGCCCGCGCGTGCTGCGCGACGTGTCCTCCGTGCACACCACCACCGAGCTGCTCGGCACGGCGCTCGCATCCCCCGTGCTCGTCGCGCCCACCGCGTTCCACTCGCTCGCGCACCCGGAGGCGGAGCTGGCCACCGCGCGGGGCACCCGGGAGGCCGGCTCGCTGCTGGTGGTCTCCTCCCGCGCGTCGCGCCGCGTGGAGGACGTGGCGGCCCAGGCCGGCCCCTGGTGGCTCCAGGTCTATGTCTTCCGGGACAGGGGACTCACCCGTGCCCTCGTGAAGCGGGCCGTCGCCGCCGGAGCGCGCGCGCTCGTGCTCACCGGTGACACCCCGGTGGTGGGACGCAAGCGCCGGGACAGGGGCGACTCCGCCCTGGCCCTTCCCGAGGAGGACTTCCTCGCCAACCTGGAGGGACTCACCCGTCGCGAGCTGGCCGAGCAGGCTCCGGACGTCACCTTCGCGGACATCGCCTGGCTGCGCGAGCTGTCCGGCCTGCCCGTGCTCGTGAAGGGCGTGCTGCGCGCCGACGATGCGCGCGAGTGTCTGCACCACGGCGCCGCCGGCCTCATCGTGTCCAACCATGGCGGACGTCAGCTCGATGGCGCCGTGCCCACCGCCGACGCCCTGCCCGAGGTGGTGGAGGCCGCGGCGGGCCGCGTCCCGGTGCTCGTCGATGGCG
>JBKGHK010001305.1:0-1580 GCA_046520375.1 Pyxidicoccus sp. 3LFB2
CCAGCAGCAGCGTGCCTTCGTCCCAGCGCACCGCGAAGCCCGAGGCCCCGCGCAGGCCGTCCAGGCGCCGGGCCACGTTCCGCAGCGCCACGTCCCCCATGCCGAAGCCGTGCTCCAGGTCGAGCCGCCCCAGCTCCACCAGGTCCACCAGCAGCAGGCTGAAGGGCACTCCGTCCCGCCGGCAGCGGCCAATCTCCCGCAGCAGCCGTTCCTCGCCCACGCGCCGCGGGTCCAGCCCCGTCAGCGCGTCCACGGGTGGCGGTGGCTCTTGTACCGCGTCGTCTGTGCGCGGGGCCTGTTCACGGGGCCGGGGCTCCTGCCGCACGCGGGCCTTCTGCTCCAGGTCCACCGACAGGCGCCGGGCCAGCTCGCGCAGGGCCGACAGGTCCTCGGCGCCAAGCACCAGCGGCCGCGTGTCGATGACACACAGCGAGCCCAGCACGTCACCGGTGGACGTCAGCAGCGGCGCGCCCGCGTAGCTGCCCACGATGCCATCCCGCACCAGCGGGTTGTCGCGGAACACGGGGTGCCGCGTGGCGTCCGGCACCACCAGCGACTCGCGGCCCTGCACCACGTGGTGGCAGAAGGACCAGTCCCGAGGCGTCCCCCTGTCCCGCGCGAGCGCCGGCGGCAGCCCCACATGCGCCTTGAACCACTGCCGGTCTCCCAGCACCAGCGACAGCAGCGCCACCGGCACACCGAAGGACCGAGCCACCTCGGCGACCAGCGCCTGCAGCTCCGCGTCCGGAGGCCCCTCGTCCACCAGCCCCATCGCGTCGATGCGCGCCAGCCTCCGGGCCTCCAGCGCGGCGTCAGGCTCCGCCACGACAGGGGCCGTGGCGCGCTGGCCGGCGAGGACCCGCTTCACCGTGTCCTTCACCAGCTCCGGCGGGGCGCGGCGGCTCAGGAGCGAGTGGATGCCCAGCACGTCCTGGAGCTGCCAGGCGCGGACGCGCAGCTCGTCGAAGGCCGTCACCACCACCACCTTGGTGGCCCCCGCGTCGCCACGCTCGCGCAGCCACGTCAGCAGGGCGAAGCCATCCACCCGGGGCAGGGCCAGGTCGGTGATGAGCAGCAGGGGCGCGCCGCGCTGACACACCACGGCCTGCGCCTCGGCGCCATCGCGCGCCACCACTCCCTCCAGCCCCGCCCCGGTGACAACGGCGAGGAGGCCAGCGGCGCGGCCCGGGTCCGGCTCGGCGATGAGGGCGTAGGGGGCCATGTCGTTGAGATGCTGCCATGCAAGCCCGGTTGCCAGGGGCCCCGGGCATGGGAGCAGGGCCCTGCTGTAGCTACGCTACTGGCGCTTCACGGCTCAGGGCCGGACGTCGAAGGCGAAAATCTTGGACGGGAAGCCGAGGAAGCCGTCCGCGTCCACCGCCAGCACCCGCCAGAACCACTTGCCATCCCGCGCGCCGGGGACGTCCAGCTCCGTGGCGGGGGAGACATACGTCTGCACGCCAGCGGCGAAGTCCGCCGTGCGCGCCAGCTCCACGCGGTAGGTCCTCGCGCCGGGCACCGTCCACCAGGACAGCTTGGGGACCGCGCGGAAGGTGCCGCCCCGCGGGTCCGCCAGCGTG
>JBKGHK010001306.1:0-1577 GCA_046520375.1 Pyxidicoccus sp. 3LFB2
CACCTGGGTGGGTGGACGCGGTGTCGTGGCGCATCCTGCTGGAGGACCTGGCGGCGGTGTACGCCCAGCTCGCGGCGGGGACGGCGGTGCGGCTGCCGCCCAAGACGACGTCCTACCAGGTCTGGGCGCGCGGGCTGGAGACGCTGGCGCGCTCGGAGAAGCTGGCGGCGGAGCGGACGTGGTGGCTGGAGCGGCCGTGGGGCGAGGCCGCGCGGCTGCCGGTGGACTTCGCCGACGGCGTCAACACGGAGGCCACCTCGCGCACGGTGCGGGTGGCGCTGGACGCGGAGGAGACGAAGGCGCTGCTGCATGACGTGCCGAAGGCATGGCACACGCAGCCCCAGGACCCGCTGCTCACCGCGCTGGCCCAGGCCCTGGCGGCGTGGACGGGGCGGAGCGCCGCGCTGGTGAACGTGGAAGGCCACGGCCGCGAGGAGGTGCTCCCGGGCGTGGACGTGTCCCGCACGGTGGGCTGGTTCACGCGCTTCTTCCCGGCGCTGCTGGACCTCCGGGGCACGCACGGCCCCGGGGACGCGCTGCGCACGGTGAAGGAAGCGCTGCGCGCGGTGCCGACGCAGGGCATGGGCTGGGGCCTGCTGCGGTACGTGGCCCGGACGCGGCGCTGGCGGCGCTGCCCCGGCGGAGGTCGGCTTCAACCACCTGGGCCAGGTGGATGGGACGGTGGGAGCGGGGGCGCCCTTCACGCTCTCGCCGGAGGGCGAGGCGCTGCGGCAGCGGGCGGGGAGTGCCCGCCGTCCGCACCTGCTGGACCTGACGAGCGTGGTGCGGGACGGCCGGCTGGAGGTGACGTGGACCTTCAGCGAGGCGCTGCACCGGCGTGAGACGGTGGTGGGCGTGGCGGAGGACTTCCTCGCTCGCCTCAAGGCACTGGTGGTGGCGTCGCGGGCACCGGACGCGGGCGGACACTCTCCGTCCGACTTCCCGCTCGCGAAGGTGAAGCAGGCGCAGCTCGACAAGCTGTCCGCACGGTTCGGGAAGAAGACGCGATGAGTGACAACCTCGAGGACCTGTACCCGCTGTCGCCCCTGCAGGGCGGCATGCTCTTCCATGCCATCGCCGAGCCCGGACAGGGCCTGTACTTCAATCAGCTCGTCTGCGAGCTGCGCGGGCGGCTGGACCTCGACGCCTTCACCCGGGCGTGGCGGGACACGCTGACCGCGCACCCGGTGCTGCGCACGGCCTTCGTCTGGGACGACGTGGACGAGCCGCTCCAGGTGGTGGTGCGGGACGTGGACCTGCCGCTGCATCTCGAGGACTGGCGGGCGCTGCCCGCCGCGGACGCCCAGGCGCGGGTGGCCGCCTTCCTGGACGCGGACCGGCGCCAGGGCTTCGACCTGTCCAGCGCTCCGCTGGTGCGGCTGGCGTTGCTGCGCACGGCGGACGACGTCCACCGGTTCGTCTTCAGCCACTCGCACGTGACGTTGGATGGCTGGTCCGTGCCGCTGGTGCTGCGTGACGCCTTCGCGCAGTACGAGGGGCTGCTCGCGGGCCGGGCGCCGAGGCTGGCCTCGCCGCGCCCCTTCCGCGACTACGTGGGGTGGCTGGCCGAGCAGGAC
>JBKGHK010001307.1:0-1576 GCA_046520375.1 Pyxidicoccus sp. 3LFB2
CCCCCGTCTTCCGGCGGCGCGGCGGGGCAGGGGGCTTGGGCGGCGTGCGGGGGAGGATGGTGGGCGCGTACGCATCCACCTCGAGCAGCTCCAGCCGCTCACGTCCCATGCCCCAGCGCTCGCCCAGGTCTTCCAGGTCGTGCTCCAGGCACCACGTGGTCAGCCGGCGCGCGAGCGCCTGGGGCAGGGCGTCCGGGTTCGCGAGCGCGAAGCGGGCCTCGGGCATGCGGGTGGGCGTCACCACCCAGAAGTCGTCACGCGGCCACTTCTCCAGCAGCACGGCCATGCGGCCCTGGAGGACGACGCGCTTGCCCTTCACTCGGTCCCTCGCCTCCGTGTCCACCTTCACATGGCGCAGGGCCAGGTGCGGTGGCAGCTGGTAGGCGGCCACGTTGGCGGGGGGCTCGTTCTCGAAGCGCTCCATGACGGCGAGCGCCAACTCGTCGCGCAGCATGGAGAGACTGGGGCCCACGCGGCTCAGCCGGGGCCAGAAGGCGGGCACCCACGCCTGCACCAGCCGTCCACCGAGCGGTGCCACCACCAGGGGCAGTTTGAGGTCCATGGCGTCAGTCCTCCTCTCGCGCGCCGAAGACGCGCCACTGCAGCCAGGACTCCACGAGGGGCTCCATCGAAACCCCCTCCGGCCCATAGCGCTGCTTTGCTCCGGTGCGCAGGTCCTCCAGCGTCCCGCCCACCGCGTTACTCGCGGTGGGGCGGATGCGGCGCACCTCCTCCTTCGTCATCGCCTTCTCCAGGTCCTCCAGCGCCGGCAGGGCGCCCAGGGAGAGCGGCTGCGGGACGAAGCGCCCGCGCACCAGCGCGGCCTGGCTGCCTTCGACGAAGCGGTGCACGCCGTGCTCCCCCGCGAGCAGCAGCGGCAGCGTGCCGCCCGTGAGCTGCAGGGCATAGGCGGCGGGCGGGGGCGTCACCTCTTCCAGGGCCAGCTTCCGCTCCCAGGACCAGTAGAGCGGCACGGCCTTGCGAGACGCCTTCCCCCGGTCCTTCTCGTCCGGGCGAAGCAGGGCGCGCATGAAGGTCAGGGACTGCGCCGCGGCCCAGGCCTCGTAGGCCCGCGCCAGCGTCATGAGGTGGGGCCAGGCGCCGCGCCCGGGGACCAGGAAGAGGGTGGCGCCGCGCGAGGTGGGAAAGAGGCTGGCATAGAGCCGCTCGCGCAGGGGCTGGAAGTTCCGCCGCAGCCCCGCCACGTCGCGGGCCAGGGACTCCGCCTGTCCCACCGCGCGGGACAGGTGCGCTTCGAAGAGCAGGTCTTCCACCGCCTCGGCCTGCTGGGCACACTCGCGGAAGGCCTTCTCCAGCTCGCGCGCCTCGGACGACTTGCGCGAGGACTCCTCGGCCAGGGCCCGCTCCTCCCAGTACGCCGGCTGCCGCGAGGCCTTGTCGAAGACGGACAGCTCGCGCCGCAAAGCGCGCATGGGCTCGGCGCCGCTCCAGCGCTGTACCTCCGCGCGCAGGCTGCCGCGTCCTCCAGCACCTTTTCAATGGCCTGCCGTCCCACGCCCTCGGCATCGCCGCCCACCGCCTCCCGCGCGCAGCGAGAGCCCCCTCGGCGCCGGCC
>JBKGHK010001308.1:0-1575 GCA_046520375.1 Pyxidicoccus sp. 3LFB2
GCCGGCGGCGGCGCGGCGCGCGGACTGCTGCGCATAGGCCAGCAGCGACTCCAGGCCGGCGTCTGGCGCGGGCTCGGTGGACAGCTGGGACATGGTGGCGCGCACGCCGCGGATGTCGTCCAGGGCCTGGGTGCAGCGGGCGCAGCCCTGCAGGTGCGCTTCGACGGCCCGGGCCTCGGGGACGGGCAGCTCGCCATAGGCGAAGTCGAGGAGCCGGTCCTCGTGCGCATGGAGGTTCTGCGGATTCATCCCGTCACCGTCCTTCCGTCCTCGGCGAGGTCGCCGTCCACGCCCATCTCCGCCAGGCGTCGGCGCAACCCGTCGAGCGCGTAGCGCATCCGGCTCTTCACGGTGTTTTCGGACACGCCCGTCACCTCGGCGATGTCCTTGAAGGGGATGCCGCTGTACTCACGCAGGATGAACACCTCTCGCTGCTCCTCCGGGAGGGCCGCCAGGGCCCGCTCCAGCATCGGCCGCAGCCGCGCGTTGTAGGCGCCCCGCTCCGGGCTGGCCCCGGTGTCCGGCAGCCCCTCGCCCAGCGGACGTCCCTCGTCCCCGTCCGTACCCGCGGCGGGGGCTTCCAGGGACGACGCCTGGCGGTAGCTCTCTTTGCGCGCGCTGTCCACGCAGAGGTTCCTCGCAATCGTGTAGAGCCAGGTCGTGAACTTCGCCTTGGGCGTGTACTCGCCGGCGCTCCGTACCACCTTCAGCCACGTCTCCTGCAGCACGTCCTCCGCCCGTGCCCGGTGCCCGACGAAGCGCAGGACGAAGTTGAACACCGGCGTCCGGTGCTTGCGCACCAGCGTCTCGAACGCGCGCGCGTCCCCCGCCTGGAAGGCGAGCATCAGCCGCTCGTCTGAGGTTTCCGGTCCCAACACTCCCCCGTCTCTCCTGGAGCACCCGCCACCCCGACCCCTCCTCAACCCGTGCCCTGATAACGGGCGAGAGGCCAAGAGGGTCTATTCCGGGCGCGGTCTCCGGTAAGTGGCGAGAATGACAGGGACGGCCACGGCTGTCACCAGGGCGGCCTGGGCCAGCAGGACGTCGGGCAGGGGCCGCTGGACATGCACCTGGAGCGAGCGTCCGAGCGCCAGCCCCAGCAGCACCCCGGTGAGCGTGCGCACCGCGTTGGAGCCCGCCGCCGGGCGAAAGCGCCCCACCGCCCAGTCCACCAGGGCGGGCAGCGTGAGCCCCAGCACCCCCGGCACGTCCCAGCGCCACTCGCGCGGGGCGCGCAGGACGAAGAGGCCCACCAGGGTGGCCAGCATCACCGGATACGTGCCCAGGCAGCGCGCGCACACGCGCACCCCGCCCAGCACGTAGGTGCGGTTGTACTCATCCGGGTGATGGTGACTGAGCCAGAACACCGGCATCACCTCCGGAGGTGGGGGCGGCGCTGACTTCCCGCGCGTCTCCTTCCGCGAGAAAACAGGCGGCGGTGTGTCCATCCCCGAGCGGGTACAGCGGTGGGGACTCGCGCCGGCAGCGCTCCATGGCGTGGGGGCAGCGCGGGTGGAAGGCGCACCCGGACGGCGGGTTGAGCGGCGACGGCGGCTCGCCGGGCACCAGCAGGCG
>JBKGHK010001309.1:0-1574 GCA_046520375.1 Pyxidicoccus sp. 3LFB2
CGGCTGCGCGGCAACACGCCCGCGCCCCGGTAGCCCACGCGCCCGCCTCCCTCCTGGGCGGACGGGCGCGCGAAACGCGGGGCCTCGCCTTGCGTCCAAGGGACGGCTCCTCGTTA
The DNA here is from genome assembly GCA_046520375.1 of Pyxidicoccus sp. 3LFB2. Lineage (GTDB taxonomy): Bacteria > Myxococcota > Myxococcia > Myxococcales > Myxococcaceae > Myxococcus. Next base: position 117 of record JBKGHK010001309.1, read on the forward strand.
ATCCAAGCCATCCCCATGCCCTCCGACTCCGACGACTCGCTGCCCCCGCAGGGGCGGTTCACCCGAATGCGCAAGCTGGCGGGCCTCTCCATGCAGGTGGGCTCGGAGGTGCTCAAGAGCGGCGCGAAGCGGCTGGCGGGTGGCACGCCGGAGCTGCTCAGCAAGGGGGCCGCGGAGAAGCTGGTCTCCACCCTGGGCGAGCTGAAGGGCGCGGCCATGAAGCTGGGCCAGGCCCTCTCCATGGACCCGGACCTGCTCACCCCCGAGGTGCGGCAGGTGCTGGCCCGCCTCCAGAACCAGGCCCCCTCCATGTCGTACGAGCAGGTGGCCCGCGTGGTGCGCGAGGAGCTGGGTGCTTCGCCCGAGGAGGCCTTCCGCGAGTTCAGCCGCGAGCCCCTGGCCGCCGCGTCCCTGGGGCAGGTGCACCGCGCCGTACTGCCCGACGGGCGCCCCGTCGCGGTGAAGGTGCAGTACCCCGGCATCGCCGAGTCCATGGCCCAGGACCTCCAGAACATGGGCATGGTGGTGAAGACGGTGTCGCTCACCTCCAAGCTGATGGACGGCTCCGCCTACTTCCAGGAGTTCCGCGACGAGCTGCTGCTGGAGCTGGACTACCGCCGCGAGGCGGCGCTGGCCCGGGGCTTCGCGCGCAGCGTGGCGCCGCTGAAGGACTTGTACGTGCCCGAAGTCATCGACAGCCACAGCGCCGGGCGCGTGCTGACGCTGGAGCTGTTGCCGGGGCTCACCCTCAAGGACTGGGTCCTCACCGGCGCGTCCAACGAGGAGCGCTTCCGCGTGGCCAGCCAGCTCATCCGCGCCACCTACGGGCCCTTCTTCGGCGCGGGCGAAATCCACGCGGACCCGCACCCAGGCAACTTCATGGTGATGCCGGACGGGCGGCTGGGCCTGCTCGACTTCGGCAGCATCAAGCGCTTCAGCCCGCGCTTCGTGGACGCCAACCAGCGCATGTTCCAGCACGCCATGAAGCTGGAGCCCATGGACGTGCTGGGGCTCAGCCGCGAGGTGGGCTTCACCTCGGAGCTGCCCGACGCGGAGGCCGAGGAGCTCATCCGCGAAATCCTCCACATCGCCGGGCGGCCCATGCGCCTGTCGCCGTACGACTACGCGACGTGTGAAATCAACCGCGACATGCGCAACCACTTCGCGCGCAACGCGCCGCGCTTCCTCAAAATCAAGCCGCCCGCGGAGGCGGTGATGTTCTTCCGCTCCACGGGAGGACTGGCGCAGAACCTGAGGCTCATCGGCGCGCGGGGGGACTTCCGCGGCGTCTTCCTGCAGCTGGCCGAGCAGCTGGGCTGAAGGCCCGCACGGGCGCCACCCGCGTGGGCCATGCGCCGCGACGCCGACGGCATGCGAGGCATCCCGCACGACGGCGGAGTCGCTGCGCCGGTGGCGTGCCGAGGCGTCACCGCGCCGACCGGCGGAGGCTCGGCGGAG
>JBKGHK010000130.1:0-18757 GCA_046520375.1 Pyxidicoccus sp. 3LFB2
GGCGGCCAGCCGGGCGGGCGCGTCCGCGCTGCCCACCAGCATCCGCTGGCGCAACAGCTGGCGCACCTCGTCCAGGCCGGACGGGGGCAGCTTCAGCCGGGCCACGGCGGCGTCGACTTCAGGAAGGAAGCGGGCCTCGAAAGCCTTGAGTGCCGAGGGCAGCCCGTCCGCCGCCGCGCGGGCAAGGTAGACGTCCGGGAGGTTGAGCTTCTCCACGTCCTCGGGAGGGGCCTCTCCCGCGAGCAGCCGTGCGAGGTGGCCGACGAAGCGCGGGCCTTCCAGCTCCACTTCGGGCCACGTCGCGCGCGCGGACTGCAGCACGCGCGTCAGCCGCTCCTGCAAGGAGGGCAGCGACTCTGGCGGAGCGGTGACGCCGCGCGCCGCCACGAAGGCCTGGGCCAGGGAAACGTCCGGTGTGGACACGCCCGGGACGATAGCACCCCCTCCTGAAATCCGGTTTCAACCGTTTCGCGGTGAAGAGCTTGCATGCCTCCCCGGCGGCTTCCAGAGGAGGGGGCCCGGTGTGGGGGGCGGGCCCACCGCAGGCTCCCGTCCGCCTGCCCCGCGCGCGGGCGCTGTGGCCGGGGTGCCGCACCCGCCCTGGCCCGTGCATTGCTGGTATGGCTCGCGGGAAGTGGAGGTGGACGTGGAGTTGGAGTCTATCGGTGGCGGGCCTGGAGACGCGGCCCATGCCTCGTGGCTGGAGCTGAGCGCTTCGGCGCTGAAGCACAACGTGGCGGTGTTCCGGGCCCTGGAGGGGAAGGGGGCGCCGCCGCGCGTGCTGGGCGCGGTGCTGAAGGGCAATGCGTACGGGCACGGGCTGGCGCAGGTGCTGCCGCTGGTGCACGGGCAGGTGGACGTCCTGTACTTCATCGCCCCGCAGGACGCGCTGAAGGTGCGCGAGCACGAGCGGGCGCACGGGCTGCCCCCGCGGCAGGTGTTGGTGCTGGGGGCGGTGGGGCCGCGCGAGGCGGTGGTGCTGGCGCGCGAGGGCATTGAAGTGGTGGTGGCGGACCGGGGCTGGGCGGACGCGGTGCCGGTGCTGCGCGCGGCGAAGTTGGAGAAGCCGCTGCGGGTGCACGTGCACATCGACACGGGCCTGGGGCGTGAGGGCTTCACGCTGGACGGGCTGCCGCGCGAGTCGCACTTCCTGGTGGAGTCGCGGGATGTGCTGGAGGTGGTGGGGGCGCTGAGCCACTTCGCGAACACGGAGGACGTGACGGAGCAGGGGTACGCGCTGGCGCAGGTGGACGCGTTCGAGTCGGGGATGGCGTTCCTGGAGTCGCAGCTGAAGCCGGCGAAGCCGCTGCAGCGGCACATCGCCGCGAGCGCCGCGACGCTGGTGCTGCCGAGGGCGCGCTACGAGGCGCTGCGGGTGGGGATTTCGATGTACGGGCTGTGGCCGTCGCCGGAGACGCGGCTGTCGGCGCGGCTGGTGCTGGGCGAGGTGCCGGTGCTCAAGCCGGTGCTGTCATGGAAGTGCCGCAGCCAGGTGGTGAAGTGGCTGCCGGCGGGGAGCTACGTGGGCTACGGCTGCACGTACCGGTGTCCGGAGCCCACGCGCATCGCCGTATTGCCGGTGGGGTACTACGACGGCTACCCGAGGCTGGCGTCGGGCAAGGCGCACGTGCTGGTGAACGGGCGGCGGTGCACGGTGCTCGGGCGGGTGATGATGAACCACCTGATTGTCGACGTGACCCGCGCCACGTCCGACGAGCGCCCCGTGACGGCGACGCTGATGGGCAAGGACGGCGAGGAGTCCGTGTCCGCGGAGTCGCTGGCCAACTGGGCACAGACGATTCACTACGAGGTCGTCACCCGGCTGGGGGCGCACCTGAAGCGGGTGGTGGTGGAGTAGGGCGGGGATGTTGCTCCGCGGACAAGCCCACTGACGCGCGAGCCTGACGTTTGGGGAGGGTGCGCGTAACCGGGCGATGCTGTGCTCCGGGCCGGTGGCAATGCCGGCCGGGAGGGCGCATGCGACCTCGTGCCGCCGTTCTGATTCTGCTGCTGGGGTGGTGCGTGCTCGGCGCGCTGGGCTCCGGCTGTGCGGCCGGTGTCGCCGGCCGGATTCCGCCTGCTGCGTTCCAGTTCCACGAGGTGGTTTCCCGGCGCGGTCGTGCGGGCGGAGGATGGAAGGTGGCGCAGACCACCATCACCCTCACGCGTGTTTCGCACACCCAGCCTGTCCAGGCGCAGTGTGATGTCGAGATAGGCGTCCCTCTCAAGAACAAGAGGGGGATTGTCTCCGACGTCATCGCGCAGGAGGCGGCAGCCATGGCGGCGGATGAGGCTGCACGTCTGGCCCTGGGCAAGCGGCCGGCAACAAGCGCGGAACTCTGCATGCTGTTCGTGACCCACATGAAAAGCCTCTTGGAGACGAAGGTTCCAGGAGTCAGGGTCCGTCGCTTCATCGAGCCAGGGATTCCTCAAACGAAGTTCGTGCCGGAGTAGCGGAGTGTCTCTGCGTCAGCACGCGTCGCCACGGGCCTCACGCGTGCCTATCTTCGAGCAAGCAGGGAGTCATCCTCATGAGCCAGCCACTCACCGCAGAGTCCCTCCTCCGACTTGTCCATCGGTACTACCCGGCGGGCATCTCCGAGTACGACTCTCGGTACGATTCAACGGAGGAGTTCAAACGGCTCGACAAGCTCCGGCGCGCTGCCGTGGACGACGCCACCGCGTGGAACGCCTTCCTCGACCGCGTCGAGAGGGAGCTGCCGGAGTGCAGCGTGTGGGACTATCCCAACATCCGCTACGACCCTGCCTACTCGGTTCGGTTGACGCTGCCGGGCTATCCCGTTGGAGCGCCAGAGCACAAGGAAGTGGTGCTGATGGTCTGCATCCTGGCTCCCGTGCACATCATCTATGCGGACCACAGCAAGCACAGTGGTGGCAGGACAGAGGTCATCACCTACCAGCCGCCACTCCCCGCGGAGTTCCAGCCGTTCGCGGAGAAGCTGGAGGCCCTCGGCATCGAAGCGTTCGGCACCACGCGTCTGTCTCAGGACGTGCTCTCCACGCCCGTGCCAGACCTTCAAGTGGGGACGACGGAGTTCGGCAAGGTCACCCTCGCCGACTGCCTCTTCGGCGACCACCGCTGGTAGCCCGCGCGCTCAGCCCTTCGCTTCGAGCGCCGCGGCCGCGTTGCCCGGCGCCAGGGTGGGCTCCGGCTGGTACTTCCACCGCCGGTGCAGCCACATCCACTGCTCCGGGTACTTGCGGATGCAGCGCTCCAGCGCGGCCGTCACCCGCGCGGTGTGCTCCGTAATCGGGTCCTCGCACTCACCCGGCGCGGGCGGAAGAATCGGCCCCTCCACCTCCAGCCGGAACCTCGCGCCGCCGCGCCCGTTGCGCACGCCCATCACCACGAACACCGGCGCGCCCGTGCGCTTCGCCGCCACCGCCATGGCCGGCGTCGTCGACGCCAGCTTCCCGAAGAAGGGCACGAACACCGCCGCCTTCGCCGGCAGCGCCTGGTCCAGCAGCATGAACGGGGACTCGCCCCGCTTCACCGCGTCGATGATTTCCTGGATGGCGCCCTTCGGGTAGATGAGCCCCGCGCCGCAGCCCACGCGGTTCACCGCGATGCGCGTGTTGAGCGCCCCCTTCAGCGGCCGCACCAGCGCATCCAGCGGAACACCCCAGCGGATGAGCATGTCTCCCAGCAGCTCCCAGTTGCCGAAGTGCGCCGTCACCATCAGCACGCCCTGGCCCGTGGCCACGCGCGCCTTCAGCGCCTCCCACGCCTCCGTGCCCTCCACGCCCTGCTCGGCCCAGTCCGCCGGCAGCCGGTCTCCGCCCGGCAGCGACTCAATCACCACGCGCGACATGTTGATGTAGGCCCCGCGCGCAATCTCCCGCCGCTCCGCGTCACTCTTCTCCGGCATCGCCATGGCCAGGTTGTCCAACGCGACGCGGCGGCGGATGCCCAGCGTGTACGCCAGGTTCCCCACGAAGCGCGCCAGCGCGTCACGCGACTGGGGCGACAGCCAGGTGAGGAAGGCGAAGACGGCGCGTGTGAGCAGGTCCACCACGCGGCCGGGCGGCGTGCCGACGATGCGGCGCAGGTGCTCCGCGGGCGGCTTCGGATTGACCGGTTGTGGGACGGAAGGCGGCGGCGTCGGGGAAATCTGGGACACGGCGGCACTCCACCCCGAAGTCGCCGTGACGGCAAGAGTACACCTCCACGCTACGTGCTACCTCGCCTGCCCGGCATGGGACACACTGCGCGCCATGCCCAACCTGCTCCGTCCGGCGGCCCTGGCCGCCGTCACCCTCCTCAGCGCGTGCGGCGCCCGGCAGAGTCCTCCCGCCGAGCCACCCGCCGCCTCCGCTCCGGCCGCGCAGTCCGCCGCGGCCGAGGCCTCTGCTCCCACCCCGCCCGAGCTGCGTCTGCCCGGCGACGTGCGCCCCACCGGCTACACGGTGGAGCTCACCCTGGACCCGAAGGTCTCCACCTTCCAGGGCGTCTCCGACATCGGCCTGGACGTGGTGAAGCCCACCTCCGTCGTGTGGCTCCATGGAAAGAGCCTCACCGTGAAGGAGGCCTCCTTCACCCAGTCGGGCGCCACCGTGGCCGCGAAGGCCGTGAAGGGCGGCACCGACTTCCTCGGCTTCGTACCGGAGAAGCCGCTGGCCTTCGGCACCGCGAAGCTGCGCATCGTCTACGAGGGCATCGCCTCCGAGAAGGAGACGGACGGCGCCTTCCGCGTCAACGAGGGCGGTGACTGGTACATCTACACCCAGTTCGAGCCCATCGACGCCCGCCGCGTCTTCCCCTCCTTCGACGAGCCCGGCTTCAAGGTGCCCTGGCAGCTCACCTTCCACGTGCCCGCCGGCAACGTGGCCGTCACCAACACGCCGCAGCAGGCCGAGGAGGCCCGCCCCGACGGCGGCCGCACCTTCCGCTTCGCGCGCACCCAGCCCCTGCCCACCTACCTCATCGCCTTCGGCGTGGGCCCCTTCGAATTCCTCCCGGCCGCGGACTCGGGCCAGAAGAAGGTGAAGACGCGCATCATCACCCCGCGCGGCCGCGCCGTGGAGGGCACCTACGCCGCCGAGGTGACGCCGCAAATCCTCGCCGCGCTGGAGGACTACTTCGGCATCCCCTACGCGTACGAGAAGCTGGACGTCATCGCCGTGCCGCTGCTCGGCGGCGCCATGGAGCACCCGGGTCTGGTGACGTTCAACTCGCGCCTCATCCTCTCCAAGCCGGAGGAGGACACCCTGGGCCGCCAGCGCGGCTTCGCCAACGTCCAGGTGCATGAGCTGGCGCACCAGTGGTTCGGCAACCTCGTCACCATGGCGTGGTGGGACGACCTGTGGCTCAACGAGGCCTTCGCCACGTGGATGACGCCGCGAATCGTGGAGACGTGGCGGCCCGCGTGGGACGCCCCGGTGGAGCGCGTGCAGGACCGCAGCGACGCGCTGGACTCCGACAGCCTGTTGTCCGCGCGCCGCATCCGCCAGCCGATTGAGAGCGCCAACGACATCCTCAACGCCTTCGACGGGATTACGTACGGCAAGGGCGCCGCGGTGCTCTCCATGACGGAGGAGTGGCTGGGCCGCCAGGTGTTCCGCAAGGGCATCCAGCGCCACCTGCGCCAGCACGCGCACGGCAACGCCACCGCGAAGGACTTCCTCGACGCGCTGTCCGCCGAGGCCGGCAAGGACGTGACGGGGATGATGGGCACCTTCCTGGACCAGGGCGGCGCGCCGCTCGTCACCGCCTCGCTGGAGTGCGGCGCGCAGGGCGCCAAGGTGGTGCTCACCCAGCAGCGCTACCTGCGGCTGGGCACGAAGTCGCCGGGCCCGCAGTCCTGGCGCGTGCCGGTGTGCGTGGACTACGCGGCTGGCAACAAGGAGTCGCGCGCCTGCACCCTCATGGAAGGCGAGCGCACGGAGCTGGCGCTGACGGACGCGAAGACGTGCCCGGCCTGGGTGTTCCCCAACGCGGAAGGGGCGGGCTACTTCCGCATGCAGCTCAAGGGCGAGGCGGCGTCGAAGCTGACGAAGGCGGGCCTGGACAAGCTGTCGCGCGCCGAGCGCGTGGCGTTCCTGGGCGACGTGCGCGCGCTGGCCATGGCGGGCGCGCTGCCGGCGGAAGAGGCGCTGGCGCTGGCGGCCCGCACGGCCAACGACAAGGACCGCATCGTCACCGAGGCGTCCATGGAGCTGCTGGACCTCACCAGCATGCGGCTGATTGCGCCGGAGCAGCAGGAGGCCCGCGCCCGCTTCCTGCGCGAGACGTATGGCCCGCGTGCGCGCAAGCTCGGCTTCACCCCGCGCAAGGGCGGGGACGAGGACACGCGCCTGCTGCGTCCGCGGCTGCTGCGGCTGGCCGGCCGGGATGGCGCGGACCCGAAGGTCGTCGCCCGAGGCCCGCGCGCTCGCGGACAAGTGGCTGACGGACAAGCGCGCGGTGGCCCCGGAGATGGTGGACCCGGTGCTCGCCATCGCCGCCGCCCACGGGGACGCGGCCTTCCAGCAGAAGCTCATCACCGCGGTGCGCGCGGAGAAGGAGCGCAAGACGCGGCAGCAGCTGCTCGGCGCGCTGGGGAGCTTCTCGGACCCGGAGCTGGCGAAGCAGAGCATGGCCCTGGTGTTCGACAAGAGCCAGGACCCGCGCGAGACGGTGTTCCTCGTCTTCGCCGCCTCGCAGAACGTGAAGACGCAGGGGGTGGCCTTCGACTTCCTCAAGGCCAACTACGACAAGCTGGTGGGGGACTCGCCCGACGCGCTCCTCCCTGCCGAAGTCGCGGGCCGCATGGCCTTCGTGGGCGGCGGCTTCTGCGGCGCGGACCGGCGCCAGCAGCTGGCGGACTTCTTCACCGAGCGCCAGCGCGCGTGGCCCCCGGCGGCCCGCGGCATGCTGGCGCGACGGTGCTGGAGCAGGTGGACCAGTGCACCGCGCTGAAGGCAGGCGCAGGGCCAGAGCATCCAGTCCTTCCTGAGCCCAGGGCGCCACCCCGCGCCCGCCGCAGGCGCCGACGACGCGCTAGCACCCGGATGAACGAAGGGCCCGGCGCCGCGCTCGCGGTGTCCGGGCCCTTTCCATTTCGCCCGCATATAAAGGATGCGGGCCCTGGGTGTCGTACCCGCGCCTACTTCTTGCTGCCCCGGGACATGAAGGCCATGAAGGCCTCCTGCGCCTCGGTGGACTGGAGGCGCTGGACGAACTCGGCGCCCTCGCGCACCAGGGCGGCGTGGACCTCGGCGCGCAGGGGCTCTCGCACCAGGCGCTTCGTCACGCGCACCGCCTCGGGCGGACGGGAGGCCAGGGCGCTGGCCCGCTCGGTGATGACCTCCAGGAGGCTCGAGGCCGGCACCACCTTGTTGACGATGCCCGCGCGCAGCGCGGTGGCCGCGTCGAAGGGCTCGCCGAACAGCAGCAGCTCGCTGGCCAGCGCCGTGCCCGCCATCCTCGGCAAGAGCAGGCTGCTCGCGCCTTCCGCGCACAGCCCCAGCTGCACGAAGGGCATGTTGAAGCGCGTGCGGTCGCTGGCCACGACATAGTCACAGTGCAGCAACATCGTCGTGCCAATGCCTACCGCCGGGCCGTCCACCGCCGCGAGCACCGGCTTGGACGCGTCCACCAGCGCGCGCAGGAAGCGGAACACCGCGCTGTCCTCGCCCGTGGGCGGGTTCTCCATGAAGTCGCCAATGTCATTGCCCGCGGTGAAGACGCCGCCCGCGCCGGTGAGCAGCACCACGCGGACATTGGCGTCGCCCTCTGCCTGCCGCAGCGCGTTGGCGGCCGCCTCGTACATGGCGACGGTGAAGGCGTTCTTCTTCTCGGGGCGGTTGAAGGTGACGGTGAGGACCCCGGACTCCAGCTTCGTGAGCAACGTGTCGGACATGACCCGGAAGCCTAGCCCAACCCCCGGGGGCAGGAGGGGGAATGGCAACTTCCGCGCCCAAGCTGCGACAATCCCGCATACCGAATTTAGCGAGGCAGCCCATGAGCGTTCGCAGCGCCACCGCCAGTGCCCCCTCCTTCCGTACGGCCGAGGCCCCTCCGCGCTTCGACGGCAGCAAGCCGGCTCCCGGCACCACCAACACCAACGCCGCGCAGCCCACCAACCCGCCGCTCCGGGGCGACCCGAAGAACCGCAACGCGGACACCTACAACCAGGTCATCAACCAGTTCGGGGTGGGTTCGAACCCGCGCTACACCCCGCGCGACTCCAGCGGCGACGGCGTCCGGGACACCTTCTGCAACATCTTCTTGTGGGACGTGACGCGCGCCATGGGCGCGGAGATTCCCCACTGGGTGGACAGCAAGGGCAACTCCGTCGCCCCGGGCAAGGGCCGGGAGATGAACGCCAACTCCACCGTGGACTGGATGCACACGCACGGGGAGAAGAATGGCTGGCGCAAGGCGACGCCCGAGGAGGCGCAGAAGATGGCCAACGAAGGCCACCCCTCCGTCGCGCTGTGGAAGAACCCGCGCGGCATCGGCCACGTGGCCGTGGTGCGCCCCGGTGAAGTCACGTCGCAGGGCCCGTCCTCGGCCCAGGCCGGCGGGAAGAACTTCAACAACAAGCACATCAAGGACGGCTTCGGCGGCGCCCAGCCCGAGTACTGGGTGAACGACAGCGGCAAGGCCACCGGCAAGCCGCCTACCGGGCCTGGCGAGCCCACCAGGCCGCCGCCCACCACGCCGGGCAAGCCGCCCTCCACCGGCAACGTGAGCGTGCCGCAGGTGAACCTGCAGCGCGAGGCCAAGGGCCCCGAGGTCCTGAAGCTGCAGAACGCGCTCGTGAAGCTGGGCTACATGACGCAGGCCCAGGTGAACACCGGCCCGGGGACTTTCGGCCCGAAGACGCAGGCGGCCGTCGCGAAGTTCCAGAAGGACCAGGGCATCAGCCCCAACTCCGGCATCTACGGCCCCAAGACGCGCGCGGCGATGACCGAGGCGCTCAATGGCAAGGGCGGCACGGAGAAGCCGGGCGGCCCCGGCCCCGTCACCGGCCCGACGGCGCCCACGGGCTCGGACGCGACGAAGGCGGCGAACATCGACAAGATTCTCAAGGGCACGGGCCTGGCGGGCCAGGGCGCCCACATCGTGGCGATGTCCAAGAAGTACAACGTGCCCCCGGAGCTGGCGCTGGCCATGTTCCGCAAGGAAGCGTCCTTCATGACGGCCGGCTCGGCCGTGAAGAACAACAACCCCGGCAACCTGCGCTTCGCCGAGTGGGAGCGGCAGTTCGGCGGCAAGCCCAACGGCAACTTCGCGCACTTCCCCGACGTGAAGAGCGGCGTGGAGGCGTACTTCCGCCTGCTCGGCGGCCCGGCCTACCGCGACTTCATCGACCGCGGCGACTACAAGGGCCTCATCAACAAGTACGCGCCCCCGTTCGAGAACGACAGCGGCCTGTACCACCGGCAGGTGCTGCAGTGGATGCAGGAGTACAAGGCCAAGGTCGGCTGAGCTCCGACACCTCAGGCTCTCGCTGAAGGGGTGGTGGGCCGCCAGCGGCCTTCCGCCCCTTTGTCGTTGGATGCTCTCCAGACGTCCCGCGCCGGGCGTCCGTTGGCTGACATCCGCCCTGGACGAAAGGGAGTCCCTTCTCCCAGGTGGTTAGGTTATGGGAATCGGATGCCCCGGCCCGGGCATTCATGGGAGTCCCTTGCCTCTCATCACCGCACAGTCCCCGTCCCCGCGCCCGTCGGCGCTGGGAGAGCGCGCCTCCTCGCCACGGCTGGACGGGCGCGTGCTGGTCGTCGACGACTCGGAGGCCAAGCGCTACCTGATTGCCCATGCGCTGCGGCTGGCGGGCATGGAGGTGCACGAGGTGTCGACCGGCCACCAGGCGCTCGCGGCCATGGAGCAGCGGCCGGACGTGGTGGTGCTGGACGTGCGCCTGCCGGACCTGAGTGGCTTCGAGGTGTGCCGCCGTCTCAAGGCGGACCCCGCCACCGCCGCCATCCCCGTGCTCTACGTGTCCGCGCTGCTCCAGGACGGAGACCTGGAGCGGCAGCTCTTCGACGACGGCGCGGATGGCTACATCCCCCAGCCCATTGAACCCAAGCACCTGGTGGCGCAGACGTGGGCGCTGGTGCGCATGCGCCGCGCCGAGCAGGCCCGCATGCAGGAGCGGGAAGTGGCCCGGGCGGAGCGCGAGCAACTGGTGCTCGCGCTGGCCCGCGCGGAGGACCGGGTGCGCCGGCTGGCCGACTCCGGCGTGGTGGGGCTCATCACCTGGGACATGGATGGCACCATCCTCGACGCCAACGACGCCTTCCTCGGCATGCTGGGCTACACGCGCGAGGATTTGGAGCGGGGCCGGCTGGACTGGCGCGCGTTGACTCCGTCGGAGTGGGCGGAGGTGGATTCACAGGAGCTCCAGGCGCTCCAGGAGCGCGGCATCGGCCGGATGGTGGAGAAGCAGTACCTGCACCGCGACGGCTCGCGGGTGGATGTGCTGCTCGGCGGGGCGATGCTGGAGGAGGACCGGCAGCGGGGCGTGTCCCTGGTGGTGGACGTCACCGCGCGGCGCGAGGCCGAGCGTCGCTCCGCGCGGCTGATGGAGGAGCTGCGGCTCAGTGAGCAGCGACTGGCGGACATCCAGGGCACCACCGCCGCCTTCGCGCACGCGCTCACCCCGTCCGAGGTGGCCAACGCGGTGGTGGCGCACGGGCTGCGCTCGCTGGAGGCCTACGCGGGGGCGGTGTGCCTGCTGAAGGACGAGGCGCTGCTGGTGCTCAGCGAGACGGGGTACGTGAAGGAAATCGTCCGGGCGTACCAGGAGCTGCCGCTGACGCGGCGCACGCCACTGACGGACGCGGCGCGCACGGGCGAGGCGGTCTGGGTGGAGTCGCCCGAGGTCCTCGAGCAGCGCTGGCCGGAGATGCGAGGCCTGCTGCAGGAGAAGAGCCGCTCGTGGGCCGCCATTCCGCTGAAGGACGGCGAGCGGGTGGTGGGCGTGCTGGGGCTGAGCTTCGCCTCGCCGCGCAGCTTCGGCCCGCAGGAGCGGGTGCACCTGGAGGCGCTCTGCCAGTTGTGCGCGCAGGCGCTGGAGCGGGCGCGGCTGTACGAGGAGGAGCGGCTGGCGAAGGAGGAGGCCCGCCGGCTGACGGAGCTGGAGCAGCAGTTCCTCGGCGTGGTGAGCCATGATTTGCGCAACCCGCTGCAGGCCATCTCCCTGGCCGCGCGGACGCTGCAGCGGGCGGAGCAGCCCTCGCCCGAGGTGTTGATGCGGGTGGCGGGGAGAATCGCCGCGAGCGCGGACACCATGGGGCGCATGGTGTCGGACCTGCTGGACTTCACGCGCGAGCGGCTGGGCGGTGGCGTCTCGCTGGAGCGCACGCCGAGCGACATGGGGGTGCTGTGTCGCGAGGTCATCGACGAGTTCCTGCTGACGCACCCCACGGGGAACATCCGCTTCGAGTCGGACGAGGCGTGCCCTGGCGTCTGGGACGGGGGGCGGATGCGGCAGGTGGTGTCGAACCTGCTGTCGAATGCGCTGCGCCATGCGCGCGCGGGCACGGCGGTGCAGGTGCGGACGCGGGCGCTGCCGGGCGAGGTGGAGGTGTCGGTGACGAACGAGGGCGAGGCGATTCCGGAGGACCTGCTGCCGGTGCTCTTCGAGCCCTTCCGGCGGGGCATTCCGAAGTACCGGCCCGCGGGCAGCCTGGGCCTGGGCCTGTTCATCGTCCGCCGGGTGGTGGAAGGCCACGCGGGCCGCGTGGAGGTGACCACCGGCGAGACGGGCACCACCTTCACCGTGCGGGTGCCCACGGCCTGACGCGCGAGGTGTCGCTTCCTACGGAGTCGGAGGCCCTCCATCCGGCTCGGAGCCCGGTGTCAGGCCGGTGCCTCCATCGGGCGGGGACTCGCCTGGAGCCACTTGAGGCTGTGAGGAGGTCCCCGGTGGCGCGAGGACTCCCGCGCCAATTGCATCCGTGCCGTCAGGACGTGCGGCCATATCGGGCTGTCCGTCCATGAGGCTCCGGAGGATGCGCCCTTCCAGGCTGATGGCGTAGCTGGCTCCCGAGTGCAGCGCTGGAGTCGGCCGGCCACAGGCCTCGGGGTCTTCATCGATGCGGACGAAGATGACCTCTGCCTGGCGGATGACCCGGTAACGATGTGACTCCAGCTTGTCCCAGCAGGCAGGCCGCTTGGCGTCCGGTGGAAGGAAGTCGTCCGCGGCGACGGTGAGCGCCCGCAGCGTGACTCCGTCCAGCTCGTACGTTCCACCGGACGCTCCCACTTCCACCGTGGCCTGTTCGAAGAACCGGGGGAAGACGATGGACGGGTCGTCTTCCCGCGCGACAGGACGCGAACCGCGCACGCAACTAGAGAGCGGAATGGCGAGCACGAGGAAGAGGAGGTCCTTGGTCATGGTGCGCTTTGAGGAACGGAGGTCCCGAGAAGGTCTGACTACTTCCTGTCGATGCGGTAGCGCGTCTCGCTGGTCCAGGTCACGGTGGCGTTCTGCCTTCTGTGCCATCGGCCGGGGCCGGTCGTCGTCAACTTGAGGACCTCGCCGGTTTTCGGGATGTACTGGAAGAAGCCTCCGCACCTGGGTCGCTCGACGTCTCCCCGGGCACCGGCTGGCACGTCACGGAGTTGGTGCGCTTCGCCAAGATGGGCAGCGTGGAGCCGGACCGGGATGAGGCCGAAGGTGTGGCGGGCGTGCTGGTGTGTCCACAGACCAAGAGCGGAGAGCCCTTGAGAACCGCCGTGTCCGCCGATGTGCTGGAGGCCGGGAAGCGGTTGCTGCAGCGGGTCATCTTCGGCCGCGAGAAGTACGGCATGGCCATTAGCGCAGCCTGTAAGGCTGCGGGCATACCGTCCTTTACCCCGGGAAGGTTTCGGCACTCTGTGGCCACCTGGGCCATCATCGAGAAAGGCGCTGCCCCGGACTCAGTGGCGGCCTTCCTCAACCACAACAGCCAAAGCACCACTCGACGCTTCTACGCAACGCATGCCATCCCAGCGAAGATCCCCACTTTGCGGTGACCTCTAGGATCTTTCTTCACGGAACAGTCCCCCTAACGCTCCGGTTACCGTGACCGGTACTGAGGTACTGGCCTACAACTCATCACGGTTGGCGGCGGGAGGTTGCTCGCTCGCTCTGGTCCCGACCTACATCTAGGGCCAAGTTTCTCCTCGGAGCCAAAGACCACATTGCTCTCGGGCCGCTAACCGATTGAATCTGCGGGAGAACTCGACCGGTCGAGAACAGTGAGAAACCCTTCAGTCAGGCTGCTGCTTCCCCGGTTGTCGCCTGTAGCGATCATAATCGCGATCCTAGGTGCTCTAAGGGGGCGCCCGGCTTATAGTCAAGAGCGTACGAATGCGCTCAGGGGTGTAACCATGGATGGTTGGAACCTACTTTTGATCGTAGTGAGCGCGCTGAGCCTCTTGCTCTCCATTAATGGCCTACGGTTGATACTCCGCATGTTCAGCAGAGACTTCCGGCAGGAACTTGGAGGAAGTGGCCAAGGTTCCAGGTCTCGACGTGCGGGAAAAGCGGCTTAGCTCTTCTGGATCGGAGCGCCACGCTCATGCTCCGTTCGTTCAGTGAGTTCGACCCAGAAGGCTGCAGCAAGTCCTAGAAGGACGAACACGAGTTCGGCGACTACGACGAATCCGCGGGCTTCTTTACTAGCCTCGAAACCGAAGGCCTTCACTTGGTGGGCGTAGAACGCGAAAAGTGCGAGTACAGCAAGAAAAGCACAGGTCCCAAGAGTGACTCTAGCCCCCTGAAGAACCTCCGCAGTTAATCCGCGAGCCTGTTTGGCGGCCATGATCGTCCCTATCCTCAGCGCCGAGGGGACACACAGGGCGAGCGCAAGGAACGGCAGTTCGTTGCTCCAGAGGAGTTCCCATTTCTGCTTTGGGGTGTTGCTCGCAAAGTTAAAGAGCACCGACATCCCAAGAGGCGCAAGAGGGACGAGGAGCTGCACCAGAGCCCAAGTAACCCATAACCTGGGGGTTCCGGCGTGGTCTCCGCGTGCCTGCAGTGGTGCACTTCCGCCGCCAACATTGGCTGTTAGAGCCAGTGGGGCAGAACCACCAGAAACGGTCGGTGGCGCTGATGAAGCCGGCAAGATAGCGCCTGGTGCACTACCCCCCGCCCGCTGTTGAGCACGCCGTTCTCTTCGCCGATCTTTAGATGTCCCCATCATTCCCCTCCGACGAGCCGACTCCCACTAGATGGGATGCTCGGCACGCGCGTACCGAGAAGCACCGGTCCAAGTTCACTCGACCGCCCCCAGATGCAGGGGGCCCTTACGGCGTAGTCGCTCGTTCTTCCTCTGCCTGTGCTGCTCCACTCGCTTCAGCTTACGGTTAATGCTTTGGGTGACTCCTGGGCCATCCTCCCGAGTACCGCTGGAGCATTTCCCGGGGGGCTGGCCTGTTACCCGGATAGCCTAGTTCCTCAGCGCCTTGGTGGTGCATTCAGAAGGCGGAAGGACAGAAGCGCTGCAACCTGCTGACAGCTGCATCCATGCGCCGCGCGGCCTCATCGCGCTGTTTTTCAGCATCAGCGAGCGCATCGAGTTGCTCACCCAGCATGAGGCGCTCACGTTCCTCCGCGCGTTCCACATACTGCTCGACGGTCAGGTTCCAGTTGAGCTTGGCTATCTCATCGAGGTGAACCGCACGAGAATGGCGCCCGTTATCTCCGAAGTCCTGGAACGCCTTGACGATGGCGCTAATGTCCTCCTGCAACAGAACGCGCCGCCTGCTCTTCTTCACGCCGGCTTCGGAGGCATCGATGAATAGCACGTGATTCCGCCGGTCGGCGGGCTTGCCCTTCCTCAGGACTAGGATGATGGGCGCTATGGAGATATCGTAAAGCAGGTTTCCAGGCAGACCGATGATGGCTTCGAACCGGTCCTCTTCCAGCAACTTGCGGCGGATCTGCTCTTCAACGCCACCGCGGAAGAGCGCTCCGCGCGGCATCAGGATCGTAACCCTTCCCCCTTCCGCTAGAGCGGCTAGGCAGTGCTGCACGAATGCGTAGTTCGCATTGTGCCTGGGCGGTAAGGGGGTGAACCGGCCGAAGGCATCGTTCGCAGCCAGCTCTGCTCCCCAATTATCAAGGTTCCAGGGAGGATCCGCCAGAATCCTGTCGTACTCAAGCAGGCGCCCCTGCTCCGTTATCAGAGGGGACCACAAAGCGTTTCCATGCTCGATGCGTGCATCGACGATGCCGTGTAACAGGAGGTTCATCCGGCACAGGGCCCACCGTTCCGCGTTCTTCTCCTGTCCGTGCAGAACGAGCGTGGCCGCCGCGCGAGACAGGCTCATCGCGGACTTGGAGGCGACCCGGCGAGTACATTCCACGAGGAAGCCGCCTACGCCGCAGACCGGGTCATAGAGGCGCATGCCTTCCTGTGGGTCTAGGAGTTCGGCCAGGAGCCGGGCCACGGATGGCGGCGTATAGAATTCGCCGTACCCACGTCCGCTCGCTTCAGCCAACCGGTGGAGGAAGTCGTCCGCGACCTCACCCAGGCTCCCATCCGACACCAGCTCTCCACTCAGATGAGGAAGCGCCGAGAGCGTCTGAATCAGGGCCACCAAGACCCGATCGCCCAGTCTGATGGAGTTGAAATCAGCCTCAGTCAAAAGCCTGTTGAGAGAAGGGTTGGCCTTCTCCAGCACGGCGCAGGCTTGGTTGACGCGGTCGCCCAAGCCGGAAGGCGAGTGACCTCGCAACTGGGACCAGTGGGCCAAGGGGGGGACTACGAATTGAGGGACGCCGGAGGTGGGATGTCCGTCTGTCACATCACTCAGGAACTTCAGGACCAGCAGGCGGAATACGTAGCCCGCCGCGTCGTAGACAACTGCTCCATGTGCGCGGAGGACATCCATGGTTCGCCACAGCGGCCCTACTAGCTCATTCATTCCCGGGCTCACGTGAAGGTTCTCCCTCGCTGGCGGGCAGCAGAATTTCTGAAACCATTCCATCCACCACCGCGCGACGCAGTGCCGCAGCCCGGAGCGCGGCTTCGTGATGCTCCTGCTCCGCCTCAATGAGTTCAGCGAGCTCTTGTTGCAACGCCCGAGGTGGTAGGGGAACGGGCAGGTCCTCCATGTCCTTTACGGTAAGCTGAACGAGCCCCGACGAAGAGCGGACGCGAAGTCTCAACCGGACCTGCCACGCGGCACTCCGGAACAAGGCCAAGAGCACGGCGGGGGAGAGCTTCTCTCCGGGCCGCACCACGATGAGATTGGAACTGACGAGGAGCGAGGTCGCGCTTCCTGGAACGCGTGCAACCTTTAGGAGGGTGCCTCGACAGGATACGAGCAGGTCATCCTCTCGGATGCGGAACCGCTCTAGTGACCCCGGACGCAGCGCTACTGCCAGCAACTCCTCCCGAGGAGCGATTCGACCTGCTTCGAGGTCTCCCACGCTAAGCACCGGCTCGTGAATTGCCTGTTCCCCCTCTTTGGCCTGATGCCGGGACACTGGCAGCCCGACGAAGAGCGTCTCTACGACTGAGCGCAGCGGCAGGACCGGCCAACGCTGATGCACTCCCGATTCAGAACGGCTCATGGGCCCTCCCGCTGCCTCCAAATGCGCGCGTGGCCCTCATTGAACATCGACCTCGAACGCCGTCGAGCCCTTGGCGTGAACCTCGTTGAAGGTGTGCGCGTCCGGAAGGACGAGGCTCAACGCCGGCTCGAACCAGCCGATGGTCTCTCCCAGAACTGCGTGCCGCTGAGGGAGGTCCATCCAGCGCCAAATGGGCTCGTGGTGGAAGACCCGGTTGCGAAGCTTTCGCACTTGGTGCATGCGTTCCGCCACGCGCTTGCGCGTCCGGTCGCGCCGGGGCATATGGGGGAAGACGGGTTTCAGGAGGCTGGGCCAGATGACCTGCTCGTAGTCGCGGCTCAGCAGGCTGGTCCAGAAACCGAAGCTCAGTTCAGCCACGAGGCGGCCGGGCTCGAACGCCACGTTGCGCTTTCCCAGTTCAGTCTTCGCGACTTTGATCGCGTTCTGATCACGTGACAACAACCACGCAGGGGCGAGGTCGTACCAAGCTGACGTTCCCTTGGATACCGTGAGCGCATCATGGAGGCTATTGCGAAAGGCCACCTCCAGGTAGCCCAGTGGCGCATACAGCGACATGCACAGTGCTACATTCCACCTGTAGCGCCCGATAAGGACACGCGGTGTGTCGCGCTGGCTCAAGCGGTAAGCCTCCAAACGAGGGGGCGACAACACCCTCCTCAGGGCTGCGGCAGAAATGGATTGCACACCCGGAAGGTTCGACATAAGTTCGATGCACCGTCCCCGGGCCGTCCTCTCCCAGCGTTTCTATGCTGGTGATGACCCCGGGGTTTTTTTATTCCCTGGACTTGACGCGCAGCGTCAAGGGCCCAGGTGCGCTACCCAGTGACCCGTTTTCATGTCCTACGTCGGCGCACATTCCGTCGTAACTAGGTGTTCCACCCGCGCCTAATCAGCGACGAACACTGGTAGGAGTAAGGTAGGGCCCCGGGCGGCATTCGTCAATGCCTAATGCGCGGAGAACGGGTGCTTGGTGTGGGTTTCTGTGCGCTAAGCGCGCTTTCTTCGCGGGATTGGGGTCACCGAGCAGGGGGCTCGTTGATGGCGCATTCGGCGTACATGACGGCAGAGCCGAAGTCGCAAGCGATGAGCCCGCAGCCTGAGACAATGGCGAGGGACGCGAGGGACGGAACAGAAGAAGGAGCGTATGCCGGAGGGGCGCTACCGCCTCTATTCCTCTGAAGCTGGTGACCCTACCTTGCGATACGGTTGCTTGTTGTCAGAGGTCTTTGGAAGGACCTCCGCGATTGGTCCGCGCTTGAGATTGTAGCGCTCAATGTACTTCAGAAACTGCTTCCCGAAGTTGTTTGGAGAGAAGCCTTCCGCCTCCCGCATCTTGGCCCACTCTTCGGCGGAGAATAGGCGCTCCCAGCCCTTGTAGTTGCCGTTCAGGGTGAACGTGATGCCTTCATCCAGCCGCTTCAGACGCCGCATGGCTTTTTCGAGGTAGGGGGCGTACTGCTGCACCCCAGGCAACTCATCATCGAAGGCAAGAGAGGGCGTGGGGGCACTGCTCAACGCGTTGCGTATCGCTTTCTCGGCGAACTCGGCCGTCGAGATGCCAAGCGCCGAAGCTTTGGCAGTCACAGCCTTCAGGAGTTGGTCGTCGACTTGGATGGTGAGGCTCATCATGGGGGCTCCAGGCAGGGCTGAAGGGGCAGGAGCAATTATCTTCTTCAGAATTCACGATGGAGTCAATGAGAATTCTGGAGAGTGGGCTGCGCCGCACCTGTGTGAATCGCGCGGGTCGTAGACCTCAGTAGGGCCAGCGGATCAGACCGGCTCTTGTCCTAACTGCTCACTCTCAACCCTGAGCTGTCCGATTTGACGGGGGCAACTCCACGCGGCAGGCCCCTCACGGCTGCAGCGCGCGAGCCACCAACGGCGCGAGCGTCACCACCTCATGCGGGAAGGGCAGCCCGGTAGGCGGCTCCACGCTGTCGGTGCTCACCAGCCGTGTCAGCGGCAGCGCGCGCAGGCGCTCCACGGCGGGGCCCACCAGCAGCGCATGCGTCGTCACCACCGTGAAGTCCTCCGCGCACCCCGCCTCGCGCAGCGTGCCCGCCGCCGCCGCCAGCGTGCCGCCGGTGGACACCATGTCGTCCACCAGGATGGGGCGCCGCCCCCGCACGTCGCCCATCAGCCCGCTGGCGTGGACCTCGTCGCCGCTCAGCCGCACCTTGTGAATCACCGCCCAGGGGCAGCCCAGCAGCCGCGCC
>JBKGHK010001310.1:0-1573 GCA_046520375.1 Pyxidicoccus sp. 3LFB2
CACCGCGCCCCACCAGCACGCCCGCCACCACCAGCGCCGCGGCGATGGCCGCGCCCGGCACCTGACCCACCTGCGCGCCCAGCCCCTTCACCGTGTCGCGCGCCCAGGGCAGCGCGTCCTTGAGGTAGCTGAAGGCCAGGGCCACCAGCATGATGCCCAGCACGCTCTTCACCCACTCCATCCACACGCCGCCGCGCGGCAGGCGCACGGTGAAGACGCCGATGAGGAAGAAGGGCACGCCGATGCCCAGCGCGTAGATGAACAGCAGCGTCGCGCCCAGCGTGGTGTTGGCCGTCTTCGCCACGAAAGCCAAGAGGCCCGTCAGCACCGGCCCGGTGCAGGGCGCCGCGAGGAAGCCGGACACGCTGCCCATGAGGAACGCGCCCGCCAGGCCCGAGCCACCCACCGACGTCAGCTTCGACTGAAGGCTGGAGGGCAGCGCCAGCTCGAAGGCGCCAAACATGGACGTGGCCAACAGCAGCAGGAACACCGCCAGCCCGGACACCACCGCCGGGTGCCCCAGGAGCGCGCCGAAGGCCTGCCCCGTCTTCGCCGCCAGGATTCCCAGCGCGCTGAACACCACCCCCATGCCCACGATGTAGGCCGAGGTGAGGAGCAGCGCCTTGCCCCGCCCCTCCGCCTTCCGCGCGCCGAAGACGGAGACGGTAATCGGGATGAGCGGGTAGACGCAGGGCGTCAGGGCGGTGAGCAGCCCGCCGGCGAACACCACCGCGGCACCCACCGCCAGGCTGCCCGATTCGAGGAACCGGGCCGCGTCCAGGCCGGCGGTGGGGCCGGTGGGCAGCAGCCAGGGCACCACGGCCACCGCCACTCCCGCCAGCACCGCCACGACTGCCAGTTTCTTCGCATCCATGCGCGCTCTGCTCCGTGATTCCCCTGCGGGCCCCCTCTCTATACGCAGGCCCGGGGAAACGGGCTACTGCGCTTGAGGGGGAGGCGAGGAGGCAGGCACCTTCAGGCCCGCGGAGCGAGCCAGCCCCATGACGCCCTCCACCGCGGCGGCGATGTAACCAAACGGGTTGGCCCCATCCACCGCCGTGACGTGCACCTCGCCCATCTTCTGCTGGAAGGCGGCGGCCACCTGCGGCAGCTGCTGCGCGAGCGTCATCTGGATGACCTCCGCGCTCACGCTGTTCTCGATGTCGCGCAGCGCCCGCGCCTTGACGAGCTCCAGCTCCTGGTGCGTCCGGTCCTTGCGCACGCGCAGCTCGGCGATGGCCACCTCCGTCTCCACAATCGCCTTGCGTGCCTGCACCACCTGGAGCTCGGCGTGCAGCCGCTCCGCCTCCTGCTGGTGCTCGGCGAGCAGCGCCTCGTGGCGCGCCGTCGCCTGCTCCTGCTCGCGGCGCATGCGCTCCAGCACCAGGCGGCCCTTCTCGGCTTCCGCCTCCTGCTCGGTCTTCAGTCGCGCCAGCTCCACCTCCTGCTCGCGCTTCTGCTTCTCCAGCACCAGCTCCTGCTCGCGCTTCTGCTTCTGCAGCGACAGCTCCTGCTCGTGCTGCTGCGCCGCCAGCTCGATTTCCTGCTCGCGCAGGCTGCCGCGCAGCACGCG
>JBKGHK010001311.1:0-1573 GCA_046520375.1 Pyxidicoccus sp. 3LFB2
CATCGCCGTGCCCTGGCACAAGCTGGCGCAGCAGGGCCAGCTCGACGCCGCCTACGAGCAGGACGCCCTGGTGACGCTGCTGCGCGCGCGCATCGCCGCGAAGGACGCGGAGTCCGTGGTGCTGGTGGGCCCCTCGGGCGTGGGAAAGACGGCGGTGCTGCACGCCCTCGCCCAGGCCCTGCGCGCGCCTGGCGCCACCGCGGACGAGCGCGCCCGTCCCTTCTTCTTCCTGGATGGCAGCCGCCTCATCGCGGGCGAGGGCGGCTTCGGCGACTGGCAGCAGCAGGTGCTGCGCTGCTTCCGCGAAGCGTCCGAGTCCCACGCCCTCCTGTCGCTGGGCCACGCGGTGGACCTGCTCGACGCGGGCAAGAGCGCCCAAAGCGACCAGAACGTGGCGCAGCTGCTGCTCCCGCTGCTCGCCACCCGCGAGGTGTCCGTCCTGGCCGAGGCCACGCCCGAGACGTGGGCCCAGGTGGAGCGCCGCAACACCAGCTTCGCCCGGCTCTTCTCCGTGGTGCGCGTGGAGGAGCCGCCCTCGGACGCGCTCGCCCGCATCCTCGCGCGCGTCGCCGAGGACGACGCGGGGCCCAAGCCGCTGGAGGTGCTGCCCGAGGCGCTCGACGAGGCGCGCTTCCTCTGCCGCCGCTTCCTTCCCTACGGCGCGCAGGTGGGCAACGCGGTGGCCTTCCTCCGCCGCCTGCTGGCCACCTGCATGCACGCCGCGCAGCCGCGCGTCACCCGTCTGGACGCCACGCGCCAGTTCGCCTCCGAGTCCGGCATCCCCGAGTCGCTCCTGCGCGACGACATGCCGCTGGAGGCGGGCCAGGTGCGCGCCTTCCTCTCCACCCGGGTGCTGGGGCAGGAGGCCGCGGTGGAGCGCGCCGCGTCGGTGGTGTCCGTCCTCAAGGCGGGCCTGGCCGACACGCGCCGCCCGCTGGGGGTGCTGCTCTTCGTGGGCCCCACCGGCGTGGGCAAGACGGAGCTGTCCAAGGCGCTGGCGGAGCTGCTCTTCGGCGCGAAGGAGCGCATGGTGCGCCTGGACATGGGCGAGTACGCCGGGCCGGACGCGCTGCTGCGCCTGCTGGGCGACGGCGAGACGCCGGGGCACCTGTCCGCGGCGGTGCGCCGCCAGCCCTTCTGCGTGGTGCTGCTGGACGAGGTGGAGAAGGCCCACCCCGCCGTGCACGACGCGCTGCTGGGCGTGCTCGGCGAGGGCCGTCTCACCGACGCCTCCGGCCGCTTCACCGACTTCCGCAACGCGGTGCTCGTCCTCACCAGCAACCTGGGCGCGGACACCTGGCGCGCCCGCGTGGGCTTCGACTCGTCCGGCGGCGCGCCCGACGTCTCCGCCCTGCGCGCCCACTACCTCGCCGAGGTGCAGCGCTTCTTCCGCCCGGAGCTGTTCAACCGGCTGGATGACGTCGTCGTCTTCTCCCCGCTCTCCGCGGACCTGCTGCGCCGGCTGGTGGTGCGCGAGGTGGAGGCCGTGTGCCGCCGCCCCGGGCTGTCCCTCCATGACGCGGGGGTGGAAGTCTCCCCGTCCGCGCTGGACTGGCTGGCGCCCGGGGCTTCG
>JBKGHK010001312.1:0-1564 GCA_046520375.1 Pyxidicoccus sp. 3LFB2
CGCCAAGGCGGCTCCCGCCGGGAAGTCCGCGGGCGGGAAGGCCGGCTCCAAGGCAGGTGGCGCTGGCGGCGCGGGGGCTTCCGTCCCCGCCGTCGACAGGCCCCGTCCCCGAGCCACCAAGCTTCCGCCCCCGGGCGAGCCGCTCACCAAGCGTGAGATGGAGCAACTGCTCACCGCTGGCGAAGGCCGCGGCGTCATGGGCGAGGGCAGCCTCAAGGGCCGGCTCGTCGTGACGAACGAGATGCCGCACCTCGTGGTGGTGGGCCGCGACAAGCGCGAGCTGACCTTCCTCCTCCAGGGCCCGGACCAGGAGGTCCTCCCGGCGTACGTGGACCACAAGGTCTCCGTCAGCGGGATGATTCGCAAGACGACCAACCACGGCGGCGTGGTGGACGTGCGCAAGTACTCGGCGAAGAAGCCCGAGGCCGAAGTCGAAGCCCCGCCTCCCGCCGACACCGAGCCGCGGCTGCGCTACCTGTCGCCTGGCGAAATCACCATGGTGACGGCGGCCGGCATGGGCGCGGGCGTCAAGGGCTTCGCCACCGTGCGCGGCAACCTCGAGATGACGGGCGAGGACTTCGTCCTCGTGGTGTCCAACGGCGGCACCCGCCAGCAGGTCTCCTTCATCATCGAAGGCAAGGCGGCCAGCAAGAACCTGCGCAAGCACGTGGGCCACACCCTGCAGCTGCAGGGCGTGGTGGACAAGACGTCCGGCTGGGGCGGCAAGCTCATCGCGGAGACGGTGGAGCCGCGTCCGCCCGAGGCCCGCGCCGTGTCTCGCGACGAGATGGAGCTGGTCCACATCGAGGGCGAGGTGCCCACGTCCGTGGACGTGAAGCTCAACCACGGCCTCACCGTGCGGCTGCCCGAGCAGCCCGGCTTCACCTGGGCCATCGAGCCCACGGTGGCCAAGCGCGTGGGCCTGCGCGAAGCCAACTACGAGCCGGGCGCCAGTGGCGGACCGGCCACCCGCGAATTCTTCTTCACGCCCAGGAACCCGGGCACTTTCGAGGTGGAGTTCTTCCTGGCCAAGGCACTTTCCCCCGGCCTGGTGGACCGCTCCTTCAAAATCAACGTCACGGTCAAGCCCTGAGGGACGCCGCCCGGAGAAGGCTCTGGGAGGCGGCCGGTCGCCGGGGGGTTCCCGTCTGGGCGCTCCGGGCTTACCCGTTCCCGTAGCGGCCGAGCCGCGACCCCACCGTGAGCCTTTCTCCAGACCAACTCAGACAGATTCTCGCAGACGCCGACCACCCGCTGGGCATCAAGGAGCTCCTGCGGCTTGCCGGCCTGCACCCCGGGCAGCAGACCGAGCTCAAGCGCGCCCTGCGTGAGCTCGTCCGCAAGGGGGCCGTGCAGAAGGAGGGCAAGCGCTTCCTTCCCATGGACGCGCCTGCTCCCTCCCGGCGTGAGGATGGCGGGGAGGCCGCGGTTCCGAGCCCTGGCGATGGCCTCGCACAGCGAGAACTGGCCGGTGCCCTCCAGCTCCTCGGCCGAATCCAGACACGGTGAGGGCACGTCGGAGATGCGCTGGTTGCGCTTGGACGCGGTGGTGACCACCGCCTCG
>JBKGHK010001313.1:0-1563 GCA_046520375.1 Pyxidicoccus sp. 3LFB2
CCGCCACCGCCGCGTGTCTGGCGCTGCTGGCCCGGAGCGGCGTGCGGGCCTGGGTGGGCTCCGCCGTGGTCGCCGCCGTGGCCGCCGCCGTCCTGGTGCTCGCATGAAGCTCTCTCCGCGCGCCTACGCAGTGCTCTGGGATGCCCATGCGTGGGCCGGGGTGCTGTCGTCGCTGGTCCTCTTCGTGACGTTCTTCCTCGGCGCCTTCGCCCTGTTCGCGGAGGAGCTGTCCCCCTGGCAGGAGCCCACCTTCCGGGCGCCCATCGCCGTCACCGAGGCGCGGGCCGTGCAGCTCGCGCAGCAGGTGGCCGACGCGGAGGCCGCGGCCAAGCCAGCGTGGTTCGGCATCTCCCTGCCCACCGATGAGGAGCCCTGGCTGCGCATCTGGCGCGTGTCACCCGAGGGCACCATCAAGCCGCTCTGGGTGGACCCGGTCTCCGGCCAGCAGCTGGGCGAGCGCAGCGACCTGGGCGAGTTCCTCAACGCGATGCACTTCCTGGAGCCCGTCCCCGGAGGCAAGCATGTGACGGGCTTCGCCTCGGCGGTGCTGGTGCTGCTGATTGGCACGGGGCTGCTGCTCCAGCTGGGCCGGCTGGTGCGCGAGTTCATCCAGTTCCGCCCCGGCGCCGCGCGGCGCGTGTTCTGGTCCGACGCGCACAAGGTGATTGGCGTCGTCACCGCGCCCTTCCTGCTCGTCTTCGCGCTCACCGGCGGCATCCTCTGGCTGGATGACTGGTTCGAGCCGGCGGTGGTGAAGACGTCGCTGGCTGGAGATGCCAAGGCCCGCGAGCTCGCCGTGGACTGGCCCTCGCCGCCTCCCGCGTCGGGCCGGCCCGCCGGGGCGCCCGACCTCGCCCACGCGCTGGAGCTGGCGAAGCAGCGCTTCCCCCGCTCGACGCACCACTGGTTCTTCTTCGACAACCTCGGCGACGAGAGCGGCCTGGTGCACCTGCCCGGTGAGAACGAGGGCACGCTCCACGCCTTCACGCACGTGCGGGTGTCGCGCGAGGGCGCGCTGGTCTGGGCGCGCGAGACGGGCGGCGCCTCGGCGTACACGCGGGTGATGGACCCGCTCTTCGGCCTGCACTTCGCCACCTGGGCCGGCTTCCCCGCGAAGGTGCTCTACGCGCTGCTCTCGCTGCTGGTCGCCTTTGGCATCCTCGCGGGCAACCTCCTGTGGCTGGAGCGGCGGCGCGCGAAGCAGCCGGGCCGCTTCGACGCGGTGCTCGCGCGGCTGACGTCGGGCTTCTGCGCCGGCCTCGCGCTGGCCGTCGCGGCTGTCTTCGTGGCCAACCAGCTGCTGCCCGCGGCGCTCGCGGACCGTCCGCGCTGGGAGCATGCCGCCTTCCACGCGGCCTGGGTCGTGGCCCTGGGCAGTGCCTTCCTGGACCGCTCCGCCGCGACGCATGCCCGGCGCCTGCTCCTGCTCTCCAGCGCGCTGCTCGTTGCCGTGCTGCTCATCGACGCGGTGCGCACGGGCCGGCTGCCCTTCGCCTCGGGCCTGCCCTTCGTGCTGGCGACGGAGGTGGGCCTCGTGGCGCTGGCCCTGCTGCTGGCCGGCGC
>JBKGHK010001314.1:0-1561 GCA_046520375.1 Pyxidicoccus sp. 3LFB2
GACGCGGGCGTGGCCCAGTCGCAGAACGTGGCCACCACCCTGGGCGCCGGAGGCGCGGGCGGTGCGAGCGCCGGCAACCCGGGGGCCACCGGAGAGCAGCTGCCCACCGTGGGCTGTCCAAACCCGTAGGGTCCGCCGTCCGCGGCCCGACGTTGGGGGGGCCTGCCAGGGTGATCCGGCGTGCGGTGCTTGACCGCTCGCCTGGTCTCCCGGGGCCGGTACATCGCGTGAGAGGTATCAACCTGCTACGCTGACTCCCCTGGTTGAGATGGCATCCGAGCTGATCTGCGAGACCTGCGGTCTTTCTGTTCCTCCTGACACTGCCGTGTGCCCGCGCGACGGGACGGTGGTGCTGACGTCGTTCCACGTGCGCCCGCCGGAGCCCAAGGTGGTGGTGCACGCGGCGGACGCCCGGCCCATGGACACCGGCCCCAAGGACCCGCTCATCGGGCTGAAGCTCGGGGAGTACGAGCTGCGCACCCGCGTGGGCGTGGGTGGCATGGGCCTGGTGTACGAGGGCATCCAGCCGCTCATCGGCAAGCGCGTGGCGGTGAAGGTGCTGCGCCCCGAGCTGGCCCACTCCACCGAGCAGGTGGAGCGGCTGCTGGCGGAGGCCCGCGCCGTCAACGCCATCCGCCACCGCGGCATCATCGACATCTTCGGCTTCGGCCAGGTGCCGGACGGGCGGCAGTACATCGTCATGGAGTTCCTGGACGGCCAGGCGCTCGACGCGGTGCTGACGGAGAAGAACCGCCTGCCGGTGCAGGAGGCCCTGTCGCTGCTGGACGAGGTGCTCGCCGCGCTGGCCGCCGCGCACGGCGCGGGCGTGGTGCACCGAGACCTCAAGCCGAGCAACATCTTCCTCGTGCGCCAGCCGGACGGCTCGCGCTACGTGAAGGTGCTGGACTTCGGCCTCGCCAAGCGCGCGCAGACGCCCACCGGCCGCAGCGCGCAGACGCGCACGGACATGGTGGTGGGCACGCCGGAGTACATGGCGCCCGAGCAGGCCCGCGGCCAGGAGGTGGGTCCGATGACCGACCTCTACGCGCTGGGCGTCGTCACCTTCGAGATGGTGACGGGCCGGCTGCCCTTCGTCGGCACGTCCCCGGTGGACCTGCTGATGAAGCACGTGGAGGCGCGCCCGCCCAGGCCCTCGGAGTTCGTCTCCGACCTGCCGCCCGCGCTGGACGCCTTCATCCTGCAGATGCTCACCAAGGACCCGGAGGCGCGCCCCAACTCGGCGGACGCGCTGCGGCAGCAGCTCAACAAGCTGCGGCGCACGCTCCGCTCGTCCACGCGCTCCAACCCGAGCGCGCCCGCCCCCGTCGAGAAGCCGCGTCCGAAGGAGGACGTGGACTCGCGCCGGCCCACCACGCCCGTGCCGGTGCCTCCGGAGCTGCTGAAGAGCTCGGAGCTGACGTCCCAGGAGCTTCGCGCCGCGGGCGTGTCCCGGCCCGGCAGCAAGCGCGTGCCCGTGGCCGTGGCCATCGGTGCCGCCGTGGTGCTGCTGGGCGGTGGCGTCGCGCTCGTCGGTCGCGGCTCGGGCAGCGTGACGCCCATG
>JBKGHK010001315.1:0-1559 GCA_046520375.1 Pyxidicoccus sp. 3LFB2
CGAGCCGCCACAGCCGCGAGGCCAGCGCCCGGGCAATGAGCTGACGCCGCGCTGCGGGGTGGGCCGCGGCCGCGTCATTCGAGGGCCGGCGTCCGCGAGCAGCTGGCGCACCGCCTCGTCTGGAGGCGTGGACGGCGGCAACCCGAGGACGGTGGTGATGAGGTTGCGCAGGCCGCTCTCGCTCGCGCTGCCCTCGTCGGGCTGGGCCTCCACGAAGAGGGCGGAAACGTCCGGAGTGCTCCGCAGCTCGTGGTGCCATGCCGACAGCACGCGCGTCTTGCCCAGCCCCTCTTCCCCCAGCAGCGTCAGCAACGCCGGAGCGCCGCTTCCGCGAACGCGCGCGAGGCCGTCCCGCAGCCAGGTCAGCTCGGCTTCGCGGCCGAGCATGACGTCGATGGAGGGCAGCACCACCTCGGGCACCGGCGTGCGCCCCGGCCCCGTGTCACCGAGGTGAGCACGGGCTTCGGGCGTGAGGGCAGGGGACTCGGAGGCAGGCCACCAGCGTTCGGGGCGCTCCACCGCGGCGCCGCCCAGGGTGAACCGGCCCGCGCGCTCGCGAACGCGCAGGGGCGCGCAGTGGATGGCGCACTGCGAGCCGGCGGGCAGCAACGGGCCCAACGTCTCCGCTGCCTTGAACGCCGCGCGCAGTCCGGCTTCCACACTGGCCGCATGTGGGAAGGCAAAGACGGCGAGCCCGGCCTCCACCCGTGCCAGCTCCGCGCCCGACGCCGAGAGCTGCGCGAGCAGGGCAGGCACGTCCAGCGACGTCTTCACACCGAGCAGGGCCACCTCCCTCGGACTCCGGCTCTCCCCTGCCGGAGCGGGAGCACCGGCCACCGCGGACGGAGGCGCGACGGACGCCATGGCCTGACCCGCCAGCTCGCCAGTCACCTTGCGCAAGGCCTCCGCCAGTGCCGCCGCGTTGGGAAACCGCTCCTCCGGATCCTTCGCCAGCAAGCGCAGGACGAGCGCCTCCAGCGACGCGGGCACCGGCCACGGCGCCAGCTCCTTGAGCGAGGGCGGCCTGCGCGACACATGGGCCTGCAGCACCGCGGCCGTGTCACCCACGAAGGGAGGCCGGCCGCACAGCAGCTCGAAGTAGACGACGCCCAGGCTGTACAGGTCCGCCCGCGCGTCGATGGTCCTCGCGTCGCGGCACTGCTCGGGGGCCATGTACTCGTGGGTGCCCAGGCGCTGGCCGGTGCGGGTGAGGGTGACGCCGGGGGCTGAGGCCTCCTCCGTGGCACCCAGCCGGGCCAGGCCAAAGTCCAGGAGCACGACGCGCTCGCCGGCGAGCATCATGTTCTCCGGCTTCAAGTCCCGGTGGACGACAGCGGCGGCGTGCACGTGGCCCACGGCCTCCGCCAGCGACAACATCAGCGGCGTGGCCTCTGCCCAGGGCAGCGCGCCAGGTCCGGGCAGCTCCGCCAGCCTCCGCGCCAGCGTCAGCCCGTCGATGCGCTCCATCACCACCAGGGGCTCACCTGTGGCGCTGGTGCCCTGGCCCAGCAGCGCCGGCGCGGCGGGCGGGCCGATGCGGCGCAGGGCCTCCACCTCCC
>JBKGHK010001316.1:0-1556 GCA_046520375.1 Pyxidicoccus sp. 3LFB2
GCCGCCCAGCAGGGCCAGCGCGCCGCCCAACAGCAGCAGGCAACAGGACGTGAGGCGGCGAGGGGCGGTCCATGCCTGGCGTCCCTCCGCCTGGCGGCCGCGTCAGCGACGCCGCCGGCGGCCACGTCCAGCCCCAGCAGGTCCTGGGCGAGGTTCACCACGCCAACGGCCAGCATCCCCAGCGCGCAGGCCACCGCCAGCGCCTCGCGGAGCGCGGAGGAGCGGGCAGACAGCCGCAGCCCCAGGGACAGCCCA
Source organism: Pyxidicoccus sp. 3LFB2 (assembly GCA_046520375.1). GTDB lineage: Bacteria > Myxococcota > Myxococcia > Myxococcales > Myxococcaceae > Myxococcus. Next base: position 256 of record JBKGHK010001316.1, read on the forward strand.
CCGAGCATCAACGCGATGCTGCTCGGCGTGGACGTCACGGGGAAGCCCGCCATCACCGACGTGAGGGCGGTGACGTCGCGCAGCCGGCCCACGAGCGTCAGCACGCCCACGGCGAAGGTCCCCAGCGCCGCCCCTCGGGCCACGGCGTGGACCACACCCGCGCTACGAGTCTGGGGCCCTCCGGTCCAGCTCATCCCTGGCGTCCCCCCGACGCGCGGAAGCTCCATCAACCCCGGGGCCGGACATGGGGTCCGTTCCAGGGAGGGGTCCGCTCAAAGCATGGACGCCCTGGGGAGGGATGCGTCGCGCGAGCGCGCCACGCATCGGTCGACAGGGCAGGGCGTCGGCGGGTGCACGGCCAGGCGTCACCCGGCCCGGGATGCTCCAGGCCGCTGCTCAGGCCCGTGCCCGTGCCCGCACGCGGACAGCGCGCGCCCAGGTGAGCAGGCCCCGCAGCCACGCGGCCAGCAGCAGCCCGCCTCCGGACAACAGCACGGCCTCGCTCGCGCCGACGCCGGGGTACAGGCCGAGGATGGGCAGGCCCAGCGGACCGAGGATGAGGCTCAGTCCCAGGGACGAGAGCACCGCCGCCGGCAGCGCCATGCGCAGCGTCCGGCCGGGGCCTCCCAGCCCCGCGCTTCCCGTCCACCCGGCGACAAAGCCGTTCACCCCGGGGGCAATGAACAACGCCACATTGATGGCCACCATGCTCCAGAAGGCGCCGATGGCATTCGCGCGCTCGAAGCGGTCCTCCGGCAGCCAGCGTCTCGGCTTGTGGGAAGTGACGCGAGCGCGGCCACGCGTGCGCACGGGCAGGCTCGCGTAGCCCATCATGACGTGTCGCTCCATGGCGCCGTACCTCCGCCGGGAAGGTGGGAGCGCCCCGTGTTTCGGGCCGCTCCACCCATGACGTCCGTCCAGAGAGCAGGCGGGCAGGCAGCCCGTGAGGTGCGAGCCCGCTACGGGGGCGGGAAGCTGCCCGGGTAGACGGTGAGCACCAGGCCCCAGCCCGGGGCGGCGCCCACGTTGCGCGGCGTGTAGCCCTCCGCGCCCTCCACGCTCAGGCGGAACGTCTCCGCGTCGGCGCCGGAGTGGACATAGAGGAACAGGCCGTCCGCGCCGGTGCCGTCCTGGCTCACGGCGCTGAAGTCGGTGGTGGGGTAGTAGACGCGGTCCGCCAGCTCCGTCCTGTCGGGCGCCACGCGTGCGCCCGCCACCGGGCGGCCGTCGGCGTCCACCACGCGGCCCAGCACGAAGCCCGCGTCGCGCAGCGTGGTGGCCTTGTCGCTGGTGTGGCCGCG
>JBKGHK010001317.1:0-1553 GCA_046520375.1 Pyxidicoccus sp. 3LFB2
AGACGCTGGCGCTGCGCGCGGCCCTGCGGCAGCTGGGCGCGGCGCCCTTGCAGGAGGAGCTGGACCTGGGCGCGGCCTCGGCCGAGCAGCTTGGCTTCGTGGCGGAGCTGGCGGCGCGGCTGGCGCGTGGGCCGCTGATGCCCTACGCGCACGAGGCGGGGGACGCGTCCTTCCGGGGCCGGGTGGTGCGCTACCTGGACCGCTACTTCGGGCTGCGGCTGAAGGAAGACGAGTTGTTCGTCGCGCCCGAGCGTGAGCAGGCCGTCTACTCGCTGCTGCTGGCCACGTGTGACGTGGGCGACGAGGTGCTGGTGTCGCGCAACCTGCAGCCGCTCTACGCGCGGGCGCTGGAGAAGGCGGGCGTGCGCACCACGGTGACGCACACCACGCTGGACGAGGTCCGCCAGCTGCTGACGGCCTTCGACGTGAAGCTGGTGCTGCTGACGGTGGAGCCGGGCGAGCGCACCAACCTCGCGGTGCTGCGAGACATCCTCGCGGAGGCCGCGCGGCGGGGCATCTGGGTGGTGCTGGACGAGAGCGCCTTCTTCAACATCACCGGCGCGGTGGAGCCCCACACGCTGTTCGAGTTCCTCGCGCGAGAGCCGTACTCGCCGAACCTCGTCGTGCTCTACGGCCTCATCAAGAACGCGGTGTGGCCGGACCTGGAGCTGACGCTGCTGCTCCCCGTGCCGGAGCCCCTGCGCGCGGACCTGGAGGTGGCGGCGGAGGTGACGTACTCGCGCATCAGCACGCTGGCGCAGTGGTTCTACGAGCGCACCTTCGCGGACCTGCTCTCCTTCCGCATCTCCTTCGCGGAGCCGGAGTCGCCCGCCGCCCGCCCGGCCCCCGGGGTGTCGCTGCCCCGCTCGAAGCGCATCGCCCGGCTGGCGGGCTTCCCCGCCTTCGCGCCCAAGGTGTTCCGCGAGGACGACCCGGAGCTGGTGCGCCTGGACTACGGGGAGAATGAAGGGCCGCTGCCCCCGCCGCTCGTCGAGGGGCTCATCGCCGCGGGCACCGCGCCCCGAGACTCCGGCGCGCAGACGGGGCTGGCGGAGGCGGTGGCCGCCTTCCTGCTGGAGACGCGCGCCGTGCGCTATGCGCCGGAGGACCTGTCCCTGGCGCCGGGCGTCTGGCCCCTCATCCACCACCTGGGCGTGGCCCTGCGCAAGCGGCTGGGGCGCGCGCCTCGCGTCTTCCTCGCCACGCCCTGCTACGGCGTGCTGCCGCCCACCTTCGCGTCCGCTGGCTGTGACGTGGAGCAGGGCCCGCTGTCCGGCCTGCTGGCGCGGCGGGGGCAGGGCGGCACGGCGCCGGACGCCATCGTCGTCTCGCAGCCCTCCAACCCCACCGGCACCTATCTGACGCAGGAGGAGCTGGTGGCGCTGGCCACCTATGTGGTGGAGCAGCGCAGCCTGCTGGTGTCGGACGAAATCTTCGGACTGGTCAACCTCACCAGCCCCACGGCGGAGACGGTGCACAGCCCGGTGACGCTGGAGGGCGCGGTGCCGGGCGTGGGCGCGCGCACGGTGCTGCTGGGCGGCCTGTCCAAGGAG
>JBKGHK010001318.1:0-1549 GCA_046520375.1 Pyxidicoccus sp. 3LFB2
CCGGGCCGCCCACGCCGCCGCGGCCCTGGGCCTGGGGTGCGTCCTCCAGCATCCCCGCGCTGACACCGGGGCATGCGCCACCCTGCGCTTCCGTGAACGACGTGTTCTCCGGCGCGCACGCCACCATCGCCACGAGCCCGACGAGTCCCCAGCGCTTCATGAGCCACTCCTTCCGTCACCGACACCAGGCGACACCCACACGCGGCGGGCCAGGCTGCATCCAGCCCGCCTCGGCGCGCATGCCTTCAGGGAGTGCATCCCCCCTCGGCTCCGCAACGGCCCGAAGGAGGCCCCCGCGGCGGGAGGTGCGCGGGTTCACATCCCGTGTGTTGTGGCCGGAACCGGCTCCCCCCGCTCCGGGCACACCCCTCCCTTCACCTCCCTGGGCGCACATCCCGTCCGGAGAGGTGGGCCCGGGACTCACGTGTCGACGCTCTCAACGCCGTGAATGCCGGGACGTATTGGCCGTTTCACGGACAGTTGTGCCCCGGGGGTCTGACGCCCTCCCCGGGGAACGGCCTTTCTGTTCAGGCCGTGAGAGGTGTCCATTGGGTGGAAGTCCGGTCGGTTGCTTGATTCAGCCGGGGCCGGGTGCTTCGCTGCCGGGAGAAGCCATGAGCACCGCACCTACAGAGTCCCCCCGCTTTCTCGGGCGCTACGAGCTCGTCCACCCCCTGGGCCAGGGCGGCATGGGCGAGGTCTTCCTGGCGAAGATCAGCGGCGCGGCCGGCTTCGAGAAGCCGTGCATCGTCAAGACGATTCTCCCCACGCTCTTGAAGGACCGGCAGTTCCTGGACCGCTTCCACCACGAGGCCAAGGTGCTGGTGCACCTCGTCCACTCGTCGATTGCCCAGGTGTACGACATGGGCGAGGCGGACGGCACCTACTACATGGCGCTGGAGTACGTGGCCGGCGTGGACCTGGCGTACCTGCTGGAGCAGGCGCGCGCGCAGGGCGTGGCGGTGCCGGTGCCGGTGGCGCTCTTCATCGGCCAGCGCATCGCGGAAGGGCTGGGCTACGCGCACCGCAAGACGGGGCCGGACGGCACGCCTCTGGGCATCGTCCACCGCGACGTGTCCCCCCACAACGTCATGGTGTCGTACGACGGCGAGGTGAAGGTCATCGACTTCGGCCTCGCCAAGTCCGCGGCGCGCAGCAAGTACACGCTGCCGTCCACGGTGATGGGCAAGCTGGGGTACATGTCCCCGGAGCAGGTGCGCGCCGAGCCCCTGGACCACCGCAGCGACATCTATTCGTGCGGCGTGGTGGTGTGGGAGATGCTCGCGGGCCGCTCGATGATTCCCCATGGGACGGTGGGGGAGATGATGGCGGCCATGTCGCAGCCGGTGGTGCCCTCGCTGCAGGAGGCCCGGCAGGACGTGGGACGCCGCGCTGGACGCCGTCGTGCGCCGCCAGGCGCTGGTGGTGTGGCCGGAGCGGGCGGGCGCTTCCGATGAAGGAGGTGCTCGCGCGGCTGGCATCCTTTGGAGGATCCACTGATGGCGGCGCATGCACGGGAGGTGGAGGCGGGGGCGAGGCAGGCGCGCCT
>JBKGHK010001319.1:0-1548 GCA_046520375.1 Pyxidicoccus sp. 3LFB2
GCCGGACAGCAGCTCGCGCACCTGCTGCCCGCGCCGGGGCCCGAAGCCCTCCACCTCTTCCAGCCTTCCGTCGTGCGCCGCCTGCTCCAGCTCCTCCAGCGTCCGGATGCCCAGGGCCTCATGGAGGCGCCGCGCCAGCTCCGGACCGATGCCCGGCACACTGGCGAGCAGCTGCTCGGGCGAGGTCTCGGTCTCCAGGCGCTCGAGCATGCTGAACTGCCCGGTCCGCACCCACTCGGCCACCGCCGCCGCGATGCTCTTGCCCACCCCCGGCAGCTTGCGCAGGCCCGCCTCGCCCTCCGAGGCCAGCACCTCCGCCACCGCCGTCGGCCAGGACGCAATCGTGTTCGCGGCCTTCCGGTAGGCGTTCACCCGGAACGGCATGGCGTCCTGCGACTCCAGCAGGTCCGCCACACGCTCCAGCATGTCGGCGACGTCGATGTTGTCCTTCCATTCCACGCCCATGACTACCCTGAAGGTGGGTCGCCCGGGGCCCAACGTCCAGCCCCGGGCCCTCCGCCGTCATTCCGGGAGGGCAGCCAGGCGTCGCAGGGGGCGGGGCCCGCGCTGCGTCAGCAGGAGGGATGGAGAGGGCAGGCCGGCGCTGCGCGGGTGAGGGGGGCCCTGCGTCAGCAGGTGGGACGAGAAGGCAGCCCAGTCCCCGGGGTGGGATTCCCTTCGGGGTGCCGCCGGACGTAGCGTCCTGGCGCCATGCGACCCGAGGAAGTCCTTCCCGAGGTGGTGGAAGCGAGCCCGCTGTCCCAGGTGGAGGCCCCGGCCGCCACCTCCCGCGTGCTCGCGCTGCGCGACTTCGTGATGATGGTGCTCGCCCTCGCCAGCCTGGGCCCCATCTTCTACGTGGAGCTGGAGGGCCTGAGCTGGCCGGCCCCACGCTTCCAGCTGCTCGCGGCCATCGACCTGGGCTTCGTCCTCATCTTCCTCGCCGACTTCCTCTGGGGCCTGTCCCGGGCGAAGGACCGCTGGGGCTTCCTGCGCCGGCACTGGTACGAGCTGCCCGGCCTAGTGCCCCTCTACGCGGAGTCCTTCAGCCTGCTGCGCGCCGCCCAGCTCCTGCGGCTGGCGCGGGTGCTGCGCATCCTGCGGCTGGTCTCCGCGTACCGCCGCTTCCGGGGGCTCGCCGTGCTGGACGCCCTCTTCAACCGCTACAAGCTGGGCCACACGCTGCTCGTCTCCTCCGCGGTGGTGCTGGGCCTGGCCACCGTGGTGTGGGTGCTGGAGCGGACCACCAACCCCAGCCTGGCCGAGTTCGAGGACGCGCTCTGGTGGGCCATCGTCACCGCCACCACCGTGGGCTACGGCGACATCACCCCCCACACGGGCCTGGCGCGCATCTGCGCCACGGCGCTGATGCTGATGGGCATCGGCCTCATCGGCATGGTGGCCTCCAGCCTGAGCAGCGCCATGCTCGCCGTGGACCAGCAGACGGCCCCGGGCGGCGCGGCTGCCGCCCCCAGCCTCGCCTCCGAGCTGGAGCGGCTGGCCGCCCTGCGCGAGCGGGGCCACCTGACGGACGAGGAGTTCACCGCC
>JBKGHK010000131.1:0-18716 GCA_046520375.1 Pyxidicoccus sp. 3LFB2
CCGCTGCTCGTGGCGCTGGGGCCGGAGGGGAGCTGGCGCTCGTGTGCCGCGAGTCGGACGCCGCCGCGCGCGAGGCGCTGGAGCGACTGGTGCCCGCGCCGGACGGGATTCCCGGCATCTTCCGCCTCACTGACGGGGGCCTCTCCGTCGCGTGAGGCTCGGGCGTCAGCCCGCGGTGGCCGTGGGCAGGCTGTCCACGAAGAGCACCTCGCGGTAGCCCAGCGTGAGCAGCAGCCCCCGCAGCGAGCGCTCCGCGGAGTCCCGGGCGCGCTGGCGGAGGCGTGAATCGGCCCGCACCTCCTGCTCGAAGGCGAGGCGAGCCTTCTCCAGCAGCTGCGCCGTCTGTGCGCTGTCCAGGTTGGAGTCGATGACCTCCGTCTCACCGGGGCGCAGCTCCACCTTCACCTCCAGCGGCGGCAGCACCACGTACACGCGCGTGCCGGCCACCTGGAGGTTCGACGGGCCGAAGCGCTGGAAGTCGAAGCCCAGGTGCGCGTCCGCGAAGACGATGGCGCGGCCATGCGGGTTCTCAATCGCGTGCTTCGCCCAGAGGAGCACGTCCTTCCACAGCGCATCGGTGGCCTGGGGCTCGGGCGCGAAGGCCACCTTCTTGTAGAGGGAGACGTCGAGCGTCTCCAGCCGGGCCACGTCGCGCATCTGCTGCACCACGGCCGAGGTGTCCGGCAGCAACGTGGGCGGCGGGCGGAGGAGCAGCCATGCGCCGAGTGCTCCGAGCGCGGCACCCAGGATGACGGTGAGGACTCGCGAGAGGTGCGCCATGGGGACAGTGTACCTCCTTCCCTGGAGCGGGAGTCTGGGGCACGGTGCGCGGGTGTGCGCGGTGTGTGTCGCGGAGGAAGCAGGGTGGAGCTGACGGACGACGAGGTCGAAGCGCTGGGGACGCGGGGATATTTCAGCCGTCCCACCTTCCTGGGGGAGGCGCGGGCGCGCGCAGCGCGGGACGAGGCCCTGGCGCGGGTGGACGCCGGAGGGCTGCGGCCCGCGGGCATCCGGCGGCGGCGCGGACCACACCCGCGACACGGCGGTGCGCGGAGACCTCATCGACTGGGTGGTGCCGGAGCCGGGCACGTCGCTGGGCGCGCTCTGGGACGCCTTCCGCGAGCTGGGCGAGGCGCTGTCCTCGGGCGCGTATTTGGGGCTGGGGCGCTTCGACTTGCAGCTCGCCTGCTACCCGGGTGGAGGGGCCCACTACGCGCGCCACCGCGACGCGTTCCCCGGCCAGTCCAACCGGCGGGCCACGGCCATCTGGTACGCCAACGCGGGCTGGGCGCCGGCCCATGGCGGCGTGCTGCGGCTGTACCCCGAGGACTCGGCGCCCGTGGACGTGGAGCCGTCGTTGGACAGGCTCGTGGTATTCCTCAGCGAGCAGGTCGAGCACGAGGTGCTGCCCGCCTTCGCCCCGCGCCTGGCACTCACCGCCTGGTACTACGGACGGGACGCGGGCTGACCCGGCCTGGCCCCAGACTCACACCGTGGGCGCCAGCAGGACGACGGAGTAGCCCACGGCCGTCCTGCTGCCGGGGTTCTCGTACGAGTGCTTCTGGTCGCCCCGGAAGACGACGACGTCCCCGGGCTGGAGGTGGAAGCGCTCGCCGCTGGCGATGAGCAGCAACTCGCCGGACTCGCAGGTGAGGTACTCGCGGGTGCCGGGCGTGTGGGGCACGCCGGTGATGCGCACCTGCGGCGGCAGCTCCACCCGGTCGAACTCCATGCCGGGCAGCGGGTCGGGCAGCAGCTTGCGCAGCATGCCCGCCCCCCGCATGCGGACGGGGAGGCTGGCGCGAGGGTAGTGGCGGGCGCTCGCCCGGGGCTTCGCGATGAGCTCCTCCAGCGACACCTGCAGCGCCCCGGCCACGCGGTGCAGCACCGACAGCGTGGGGTTGGCCGCGCCGGACTCCAGGTTCGCCCACGTGGCGCGAGGCATGCCCGCCAGCTTCGCGAGCTGCGCCTGCGTGGCTCCGCGTGTCTCGCGCAGCGTCCGGATGTTGCGCGCCAGCCGGTCCGGCAGGTCTTCGTCGTTCATGGATTGGCAATCTGCCAAGCCATTGGCGCCCGTGCCAATGCCTAATCTCAAGGCGTGTATCTCTCCCGGCAAGGAGGACATGCACATGAAGCTCTTGGGAAAGGCCGTCCTGGTGACGGGCGCGAGTCGGGGACTGGGGCAGGCGCTGATGGCGACCCTCGCCCGCCGGGGTGCCCGGGTGGTGGGCGTGGCGCGGCACGCTGGAGAGATGGAGGCCGCCGCCGCGGCCCTGCGCGCCGAGGGGCTGGACGCGCACGCGCTGACGTACGACGTGGGGGACAAGGAGGCCATCTACCCGCTGGTGGGCGCGGCCACCGCGCTGGTGGGCCCCATCGACGTGCTGGTGAACAACGCGAGCACGCTGGGGCCCACGCCGCTGCCGCTGCTGTTGGACACCGCATGTGAAGACCTGCAGCGGGTGTTGGAGGTCAACGTGGTGGGCGCCTTCCGCCTCACCAAGGCGGTGGCGGGCAGCATGGTGGTGCGGGGGCAGGGGCTGGTGCTGAACATCAGCTCGGACGCGGCGGTGTCCGCGTACCCGCGCTGGGGCGCGTACAGCGTGTCCAAGGTGGCGCTGGAGCACCTGAGCCGCATCTGGGCCGCGGAATTGGAGGGCACCGGCGTGTCCTTCCTCAACGTGGACCCGGGGGAGATGGACACGCGGATGTACCGCGACGCGGTGCCGGACGCGGACTACTCGAAGCTGAACCGGCCGGAAGTCGTGGCCGCGCGCCTCGTCGCGCTGCTGGAGGGCCGGGCGGAGTCGCTGCCCTCGGGCACCCGCCTGGAGGCGTCGAAGCTGGAGGCCGCATGAAGCCCGCGACCTGGCCCAACGAGCACCCGGAGACAGGGCGCCTGCTGCACGTGCAGCCCCGCGCGGGCCGCTTCTCCGACGCGCACGTGTCGGACCTGCCGTCGCTGCTGCGCGCGGGAGACCTGCTGGTGGTGAATGACGCCGCCACGCTGCCCGCGTCGCTGCCCGGACGCACCGAGGCGGGCGAGCGCATCGAGCTGCGGCTCATGTCGCGCGAGCCGGACGACACCTGGACGGCGGTGCTCTTCGGCGCGGGAGACTGGCGCAAGCGCACCGAGGACCGGCCCCCGCCGCCCGTGCTGCCCGTGGGCACGAGCTTCGTGGTGGGCGGGCTGAAGGCGCGGGTGGTGGAGGTGCTGCCCCCGTCCCCCCGGCTGCTGCGGGTGGCCTTCGACGCCCGGGGCGCGCGCTCTGGGCGGCGCTGTACCGGGGCGGCAGGCCCGTGCAGTACGCGTACACCGGAGGCCCGCTGGCGCTGTGGCACGTGCAGACGGTGTATGGCGCGCGGCCATGGGCCGCGGAGACTCCCTCCGCGGGCCTGCCCCTCACCTGGAGCCTGCTCCTGGAACTGCGGCGCCGGGGCGTGAGGCTGGCCTCGCTCACGCATGCTGCGGGGCTGTCCTCCACGGGGGATGAGGCGCTGGACGCGGCGCTGCCCCGGCCCGAGCGCTCGGACATTCCCGCCGCCACGGTGGAGGCGGTGGAGTCCACACGCGCCGCCGGTGGGCGCGTGGTGGCGGTGGGCACCACGGTGGTGCGCGCCCTGGAGGGCCGCACCGCGCGCTACGGTGGAAAGCTGGTGGCGGGGGAGGAGGTGACGGACCTGCTCCTGGGGCCGGGCTACGTCCCGCGCGTGGTGCACGGGCTGCTCACCGGGGTGCACGAGCCGGGCAGCAGCCACCATGCCCTCCTGCAATCCTTCGCGCCGCTGCCGCTGCTGAAGGAAGCCGCCGCCCACGCCGAGGCGAGCGGCTACCTGGGGCACGAGTTCGGGGACTCGTGCCTCCTGCTGGATGCGTGAGGGGCGCCCGTCACTGAATCTGGGAGGGCTCCAGCTCCACCTTCACCCAGCCCGGCTTGCGCAGGTCGAAGTTGCGGTAGGCGTCGATGGCGCTGCCCATGGGCTCCACGTGGGACAGGATGGCCGTGGGGTCCACGACGCCGGTGCGCACCAGCTCCAGCAGCTTGGGGATGTACTTGCGGTGGTTGCAGTTGCCCATCTTCAGCGTGAGGTTCTTGTTCATCGCCATGCCGATGGGGAACGTCTTCATCTGCTGCGGGTAGACGCCGATGATGGACAGCGTGCCCGCCTTGGCAATCGCCTCCACCGCCCACAGCAGGGCCTGCGCGGGGGCATCGCCCGGCACCCAGTTGTCGCCATCCGGGTTCGTCTTGGGCGCGGCCTCCTTCACCTCACGCTTGAACTCGGCCTTCTCCGCCTTGGCGGCCTTCTCGGCCGGGCCATGGTGGGCATGCATGGAGTCCACGCCCACCGCGTCGATGGCCCGGTCCACGCCGATGCCGTTGGTGAGGCGCATGAGCGTCTCGACAGGGGACTCCTTGTCGAAGTTGATGATTTCGGCTCCCTGTGCCCGCGCCAGCTCCAGCCGGTCCTCATGGCAGTCGATGGCGAAGACGCGGCCGGCGCCCAGCAGCTTCGCGCTGACGATGGCGAACAGGCCCACGGGTCCGCAGCCGAACACCGCCACGGTGTCGCCCTGCTTGATTTCCGCCAGCTCCGCGCCGAAGTAGCCCGTGGGGAAGATGTCGGAGACGAGGATGGCCTGCTCGTCGGTGACGCCGTCGGGGACCTTCACCATGCCCACGTGCGCGAAGGGCACCCGCACCTTCTCCGCCTGCATGCCATGGAAGGACCCGCTCATGGCGGGGCCTCCGAAGAACGCGGTGCCCGCGGCGGCGCCGTTGGGGTTCGCGTCATTGCACTGGGCGTAGTACCCGGCGCGGCAGTACGCGCAGTTGCCGCAGGCGATGGTGGAACAGATGACGACGCGGTCACCGACGCTGAAGTTGCGCACGTCGTCGCCGAGCGACTCGACATAGCCCACACCCTCATGGCCGAGGATGGTGCCCGGCTTCATGCCCGGCAGGGTGCCGCGAATCATGTGCAGGTCCGTACCGCAGATGGCGCTCGCGCTCAGCTTGACGACGGCGTCCGTCGGTTTCTCGATGCTCGGCTCCTCCACCTCGTCGAGCCGGATGTCCCCAATGCCATGGAAAACGACAGCCTTCATCGCGCGCGCTCCTGCCTCCGGAGAGGCCCTGGTCCCAAAGCGGACGGGCCCGTCTGAAGGCGGACCCGTGCGCCTTGGAGGTGGGCATCACTCTGGGTGGGGGCAAAGCGGGCGCCGCCTCCTCTTCTGGAGAGCAGGCGGAGGAGCGGGCGCTAACGGCTCGAGGCCTGGTGCACGTGGAACGACAGCTTCTTGCCGAAGACGCGGCGGAAGTTCATCACCTCGTGCTCCACGTTCCACAGCTCCAGGTCCACGGGCTGGCGCGTGTGCAGGTGCAGGGCGACGCCGTCCTTGCCGTTGGTGACCTTGAAGTCCTTGATGGGCTGGTGGTGGCTCAAGTCCAGCGAGTTGGCCACGCGCAGCAGGGTGGCCAGCTTGCGCACGGTGCGGGCCTCGGTGGGATTGAGGCCATCCATCCCCGAGTGGGCCAGCTCCGGCGGGCTGCGCCGGTGGTAGCGGGCGATGCGGGCCACCAGCTCGCGCTCACGGTCCGCGAGGCCGGGCAGGTCCGCGTTCCGGACGAGGTAGTACGTGTGCTTGTGGTGGCGCTCGTAGCTGACGGCATGGCCGACGTCGTGCAACAGCGCGGCGACCTCCAGGTAGGGGCGCACCGACAGCGGGAGCTGGTGGAGGGAGGCCAGGCCATCGAAGAGGCTGAGGGAGAGGCGGGAGACCTGGCGCGCGTGCTTCTCGTCGAAGAAGAAGCGCTGGCCCATGGCGATGGCGGCATCGGCGAGGCTGTGGTCCTCGCGCTCGGTGTCCTGGCGGTAGAGCAGGTCCACGAGGATGCCGTCGCGCAGGCCGCGGTTGACGGCGCTGACGGACTCGATGCCCAGGTGGCGGGCCACCGCTTCGAGGATGACGGCGCCGGAGACGATGATGTCCGCGCGCCGCGGGTCGAAGCGCTTGCGGCGGCGCTCGGGAGGCATCTCCGCGAGCGTGTCCACCGTCTGGGTGAGCTGGCGCACGGTGGCGTTGCCGCTGTTCTCGCTGGCGGCGAAGGACACCACGGCGTTGATGGTGCCGGAGGAGCCCAGGGCGATGCGGGGGATGTTGGTCAGCTTCTCGGGCAGCGTCTTGCGCAGGGCCTCGTAGACGAAGCTGCGCATGAGGCGCAGCTGCTTGGGCGTCACGGTGCGCGAGGCGTCGAAGACCTCGGTGAGGCGCACGGAGCCGAGGGCGAGGCTCCAGAGGTTGTCGGGCTTCTCGCCCACGGCGGTGGCGATTTCGGTGCTGCCGCCGCCGATGTCGATGAGCAGCGAGCGGGTGCCGGGCGGCTTGCGGTGGAGCACGCCGAGGCAGATGAGGCGGGCCTCCTCCTTGCCGCTGACGACCTCCAGGTTGAGGCCGGCCTCCTCACGCACGCGGCGGACGATGTCGCTGCTGTTGCGGGCCTCGCGCAGGGCGCTGGTGGCCACGGCGCGCACGTGGGCCTTGTGACGGCGGCAGAGGGCGGCGTAGCGGCGCAGGGTGGACAGGAGCCGCTCGGCCGTCTCTTCCGGCATGGTGCCGGTGGCGAAGACGCCCTCGCCGGGGCGGATGGGGTCTCGCTCCTGGTGCAGCGTCTCGAGCGAGCCGTCCGGGTCGGCGCGCGCCAGCTCCAGGCGAACGGCATTGGTGCCCACGTCGATGGCGGCGAGAACAGTCTGGAGGGGGGCAATCGGCATGGCGTGGCGCCGAGTGTAGGGCGCTTACGGCATGTGACGCAGCGGGAACCGTCCGAAGCTGTCCGACAGGCGGGCCCGTGTGACAGCCGTGTAGCAGGGCGTCAGTCGAGGAAGCGGCGCTCCCAGCGGCGGGCGTCGTCTGGATTCATGTTGAGGACGTATTCCCCTTCACCCCAGAGGGTCCACGGCTCCAGCACGCGGGCCAGCTCACGGTAGGCGGGCAGGTCCTTGCCCTGCTCCGTGTCACCGGCCTCGGGCCACGGGCCGAGGGTGACGACGGCGCGGTCTCCTTCCAGTTCCTGCACGGTGGTGCCGGGCGTGTGGAGGCGGGAGCGCAGGCCGGAGACACCGCCCAATTCACCAAGCACGGGTTGGCCGAGGAAGGTCAGCCAGGAGGGGCTGCCCACCGTTCTGTTGCTGTCCAGGGCGAGCAGGGTCGGAAGAGACAGTCCCATCCCGGGATAGCGGAAGCAGTACTTGCGAACATGCTTGGACACGCCTGCCTCATCCAGGTTGCAGAGGAACGAGAGTCCCGCGTTGCCAGAGCAGAGGGGTAGGGGGGTAGCGAGCTCCATGAACAGCTCGCGCATCTTCTGGGGGCCGTGCTGCTCCAGGAACTCGGTGGGGAACCAGAAGGACAGTGAGCAGACCTGCTCGGGCGTGTACAAGATGGACGAAGGGTCGAGAGGTCTTCCCTTGTAGTCGACCAGATACTTCTCCTCGCTGTCAGGGCCGCAGGTGAGGCCGACATAGGCCCAGGGCTCCTCCAGCATCTTGCGGCGGATGTCTCCCCACCCTCGCTCGTCGAAGTCCTCCCATTCACCTTCAGGAGTCGCCTGCAAGCGCAATGCATGAGGGCCGACTGCGCGCCGGTACGTTTCGATTGAGCGCAGCACGCTCCGAGCCAGCTCTGGATGAGGACGGTGCATGTAGAAACAGGCACTCAGTCCGTCTCGAACCCAGAGGAACCCATCCCGCGCGTAGGCACGAATCTTGGGGTAGTGCTCGCTCACGGTGTGGCTCCCAGTCTCGGGGTGATTTGAGTGGGCCCCTGCTTCGGGCGCAATACACCCTTGTAGACTTCACCCTGGGTTTGTCCTGCGAAGGTGTGACCTGGCGGATACTCAGGCCAGCGTGGCTGACTCGTGGGAATGACACAGGGAAACTTGAAGTCAAAGAGCGCCAGGATTTGAAGCGGATTCCCCGGGTGGATGACGACGTCCGGAACAAGCGTCCCCTTCAACTCGCTACCTCGTCCCTGCTTCAAGAGGGCTTGTGCGTCCGCTTCGCTCAGGAACTCCCACTTCTTCGTGTCCTTGTTGTAGCGATAGCGCGGCTCGAGGGTGAAACCGCCAGGGCGCATCCCCGTCAGCCTTGCCTGCGCACAACCTCTGGCGGCCTGGTGCATCTCCGTGCCGAGCATCATGGCCAACGTCACGGGCCTGCCCTGCGCGTCCTTGGCCACCTCGGCCCTGCACTGCTCGGGCGTCGGGGTCTTCCCGTCGAAGCGTTCCACGAGCACCGCTGAGCGCGCTTCATTGGCGCACTCTTCCAGCGCCTCTTGGATGAGGTCGTGCTGCTCGTCCGTGAGCACCCGCAGCACCGCGCTGCCCGCGGTGCCCACGGAGGCCATGGCCCGCACGGCCCGCGTCCCCGGCAGGAGCGCTTCCTCCCCCGCCATCCGCGCACACAGTGCCGGGTTCCGCTGGCACGCGGCCGTCGCCGAGTCCAGCCGGTACCCATCCACCCGTCCACGCTCGGGAGTCCCCGCGCATCCGACGAGCGCGGCACCCACCACCATCCACAAGGCTCGCATGTCCCCTCCCAAAGAGAGGACTCTACGAATCCAGCGGTCCCCTCCAGAATGAGGGGAACCCGCAGGCCCGCGGGGTCACCGCTTCCGGCGCCGGCCGATGAAGCTGGCGAACCGCTCGGCGAATCTCGCCACGGCCAGCCCCACCACATCGAGCAGCCACATCTGCAGGCTCGAGCGCGCGCAGTCCTCCAGGAACACGCGCCGCGACTGCGCCATGTGCTTCTCCAGCCACAGCGCCGCCTCCGCCGACACGCGGGGCTCCTCCACCTCCACCAGCGTCTCCAGATTCACCATCGACAGCGGGTCCAGGTTGAAGCTGCCCACCAGCAGCTTCTCCCCATCCATCACCGCCGCCTTCGCGTGCAGCGTGGACGCCGTCCACTCGTAGATGCCCACGCCCGCTCGCAGGAAGTCGCGGTACAGCCGCATCGTCGCCGCTCGGGCAAAGACGACGTCACTGCGCCCCGCCAGCAGCAGGGACACCTTCACCCCCCGCCGCGCCGCGCGCTTCAGCGCCCGCACGAAGCTCAGGTCCGGAAGGAAGTACGCGTGCGCCAGCACCACCTCGCGCTTCGCCCCATCAATCGCCTTCAGGTACCGCTTGCGCAGCCGGTGTCCTCCACCGAAGCCCGACAGGAACAGGCTCACCGGCCCCGATGTCAGCGCCGACGTGCCCGCGTGCAGCTTCGCCCCCAGCTGCCGGCAGATGTCGCCCCGCAGCTCCACCGCGAGGTCCGCCCAGCCGGGCACGTCACCGTTCGCCGCGTACTCGTCCCCGATGTTGATGCCACCCAGGAACGCCACCGCGTCATCCACCAGGAGAATCTTGCGGTGGTTGCGCCACGAGCGGCCGGTGAACAGCGAGGTGAGCGGGTTGTACACGCGCACCTTCGCCCCCGCGGCCCGGAGCGTCTCGGTGAGGTGGCTGCTGGCCTTCATGCTGCCCCAGCCATCCACCACCACCTTCACCGTCACCCCGCGCCGTGCCGCGGCGACCAGGGCTTCGACGAAGCGCGCACCCACGCCCTCGCGCTCGAAGGTGTACACCTCCAGGTGCACCCGCTGCTTCGCGGAGGCGATGGCCTCCAGCATCCGCGGGTACGCCACCGTCCCACCGTCCAGCAGGGTGATGCGCTCCGCGCTCTCGTCCCGGATGGGGAGGGGGGAGGGGGACGGGACGGCCAGCGCGGACAGGGCAGCAGCTTCGGTGTTCATGGACAGCGCACCCTACCGCTCCCAGAGCGGAAGCGGGACGGCCTGGGGGTGACACCGACGCCGTCCCACCTGCGCCGACGTCAGTCGTCGTGCTTGCGAGCGCCCTTGCCCTTGCCCTTGTGACGGCACTGGTCGCCGTCCCAGTACTGGCTCGGGTGGCACTGCTTGCCCTTGCTGCTGACCTTGGACTTATTCGACTTGGACGGAGAGGACTGCGCCTCCTTGAGGCCGCGGTGGTAGATGCAACCCTGGAGCGAAACCAGGGCGAGGACGGGGACGAGGAGACGAAGGGTCTTCATGAGGGCACGCAGGGTAGCGGACTCCAGCAGGGAGTCATCTCCCCCCGGACCCGCCCGCCAGGCCGCTGGCCACACGGCCCATCGACGCTGCGCACGTGCTCCGCTACCCTCCGGCCCGTGCCCCCCGCAGAGAAAGCCGTCCGTCATCGGAAGATTGGTGCCTACCGCGTCCTCGGAGAGCTGGGACGTGGCGGCATGGCCGTCGTGTACCGCGGCCTCCACGAGATGCTGCAGCGCGAAGTGGCCATCAAGGAGCTGCTCCCCTCAGGTCAGCGCGACAAGGAGACGCTGTCGCGCTTCCGCCGCGAGTCGCTCGCGCTGGCGGCCTTCCGCCACCAGAACATCGTCACGCTCTACGACCTCGTCGAGAAGAACGACAGCCTCTTCATGATTCTGGAGCTGGTGGACGGCCCCACGCTCCACACGCTCATCCGCGAGGGGCCGCTGCCTCCCGATGTCACCGGCGTCATCGCCGCGCGCATCGCCAGCGCGCTGGACCACGCGCACTTCCGCCACATCATCCACCGCGACCTCAAGCCGGCCAACGTCATGCTCACCAAGTCCGGTGAGGTGAAGCTGATGGACTTCGGCATCGCCAAGGACGTGGGCCTGGAAGCGCTCACCCAGCAGGGCATGGCCGTGGGCACGCCCTCGTACATGTCCCCGGAGCAGGTGACGGGCGCGCCGCTCGACGGGCGCACCGACATCTTCTCGCTCGGTGTGCTCCTCTACGAGGCCCTCTCCGGCGCCCGGCCCTTCCACGGCAAGACGGCCGGCGAGGTGTTCGCCCGCATCCGCGACGGCAAGTGCACGCCCCTGTCCAAGGCGGCGCCCAACGTGCCCGCCGCCCTGGCGCGCATCATCCAGCGCGCCATGGAGGTGAAGCCCGAGGACCGCTACCCGGACGCGGCAGCCATGCGGCGCGAACTGGACGTCTTCCTCGCGCAGGAGGTGCAGGTGTCCCACGCGGCGCTGCTGGTGGCCTTCCTGCGCCACCGCAACAAGCTCACCGAGACGGAGGCCCAGCAGCTGCTGCGGCCCCAGGAGCTGGATGCGGCGGTGGAGGTGTTCGACACGCCCCGCCCCGGCAGCTCCGGGGGGAGCCTCAAGTGGGTGCTGGCCGCGGCCGCCGCCGTGATTACCGCGGCGGGCACGGGCCTGTACCTCAGCCAGTCTCAGTGGGCGCCGTTCATCGAACAGCTCATGCGCTGAGGACTGCTCAGGCCTTCTTCTTCTCGTGCGTGACGGTGACGATGGTGCCGATGCCGCCGCGCACGAAGAAGTCGCCCACCACGGTGAGCTTGCGGGGCTGAATCGCCTTGATGATGTCGTCGGCGATGGTGTTGGTGACCTTCTCGTGGAAGGCCCCCTCGTTCCGGTAGGCCCACATGTAGAGCTTGAGGCTCTTGAGCTCCACGCAGAGCTGATCCGGCACGTACGTAATCTTGAAGCGCGCGAAGTCCGGCTGGCCCGTCAGGGGGCACAGGCAGGTGAACTCCGGGCAGTCGAAGGCGATTTCGTAGTCGCGGTCGGCTGCGGGGTTGGGGAAGGTCTGGATTTCCTTGGACGGCTGCGAGGGCATGGCGCTGTCGTCTACCACACCGACGCTGAGTGTCATCCGTCGCGTGGATGTCGGCTTGCTGGCTGCCTCGGAGGGCATGTGTCGGCCCCCCAACGCGCCTGACGTCCACCAGCGGGGATTGCGGGGGGAGGGCCGGTTGCCAGCCCGGGGAGGCGCTCATAATCCCATCAGGGCTTCTCCCCCCACCCCGAGCTCATGCCGCTTCCTTCCGACGTAGAAGATGCCTTCTCGTGCCTTCCGCTGGCCCTGGTACGCGTGGGGACGGACCTGCGCGTGCAGTGGTGCGAGGAGGGCTTCGCCAGCAAGACGGGCGTGGAGCTGCGCGCCGGAAATGAGCTGCTCGGGGCGCTGGAGCGCGGGCGCAGCCTGGATGCGCTGGAGCGCGCCATCCGCGAGGGGCGCCCCCACACCGGCCACGTCATCACCCGCGCGCTGAGGCAGGTCCGGGTGCAGGTGCGGCCCGCGAAGGCAGGCGAGAAGCCGGGCGCCTGGCTGGTCGTCGAGCCCTCCGGGGTGGACGACGAGGGCGCCTTCTCCCAGGCGGTGCAGGAGATTGCCCGCGCGGTGGGCGAGACGCTGGAGGTGGACAGCGTGTGCGCGGCCGCCGTGGTGGCCCTGGTGCGCTGTGCGCAGGTGCGGCGCGCGGAGGTGTTCCTCTGCGAGCAGCAGGGCCAGGGGCTGCGCCGGGCGGCGGTGTCGGACCTGGCCGGCGCGGACTCGCCCGAGGACATCTTCGACCCGGAGGACGACCCGTTCCGGCAGGCGCTGGCCTCGCGCCAGGCGCAGCTCGGAATCCAACGGGGCTACGGGGATGCGATGGGCTCCATCTTCGCCGCGGTGCCGCTGTGCGCGCCGCGCCGGACGGTGGGCCTGCTGCTGCTCTACAAGGAGCAGGGCACATCCTTCTCCGTGCGCGAGCTGGAGCTGTGGAGCGCGGCGGCCAACCAGCTCGCGGTGGCGGTGGAGAACGCGCGGCTGTTGCGCGAGGCGAAGGCGGCGCTCCAGGTGCGCGAGGAGTTCATGTCCATCGCCAGCCACGAGCTGAAGACGCCGCTCACCCCGCTGAAGCTGGGCCTGTTCACCATGGAGCGCCGCATCTCCGCGGGGCAGCCAGTGGAGCTGGCCTCGGTGCTCAAGTCCAAGCGGCAGGTGGACCGGCTGGCCGGGCTCGTCGACGATTTGCTCGACGCCTCGCGGCTGGATGCGGGGAAGCTGGCGCTCAACCTGGCGCCGCTGGAGGTGGGGCAGCTGGTGGCGGAGGTGGTGGACCACTTCCGCGCCGCCTTCGAGCGCCCCTTCAACGTCGAGGTGCCTGCCGAGCGCGTCTGGGTGCAGGGAGACCGGGACAGGCTGGAGCAGGTGCTCGTCAACCTGCTGGAGAACGCGCACAAGTACAGCCCCGCGGGCGAGCCCATCACCGTGCGGGTGGAGCGGCAGCCGGGCGACGCGCTCATCCACGTGCAGGACCACGGCATCGGCATTCCGGGCGCGGACCAGGCGCAGGTGTTCCAGCGCTTCTACCGGGCGCGCAACGTGTCGCACCGCAACTTCGGCGGCCTGGGGCTGGGCCTCTTCATCAGCCACTCGATTGCGAAGCTGCACCGGGGCGCGCTGTCGCTGGCCAGCTCCGAGGGCCATGGCAGCACCTTCACGGTGAGCCTGCCGCGCATGGCGGCGCACGAGGTGAAGCGGCTGCCGCGCCGCGTGCTGCTGCTGGACGAGGACCGGGCGCAGGAGTCGGTGGCCGAGCGGGTTCTGCTCGGGGAGGGCTTCGAGGTGCTCACCGCGCGCGACGCGGCCGAGGCGCTGCGCCGGGCCACGCACCTGCCGGTGGACCTCATCGTCCTGTCCACCAGCGCCACGCAGGGCGCGGTGGGCGTCTTCCTGGAGACCTTCGCCACGCTGCCCCGCGCGCGGCCCGTGCCCATCCTCCTGGCCGGGGATGAGCGGCCCTGGTGGGCCCAGGAGAACACCTCGCTGTGCAACCGCCCTTACCGCGCGGACGAACTGGTGGCGCGGGTGCGCAACGTGCTGATGGTGGAGCGGCGCCGGCCCACGGAGCTGGTGGCGTCCTCATCCGACGCGCCGCTCGCGGGCCTCAGCTCGCGGGCCTGAGGACGCTGAAATTCGCGGGGATGATGTCGGCGCGCGCCAGCAGCTCGCGGGCGTGCGGGTGGAGGAACGTCTCCAGCTCCACCTCGCGCTGGGCGGCGTAGCCGCTCTTGAGCGCCTCGGGCCGGTAGCCCGGGTGGCACATCAGCTCGATGACGCCGTCGGCGGGCAGCGAGGCGAGGTGCGCCTCCAGGCGCTCCAGCGTCCAGTACGCCTCCGCGCCCGCGTCGCCGATGAAGTGCGCGTTGGTGGCCACGCCGTGGGACTCCAGCGTGCGCCGCATGTCCGCGTCGGTGGAGCGCACCGGCAGGCCGGAGGCGCGAGCGGCGCGGGCCAGCCCCTGGAGGACGCCGGGGTTGCGGTGCAGGTGCTTGTGCACGTCCACGTGGGTGGCCGGATGGCCGAGCAGCCCCGCCAGCCGCGAGAGCTGGGCGAAGGTCTCCGCCTCCACCACGTCCGGCGGGAGGCTGGCGGCGCGTGCCTCCACGAAGCCACCGTCCTCGCCCAGCAGCGAGCGCGGGAAGCCGCTCCACACCGGCGTGCCCCGGGCGAGGTTGAGGTGCAGGCCGATGGCCAGCCCCCGGGCCTCGCGCGCGGCGGCCTCGGAGTAGGGCGTGTTCACCATGAAGGTGGCGGAGGAGACGACGCCCTCACGCATCGCGCGGAGGATGCCTCGGGTGACGGCCGGGTCGTAGCCCAGGTCGTCGGCGTTGATGATGAGGGCGCGGGCGTTCATGGACGGGCTTCTCCTCTAGGGCCGGGGGCGTTCCTTGAAGAACTTCCATGCCTCACGGGCGGCGTTCAGGTCCAGGGTGCCATTGTTGAAGCCCGCGAACCCGGGCCATGCGTGCCTGCCTCCCTGAACGGTACACAGGGAGACGGTGGCGCTCACCGGAGTGCAGCCGGTGTAGGCGACACAGGTGCTGTCGCCCTGCTGGTACGTCTGCTCGGTGCTGTCGCCGCAGGTGTTGCGGCCCACCCACCGGCGCACGGTCTCCTCGGCGCCCGGGTAGGGACCTCCGAAGGGCACGGGAATCTGGCCGCCCGTGTAGAGGATGGTGTCGTCGGCGGTGCCGTGGATGTGCAGCACGGGCACGGGGCGCGACGGCGTGCACTCGCTGAGGCCCTCCGTGCCGGCCACGGGGGCGATGGCGGCGAAGCGGCTGGCACGCTCGCAGGCCAGCCGGTAGGACATGAAGCCGCCATTGGAGAAGCCCATGGCGAAGGTGCGGCGGGTGTCCACGCACACGCGGGTGTCCAGGTCCGCCAGCAGGGCGTCCACGAAGCCAACGTCGTCCACGGCGTTACGGGCGGTGCCGCAGCACGCGCCGGCGCTCCAGCCCCGCGTGTTGTCCGACGGTTCACCCGGGCCATTCACCTCCGAGGCCTTGAGCCCGCGCGGGTACACGGCGATGAAGCCCTCGGTGTCGGCCAGCGTGGACAGGCCGGTGAGGCCCTCCATCTGCACCTCGGAAGAGCCGAAGCCGTGGAAGGCGAGCACCGCGGGCGTGGGCCGCGTGGCGTCGTAGCCGGGCGGGACATGGACGCGGAACTTCCGGGTGCGGCCCTGGTGCTCCACCGTCCAGTCGTAGGTGCCGGGCCCCACGGTGAGGCCGCTGCACGAGGTGCGCTCGGGGACGGTGGGCTCTCCAGTGCCCGCGTCGTCGTTCCGGCGGGAGTCGTTGGACGAGGAGCACGCGAGGGCCCCCGTGAGCAGGGCGAGGGCGGTGAGGGTGCGCGCCCACGAGCAGGGCCACGTCCAGGCGGCCATTGACGAACAGCGGGTTGCCCCGCGCCCGGCACAGTCCTGCCAGCAGCCGGGCCTCATCGAGGAAGCGGCGCCCGGAGGCCTCGGGGTGGCGGTGCTGCACGGCCACCTCCGGGCCTGCCTCCAGCGCGCGGGAGAGCGCGCTCAGCAGCCGCTCGGGCGGCAGGCGCCAGTCGGTGATGACGACGAGGCGGGGAAGGGCGGGCGGCGCCACCGGAGCCTCGGGCTACTGGTGGTGGATGCCGTCGAGCGGGCTGGACGCGGAGCCGTAGGCCTTCCGGGGAATGCGGCCCGCGAGGTACGCGTCGCGGCCGGCCTCCACGGCCTTCTTCATGGCCACGGCCATGCGCACCGGGTCCTTCGCTCCGGCAATCGCCGTGTTCATCAGGATGGCGTCCACGCCCAGCTCCATGGCGATGGCCGCGTCGGAGGCGGTGCCCACGCCCGCGTCGACGATGACGGGCACCTTCACCGTCTCCATGATGAGACGGATGTTGTGCGGGTTGCGGATGCCCAGCCCGCTGCCGATGGGGGCGGCCAGCGGCATCACCGCCGCGCAGCCCGCGTCCTCCAGCTTGCGCGCCGTAATCGGGTCGTCGCTGGTGTACGGCAGCACGGTGAAGCCCTCCTTCACCAGGATGCGCGCCGCCTTCACCGTCTCCTCGACGTCCGGGTAGAGCGTCTTCTCGTCGCCGAGCACCTCGAGCTTCACCCACTTGCTCATGCCCAGCTCCTCGGCGAGCCGGCAGGTGCGCACCGCCTCGTCCGCCGTGTAGCAGAGCGCGGTGTTGGGGAGCAGCCGCAGGCGATTGCGGTCAATCCAGTTCATCAGCGAGGCCTCGCCCGAGGCCTTCAGGTCGAGGCGCCGCACGGCCACGGTGACCATCTCCGTGCCGGAGGACTCGTGGCAGCGCTTCATGACCTCATGGCTGGGGTACTTCCCGGTGCCGAGGATGAGGCGCGAGTTGAAGGTGACGCCCGCGAGGGTGAAGGGCTTGTCCTGGATGCTCATGGATGACTCCTAACCGCCGCCGACGAAGGTGACGATTTCGACGCGGTCGCCCGCCTGGAGGTGATGCTCGGGATGGCGGGCGCGGCGCACCACCTCCGCGTTGACCTCCACGGCCACGCCGGGGCCGCCCACCTGGAGCGACTCCAGCAGCGCCGTGAGGGTGATGCCCTCCGGCACCTCGCGTGTCTCTCCGTTGACCCAGACCTGCACGGCGCCACGGCTCCTTGCGACGGGGACCTGGGCACGGACTATAAGGGGCCCCTCGCGCTGTCAACGCGCTCGCTCACCCTTCGGCGGGGGCCCCGGCGGCGGCGCCTGATACGCGGTGGGAAGGCCCGTTCCCACCCACGGTGCGACAGACAACGTTGTTCCGGCCCAAGCAGCCTGGCGGCCGAGCCCTCTCCAACCTGGAGGCGGCCCCTGTGTCTTGTCGAGCCATCGGCAAGCCCTGTGCAAGGACAGGGAGGACGCCCACTTTCTGTCCAACGCCGGGGGACATGCTCCCCTGGTCCACAGGGAAAGGAGCAGGAACATATGCGCAAGCTCATGATGGCGGTCACCGCGGTGGCGGGTCTGGCGATGGTGTCGGGTTGCAAGCGTGACAACGTCGAGTCGGAGCGCCGCGACGTCGCCGAGGCCCAGCAGGAGGCCCAGCAGGAGACGGCGGAGGCGCGCCAGGCGGCGCAGGAGGATATCGCCGGCGCCCAGCAGAACGCGCAGGAGGATATCGCCAGCGCGCAGCAGGACGTCCGCGAGGAGGAGAAGGACCTCGCCGAGGCCCAGCGCGGTCAGCAGGAGGAGCTGGCCCAGGATCAGCGCGAGCAGCAGGATGAGATGGCCAAGGACCAGCGCGAGCTGAACGAGGACTCGGCGGTGGGCGGCTCCGGCATGGCCGGTGCGTCCGCGGCGGCCACCAATGTCCAGGGCCGCGTGCTCTCCTCCAGTGGGGACTCGGTCACCCTGGTCGACACGAGCAACAACAAGCAGCTCAAGCTGAAGACGAACGACCAGACGCGCATCATGCAGAACAACGCGCCGGTGAAGCTGGACGACATCACCGAGGGGACCCAGGTCCGCGCTTCCTACGTCATGGACGGCAAGGACATGGTGGCCCGCGAGCTGACCGTGACGGCGCCGGTGCAGAAGAAGCAGTAGTCCTTCCATGAAGCAGTGGTCGGTCCGTTTCCTCGCGGGCCGGCTCGGACGGCTCCCGCTCCGGCGGGGGCCGTTCCCTTTTTTACCTGAATCCGTGGTGGTGGGTGGGGTGGGTGTGTCGGACGTGGGTGGTAGGAGGGACCTGTGAGGTTTTCTCACGCCTTCCCAACCCAGGGGAGGACTTCCTACCCAGGAGGCATATGGCCACCCACCCCCCCGAGCACCCCTCTTCCAAGCCGTTCATCCTCTTCACCGCCGGGGCCACGTCGTATGAACTGGTGCGCTTCCTGGGCCCCCGGGGCCCGGGGGAGATGCTGCTCGCGCGCCGGCAC
This sequence comes from Pyxidicoccus sp. 3LFB2, assembly GCA_046520375.1. Classification (GTDB taxonomy): domain Bacteria; phylum Myxococcota; class Myxococcia; order Myxococcales; family Myxococcaceae; genus Myxococcus. The sequence continues at coordinate 18,069 of JBKGHK010000131.1, forward strand.
TACGCGGACACGCCCGGGGACCTCGTGGTCATCAAGCGGCTGCAGGACGCCGGGGACACCCAGGGGCGCGCGCGCCTGCGCGAAGAGGTCAAGCTGCTGATGCAGCTCAGTCACCCCGCCATCGCCCAGGTGTTCCTGGTGCGCGTGCATGAGGGCTCGCCGCACCTGGTGATGGAGTACGTGGAGGGCCACAGCCTGGAGACGCTCACCAGCTTCGCGGCGCTGCGGCGCCGGCCCTTCTCGGAGGCCTTCGGCGCGTACGTGGGCGCGGAGGTCGCGGACGCGCTGCACCACGCCCACACCCTGGAAGACGCGCGGGGCCAGCCGCTGGGCATCGTCCACCGGGACGTGTCCCCGCGCACGCTGCGCCTGGACGTGCACGGCCGGGTGAAGCTGGCGGACTTCGCCATGGCATGGGCGAAGCTTCCGGGCCGCGTGGGCACCGAGGGCCATGTCGTCCGGGGGGACCTGGCCTATGCCTCCCCGGAGGCCCTGGCGCGCCGGCCCCTGGACGGGCGCTCGGACCTGTTCTCCCTGGGCGTGGTGCTGCTGGAATTGCTCACCGGGCTGCACCTGCTGGACCTGGAGGACGTGGAGCGCGCCGCGCTGGTGACGGGGCCCCTGCCGGAGGCGGAGACGCTCCTCGCG
>JBKGHK010001320.1:0-1545 GCA_046520375.1 Pyxidicoccus sp. 3LFB2
CTCCGAGGCCTCGCCCCGCCGGCGCGCAGCCGTCCGCGGTGCTGGCGCCGCTGCCGCGCAAGTCCACCGGCGGCCCGATGAACGAAGGCCGGGACGCCACCGTGCCGGGCTGGGACAGCAACGAGGTGACGGTGGAGGCCACGGTGCGCGCGCTGCCCGGCGTGCTCTCGCCTCTGCCGGTGGGCGCGGATGACATGCCGACCGTCGCCATCGAGCAGACGGACTCGCTGGTGGCCACCAACCCGGGCTCGGGCGGTGGGAGCGGGGCGGCGTTCTTCTTCAAGTCGCTGACCATCCTGCTGGTCATCGCCGCCGCGGGCTTCTTCGCCTACTACTTCACCGTGGGCCCCGGCAGCGGGTCGCAGGACCTGCCGTACTCCCTGCCGAAGAACGCGCCGGTGCCTGGCGGCGGCACGGGCTCCGTCCAGGGCGGCGCCGAGGTTCCGCTCTATGCGCGGGAGATTTCCTCGAACGATCGCAACGTGGAGCGCGCCCGGCAGCTGACGCGGGAAGGGGACCAGGCCCTGCAGCGGATGGACATCGGCCTGGCAACGACGAAGTACCGCGAGGCGTTCGGCGTCAGCGGGGACGCGGAGCTGGCGCTCAAGCTGGGCGACGCGTACTGGAACCGCCCCAACCCGGACATGGAAGAGGCCAGCGGCTGGTGGCGCCGGCACCTGAAGGAGAAGCCTGACTCCAAGGCCCGGGAGCTCATCAAGCAGCGCATGGACGGCGCCGTCGCGCGGCCCGGTACGCCCTGAGGCAACGGGGCGTCCGGTCCTGACGTCGGCGCGCGCAGTGGAACGGCGGCACACCGTCCCCACCAGGAGCATGGGCTGTCCGGAGTGAGCCTGGGCAGCAGTCCCTGGCAGCCGCTCAGCCCAGGTTCTCCACCTGCAGCACGTGCTGACCCAGGCGCACGCGGTCTCCGGGACGCAGCGGGCGCTCCACGCCCGAGGCCAGCCGGATGTACGTGCCCAGCCCGCCCGACAAGTCGCGCAGCAGGGCGCCCGTCGGAGTGGGGGACAGCTCGCAGTGGCGTCCGGCCAGTCCCTCGTCACCCGGGAAGCTCAAGTCACAGTTGGCCTGGCCGATGGTGAGCAGCGGCGCCGCCGTCACCACCGCGCGGCCCGCGCGTCCGCCCACAAGGACCTCCTCCACGCCATACACGGCCTGCCCGAGCGGCACGGGCGCGCCATAGACGTGGGGGCGCCCGGCCACCGGCGGCGCCAGCTCCAGCCGGCCGGTGAAGCGGAACAGCCGCAGGCCCGCGCTGAAGAGCGTCTTGGGGGCGAGCGCCTCCGTCCCGGCCACGGCGACGAACACGCCCGAGGCGCTCGACTCGTCCCGCACGAAGAGGGCGCCGTCCTTCACCAGGAAGGTGGCGTGCAGCGGCGACACGTACGCGTCATCCGGGAACAGGATGGCGCCGCGCTGCCGGCCGACGACACAGCCGGTGACGGGCAGCTTGTAGCGCTGGCCCCGCGTGGAGCCGGAGATGACCGCCAGTCCGAAGCGCGAGGCGGCTGCCCAACAGCTGCGCCA
>JBKGHK010001321.1:0-1540 GCA_046520375.1 Pyxidicoccus sp. 3LFB2
GCCAGCCGGATGGCGCGGTCATAGCCGTCCGCCGCGGTGTCCTGCGCTCCGTCCAGGCGGGCCCGCTCCGCGTCGAGCAGCTCCGCCCGGGCGCCGTAGTTCATGGGGGCGAGGCGGGCCCAGCCGCGCATGGACTTGCGGATGGCGTCGATGGCGCGCGAGGCGCGCAGCCGCTCCAGGGGGCCCCGGGTGGGGTGCAGGGCGATGAGCGCGAGCCCCTGGAAGAACTTGTACCAGGGCAGGTAGACCTGCCCGGCGATGAGCTCCACCTGGGCGTCGATGGCCTCCGCGCTGGCCAGCGTGCCGCGCGCGTCGCCCGACAGCCAGCGGCGCAGGGTGCGCAGCACGTCGCAGGTGGCGATGCCATTCGCATAGCCAAGCTGCCGGTACGGGGCGACCAGCGCCTCCTCGCGCGCGTCCGCGTCTCCGGTGAAGGTGCCGGTGAGCGCGTCGAGCGTGTGGCGCATGTACTCGACGAAGGGCACGTTCTTGTGCCGGTGCGTGGCGAGCGCGTCGCGGTAGCGGTCGATGCGCGGCCCGCCGTCGGCGAGGCCGTCCCGGGCGATGAGAGAGGTGGCGCAGGCGGCGCTCGCGGCGTAGCCGAAGTACTCGATGTCGCCCATCTCCTGGCCCTTGCGGGCGGCGCCGTGGAAGTCCTCGATGCAGGCGGACAGCGGCTCCTTCCAGTGGCGGATGAAGAGGTTGAAGACGAACGTCACCATGGACCGCAGGCTCTCCGCCTGGAAGCGGTCCAGCGTCTTCAGCGCGAGCCGCCCGTAGCGGAAGCCCTCCTCGGGGTTGCCCAGGTGCACGCTGAGCATCAACCCGTAGCCCACGTACCCGAAGGCGGCCACGCCCGTGGCGCCATGGCGGATGGTGAGCTGGAGGATGCGCAGCACCACCAGCGGGAAGAGCAGGGGCCGGGCCATGAAGGCCACCGAGGACAGCTTCACCAGCAGCCGCAGCGTGGCCAATAGCAGCGGGTCCGTGCACTCGGGCAGGGCCTCCAGGTCCTCGGGCTTGCGCATGCCCAGGCGCAGCTTCGTCTTCGCCACGGCGGCCAGCACGTGCGGCTGCTTGGGATTCGAGGGCAGCGGCTGGCCCAGCTTGCGCAGCACCTCCAGGCCCAGGTCCACGCCGCGCGCGTGCTCGCCCCGGTGCGAGTAGCACTGGATGCGGACTTCCTGGACGCGCACCTCCTCCGCGCCATCCGCCGTGTGGGCGAGGGCGGCGGCGGCAAGTCGCTCCATCAGGTCGAAGTCCGCGGCGAGGTAGGCCGCCTCGGCCGCGTCCACGTGCAAGTCGAAGGTGAGCCGGCGGTCCTTCTTCCAGCCGTCCTCGCCCACCAGCGACAGGCCCGTGGTGAGCAGCCGCAGGGCCGCGGACCAGGCGCCGCGCGACTTGGCGCTCCGTCCGGCGCGCAGGTCCAGGGCGGCGACGCGGTGCCGCTCGTCCGCGTCCTTCAGCACCGGGAGCGCGAGGTGGAAGTGGCTGACGAGGTCGACGAGCCCCTCGTCCAGCCGCTCGGGCGGCGTGTGGC
>JBKGHK010001322.1:0-1538 GCA_046520375.1 Pyxidicoccus sp. 3LFB2
TGCTGGAGGAGCGCGCCGCCACGGCGGGCCGGCCCTGGGCGTGGCCGCGCACGTGGTGGAGGACATCCGCTCGCGCGACACGCGCTTCACCAGCATGCCGCCCGCGGACCGCAACGTGGTGGTGGGCTGGGCCCGCGACGCCACGGACGCGCTGCGCCGGCAGGATTTGCGCTGCCTGGACGCGGCGCTGCGCCGCATCGAACCGATTCTCCCGGAGGTGGAGTCATGAGGGCTGAAGCCCCGAAGACCGAGGCGTGGCGTGACGAGGTGGCCGGGTACTACGACGCGAAGACGGAGCGGATTCTCCGTCGGTACGGGCCGGGCCCGCGCGTGCACTACCACTCCGGCCTGGTGGATGGGATTCCGCCGCCGGGTGCTCCCGAGGACGTGGTGCGCGCGCAGCTCTACGCCTCGCAGGAGGCGCTGCTGGCGGAGCTGGCCCGCGCGGTGGGCCGCTTCCCCGACGGCGGCGAGGTGCTGGACGTGGGCTGCGGCCTGGGCGGCGGCGCGCTGTACTGGGCCGAAGAGCACCACGCGCGCGTGACGGCGGTGACGAACGTGCCCTCGCACGCGGAGCTGGTGCAGGGCTTCGCGGAGACGGCGGGCCTGGCCTCGCGGGTGAAGCCGCTGGTGTGTGACGCGCTCGCGGTGCCCGGCCGCGCCTGCTTCGACGCGGTGGTGGCGGTGGAGAGCGCGTGCTACCTGCCGCGCGCCGAGTGGTTCCGCCGCGTGCGCACGCTGCTCAAGCCCGGGGGCGTGGTGGCCATCGCCGACTGCTTCCTCGGACGGCCGGAGGCGGCCGGGCCCTTCGACAGGCACTGGCGCACGTGCATCGGCTCGCTCGACGAGTACCTGTCCGCCGCGAACGACGCCGGGCTGGAGCTGGAGGTGCGCGACGACGTGTCCTCGCGCGTGGTGGGCTTCTGGTCCCTCACGCTGGAGCTCCTGGCCCATGAGCGCGCGGCCCAGAGCCACCTGCACCCGCTGCGCGCGATGGCGCAGGCGGGCCGCGGCGAGTCCAGCCGCGAGCACCTGCGGCTCCAGCAGGGGCTGATGGATGGCGGGCTGGAGTACGCGCTGCTCGTGCTCCGCCGGCCGGGTTGACGGGCCTGCCCCGGTTGAACCCCCGGAGATGACTGGCTCGCCTGCCTGGCCGCTGACAGGACGGCCAGGTGGCATGTGACGTCCGGTACAGATGCCGCACGGCGCCACGACCCCCAGCCTTGGGCCAGTCATCTCACGGAGGCGTTTCGATGAAGAATTTCAAGCGTTGGTTGGTGCTCGGTGCGGCCGCTGCGGCCATGACGGTGACGGGTTGCCAGGACTCGAACCGCGGTCAGCAGGACACCGGTGGGACGGGGGGCACGGGCATGGAGGGCACGGGCGGCTCCGGTGGCGCGGGCATGCAGGAAGGCACCGGCGGCTCCGGGGACATGGGCACCCAAGGTACCGGCACCACCGGCATGGAGGGCACCGGAGGTAGCGGCAAGGCCAAGGGTGACGCCGGCACGATGATGGACGCGGGCACGGGCGGCAGC
>JBKGHK010001323.1:0-1535 GCA_046520375.1 Pyxidicoccus sp. 3LFB2
CGCGCCAGCTCCAGCGCGGAGCGCACCCGCGCCCGCAGCTCCCTCGCGCTGAAGGGCTTCACCAGGTAGTCGTCCGCGCCCGCCTCCAGCCCCTGCACCGTCGAGTCCTCGCCCACGCGCGCGGACAGCAGGATGATGGGCAGAGTCCGCGTCCGCGTATCGGCGCGCAGCTCGCGCACGAGCGCGAAGCCGTCCAGCCCCGGCATCATCACATCCGACAGGATGAGGTCCGGCCGCCAGTCCCGCGCCCGCTCCAGGGCCACGCTCCCGTCCCCCACCGCCTCCACCTGGTAGGCGTCCTCGCGCAGCACGCTGGAGACGTACCGGCGCAGGTCGGCGTTGTCGTCCGCGAGCAGGATGCGCGCCCCTGGCAGCGCGGCGCGCTCCCCCTCCGGCCCTTCGGCAAGCGCCCGGGACGTCGCGCCGGAAGGCCGGGACCAGTGCCGTGCCTCCTCGACGAAGGGCGCCGCCTCCGAGGCCACCGGGAGCAACACCACCGGCCCGGGGTGGTCTCCGGAGGCCTGGCCGGTCGGGAGCCGGACGGTGAAGGTGCTCCCCTCGCCGGGCCGGCTCGCCGCCGACACGGTGCCGCCATGGAGCCGGACCAGCTCCCGCACCAGGGACAGGCCGATGCCCGTGCCCTCGTGGCTGCGCCCCCGCGAGTCCCGCACGCGGTAGAAGCGCTCGAACAGGCGCGGGAGCGCGTCCGGGGGGATGCCCACGCCGGTGTCCTTCACGGCGAGCACGGCCTGCCCGTCCTCCCACCGCAGTGACACCTCAATCTCACCCTGGTGCGTGTACTTCACCGCGTTGGAGAGGAGGTTGAACACGACCTTCTCCCACAGCTCGGGGTCCACCAGGACGAGCGAGGGCAGCGGCGGACAGTCCACCTTGAGGCGCAGGCCCGCGTGCTCCGCGGCCGGCTGGAAGGCATGGGCCAGGCTCGCGGTGAAGGCCGACAGGTCCGTGGGGACGAAGCTTGCCTGCGCGCTCCCCGCCTCCAGGCGCGAGAAGTCCAGCAGGCCGTTGACCATCTTGTGGAGGCGCAGCACGTTGCGCCACACCATGTCGAGCCGCTCGCCGGTGAGCGGCTTCGTCGCGTCCCGCTGCGCGTCCTCCACCGGCCCCAGCAGCAGCGTCAGCGGGGTGCGGAACTCGTGGCTGATGTTGGAGAAGAAGGCCGTCTTCGCCCGGTCCAGCTCCGCCAGGGCCGAGGCCCTCCGGTGCTCGTCCTCGTAGCCTGTGGCGTTCGCGATGGCCGCCGTGACGTGCTCGCCCACCAGCTCGAAGAAGGCGCGGTAGCGCTCATCCAGCGCCCGCCGGGGGCTGACGCCCGCCACCAGGAAGCCATGGGCCTGGTCCGTGCCCGCCTTCACCAGGGGCAGCACCACCGCGCTGTGCGCGGGCTCGGGGCACGTGCCGCCCGGCAGCGGGCCGAACCGCGAGAGGACATCCGTGACGACCTCCAGCTGCCGCGTGCGCAGCGCCCGGGCGAACGGCCAGTCCCCCTCGCCGGCGGGCCTCGCGCAGCTCCA
>JBKGHK010001324.1:0-1533 GCA_046520375.1 Pyxidicoccus sp. 3LFB2
CTTCGCCCTCTTCGGCTACTTCGGTGGCAGCGGGCTGGGGGCGGAGGGCTTCGGCGACTTCTCCGCGGACCTGGCCGCGCTGTTCAACCCCATGGGCTGGTCGCGCCTGCTGCCCACGCTGAGGGCCGCACCGAGGCAGGGCGAGGGCTACGGCTACCTCGGAGCGGGCGCGCTGCTGCTGCTCGCCCTGTCCCTGGTCGCCGCCGCGTTCCGCTTCCGCGCGCTGCGCGCAGTGCCCTGGCGCAGGGGCGTGCCGCTGGCCGTCGTGGTGCTGCTGATGGCCGTCTACGCGCTGTCCTGGCGCGTGACGTGGACGGGACAGCAGGTGGCGGACCTGCGCGCGCTGTACGAGCCCCTCTCGCGGCTGACGTCGGCCTTCCGCTCGTCGGGGCGCTTCGTCTGGCCGCTGTGTTACCTGCTCGTGACGGGGGCCCTGCTGCTGTGGCTGCGGCTGTGGCGCGAGCGCCCCTGGGTGGGCACCGTGGCATTGGCCCTGGCCGTCGCGGTGCAGGCGTATGACTGGCGCCAGGAGCGCAGCCCGCTGCAGCGGACCGGCGACTTCCGCCGGCTCCAGGCCCCCGAGTGGGCGGAGCTCCAGGGCGCCTACCGCCACCTCGCCCTCTTCCCGCCACACGTCCAGTGGGTGTGCCGCTACGACGAGCCGGTGGTGAATGCGCTGGGCTACACGGCCTACCGGCTGGGGCTCACCTTCAACAGCGGCTATGCCTCGCGCACGCCGCCGGAGCTGGCACGGGAGTGCCAGGCGCCGCTCCGACCCGGAGGGGTGGATGCGGACACGGCCTATGTAGTGGCTCCCGAGGCGCTCGCGTCCTTCCTTCAGCAGGGCGCGCGCTGTGGCGTGATAGAGGGATTGCCGGTGTGCGTGGCCGGGCACCGGACGGACGCCTTCGCCCGGGCATTGGAGCGCCAGCCGCTTCGGTAGCAGGCGGGCAGCCGGGCGGTCCTCCTGGGAGGACATGCCCGGCGGGTTCAGGAGATGGACACCCTCCTGGGGAAAGGCAGCATCGGAGACGTATGGGAAGCGAGGACATCGTCACAGCGCTGCGCCGGGTGCCGTTGTTCTCCCGGCTCACCGCCGAGCAGCTCCGGTGGATTGCCGACCACGGGCGGCAGCTCCACTTCGCGGCCGGCGCGCTCATCGCCGCCCAGGGAGACGCGGCCGACGGGCTGTCCGTCATCCTGGAGGGCCGCACCGAGTGGACGCGCCGCGTGGGCGCCCAGGAAGTCCCCACGGCCACGCTGGAGGCGGGTGACCTCTTCGGCGAGCTCATCCTCTTCCTGAACTCGCCCCACCCCACCACGGGCCGCGCGGTGACGGACGTGCGGCTGTTCCGCCTGGAGCCCTCCAGCTTCTGGGAGCTGCTGCGCGTGGCCCCGGTGCTGATGCGCGGGCTGATGGAGCTGGCCTCGCAGCGCTCGCAGCCCCATGAGACAAGCTCCCGCCAGCAGGCGGAGCTGCTGTCCGCCGGGCAGCTGGCGGCGGGCGTGGCGGGCGAGCTGGACAACCCCTCC
>JBKGHK010001325.1:0-1526 GCA_046520375.1 Pyxidicoccus sp. 3LFB2
GGCCCACCACCAGCTCCAGGCCGCGCTCCAGGCACAGCGCGACGCGAGTGCCAGGGGTGACGCCGAGGGTGCGCAGGTGGTGCGCGAGCTGGTTGGAGCGCTCATCGAGCTGCCGGTAGGTGAGCGTTCCGCTCTCCGACTCAACGGCAATGGCGTCTGGCGTCCGCGCGGCCTGCGCGGAGAAGAGCTGATGGACGCTCGCCTCGCGCGAGTACTCGGAGCCGGTGGCATTCCAATCCACCAGCACCCGCTGCCGCTCCGTCACGGAGAGCAGCGAGAGGTCTCCCAGGCGCGCCTGGGGCTGCGCCAGCACCGTCTCCAGCAACCCTTCCAGGTGCGCCATCATCCGCGCGGCCGTCGAAGCGTCGAAGAGGTCGGTGTTGTACTCGAGCAGGCCGCCGAAGCCTTCCGGCGTGTCACTGAGGACGAGCGCCACGTCGAAGCGGGCGACATTGCGCTCCCTCTCGACCGTACGGAAGGAGAGGCCGGGCAGGGAGAGCTCGGAAGCGGGCGCGTTCTGCAGGGTGAAGGAGACCTGGAACAGCGGCGAGCGGCTCAGGTCTCGCTGGGGCTGCAGCTCCTCGACGAGCTTCTCGAAGGGCACATCCTGGTGCTCGAAGGCGCCCAGGGTGCTCCTGCGCACCTGGGCCAGCAACTGGCGGAAGGACGCACCCGAGTCGATGCGCGAGCGCAGCACGAGCGTGTTGATGAAGAAGCCAATGAGGCCTTCCACCTCGGCAATGCGGCGGCCAGCGATGGGCGAGCCGACGAGGATGTCCTCCTGGCCCGAGTAACGCGACAGCAGCAACTGCCACCCGGCCAGCAGCACCATGAAGGGAGTGACACCCTCCTCCTGGCACAGGGCCTTGAGGGCTTCGGATACCGGGCGCGACAGCTGAACCGGCGCGGTGGTGCCTCGGAAGGACTGGGCGGCGGGACGGGGCCTGTCGGTGGGCAGCTCCAGCGCGGCGGGAGCGCCTTCGAGCTGCGTGCGCCACCAGGCGAGCTGCGCCTCCAGGGTTTCGCCCTGGAGCCACGAGCGCTGCCAGACGGAGTAGTCGGCGTACTGCACCGGCAGCTCCGGTAGGGACACGGGCTGGCCCTGGCGGAAGCCCTCGTAGAGGGCCGTCATCTCGCGCACCAATACGTCCATGGACCAACCGTCCGAGACGATGTGGTGCATGTTGAGCAGCAGCACGTGCTCGTGCTCGCCCAACCGCAGCAACGAAGCGCGCAGCAGGGGGCCGCGGTCCAGCGCGAAGGGCTGATTTGCTTCCACATCAGCGAGCCGGCGCACCTCGGCCTCCCGGTCCTCGCGGGAGGAGAGGTCCACTTCCGCCAGTGCGAAGGGGGCGGGCTCGAGGATGTGCTGCGAGGGCTGGCCGTTCGAGGAGGGGAAGCAGGTACGCAGGGACTCGTGACGGCGAACGAGCTCGGTGAGGGCGCGCTGGAGGGCGGAGACGTCCACCGCGCCCGTCAGGCGCAGGGCCGCGGGAATGTTGTAGACGGCGCTGCCGGGCTCCAAC
>JBKGHK010001326.1:0-1526 GCA_046520375.1 Pyxidicoccus sp. 3LFB2
CTCCAGCCGGTAGTTGGAGACGCTGACGCCGAAGTGGCCGCTGGCCGCGTCCTCCAGCGCGTGCGCCTCGTCGAAGATGACGGCGTCGTACCAGGGCAGCACGCCCTCGGTGCGCTTGCCGGAGCTGCGCAGCGACAGGTCCGCGAAGAAGAGGTGGTGGTTGACCACCAGCAGGTCCGCGCCCTCCGCGCGCTTGCGCATGCGCGTGACGTGGCAGTTCTCGTACAGCGGGCACTTGGTGCCCATGCACGTCTCGGACGTGGTGGACAGGCGGGACCAGGCGCTGAAGGACTCGGGCAGGTCCAGCTCGGCGCGGTCCCCCGTCTCCGTCGCCTGGGCCCACTTCTTCAGCTTCGGCCACAGGCGCGACTCCTCGCGCGAGGTGAACTGCGGGTCCTTGGAGAAGGCGTCGTAGCGGTGCAGGCAGAGGTAGTTGCTGCGGCCCTTGAGGTACGCCGCCTCGAACTGCAGGCCCATCTTCTCCCGCATCAGCGGCAGGTCCTTGAAGAAGATCTGGTCCTGCAGCGTCTTGGTCGCCGTGGACACGACGACGCGGCGCCCCGACAGCAGCGCGGGCACCAGGTAGGCGAGCGTCTTGCCCGTGCCCGTGCCCGCCTCGGCCAGCAGGTAGCTGCGCTCGTTGAAGGCCCGCTCCACGGCGCGCGCCATCTGCAGCTGCTCCGGGCGGTGCTCGTACGCGGGCAACGCCTGCTCGAGCGCCCCACCAGGGCCGAGAAGGCTGTCGACGGAGTAGGACGTGGAGCTGGGCAGCGGCATGGCACCGGAAGGAGTACGGGGGCGGCCGGACAAGATAGCAGCGAGCCCCGTTTCAGGCGCGTTTCCGGACGCGGCCCGCGTCCGCGCCCCTGCATGGCCGCCCGCTCCACGGGGAGGCGCCCCGGAGCCAGCCTCCCGGCCTCCCGGCTCTGGAGCCCCGGGGCCCTCAGCGCTTCAAGGCGCCAGGGGCCTCAGGGCCCGGCCATCAGCGCGCTCAGGTTCTGGAAGACGACCACCGCCATCACCAGCATCACCAGGAACAGCACCACCACGCCCACCGTCTTCATCCGCTTCTGGGAGGCGGAGGAAGCGGCGACGGCGTCGGACGCGGACGGCACCACCAGGGTGGCCCGGCGCACCACCTCGTCGCGCCCGCGCTTGGCCATGGCGTCGTCGGGGGCGCGCGCCAGCCACAGCCGGTACAGCCGGCCCAGCATGGCCAGCTCGCCGCGCCCCATGGCCAGCGTCATCAGCCGGTCATGCGCCTCCCAGTCGTCCCAGTGCCCGGCCAGCCCCTGCCAGGCCTCCGCCAGCACCTCGGAGGGGCGGTGCTCGTCGGGGATGAAGTTGACGTAGACGAGGCCGCACTGCGCGCAGGACTCCGTGCCCTCGCGCCGCACCGCCACGCACTTGGGGCAGAAGCCCGGGGGCGGCTCGAAGAGGGCCTCTCCGGACGGAGGCGCGCCAGGCGTCGTTGCCCCCGCACCACGCGCAGGGCCGGCGAGCTGGCGCGCGGCGGAAGCGAGGGC
>JBKGHK010001327.1:0-1521 GCA_046520375.1 Pyxidicoccus sp. 3LFB2
CCTGCTTGTCCTGCTCGGCGCGCTCGCGCTCCAGCCGCCGCGCGTCCTGCTCGCGCGCCCGGGCCTCCATCTCCTGCACCAGCTCGCGCACCACCGGCCCGGACGAGGCGTCCGGCACCAGGGCGAGGTAGCGCCGGTAGAAGAAGGCCGCGCGCGAGTACTGGCCCAGCTGCCGGTGGCACTGGGCCATGTTGAAGAGGAAGCCCGGCAGCGGCTTGAGCCGGTACGCCTCGCTGAAGGACTTCAGCGCCTTGTCGAAGTCCCCTACGTCATAGGCGAGGTTGCCCTCGGAGAAGCGCACGCGCGCCTGCGCCTCCGCCTCGGACTCTCCCGCCGCCCGGGCCGTCGAGGGCAGCCCCAGCAGGAGCAGCCCCAGCAGCGCCAGCGCCAGCGGGCTACGGAGCGGCGAACGGGTCGATGACGGCATCGCGCACCCCTCCCTTCCGCGCCGCGGGCCGCGAGGAACCCGGCGTCTGCCGGGGCGACGTCTGGGCCTTGGCGAGCGGGAACTCCAGCACCGCGTGCGTGTCCAGCCGCACCACCCGCTCCGACGGGACGTAGCCGGCCAGCTCCACCCGCAGGCCGATGGAGGCCTTGTCCGCCGGCAGCTGGCGGATGAGCGGCGTGACGCCCAGCACCTCGCCCGTGTCCGCGCGCAGCACCTGGGCGCCTTCCGGGAAGGAGCGCACCGTGAGCGTCACGGGCGTGTGGGCCCCGGCCGCGTCCACCGCGGCGACGGCCGTCACGTCCGACGACAGGGACGCGGGCTCTCGCAGCGCTTCGAAGCCGGACCAGGTCAGCACCCCGGACACCAGCGCCAGCACCGCCGCGCTCTTGGAGCCCAGCGGCCGCCCCGCGTTCCTCGCGGGCAACTGCTGCACGGCGGCGAGCAAATCCAACCCCTCCTGCCGCACCCGCCCGTCCACCAGCAGCAGCGTGGCCGCGGCGGCGCGCACCGGCTCGAAAAGGGCGAACGTCATGGCCGCGAGGAACAGCAGCCACGAGGGCGTGTCCAGCGAGGCGAAGCGCTCGGCGAACGTGAGGTCGATGCCCGCGAGCTTCCGGCCCAGGATGAGCGCGAAGTTGGCGGCGATGTGCAGGTTGAAGAAGGCCAGCAGCTGCACGCCCATGAGGATGCGCACCACCATGGCGGTGCCGCGCGCCGGGCCCAACAGCCGCGAGCACAGGCCATACAGCCGCAGCGGGCTGCCCCGGCCCTGCATCACCGCCGCGTAGCCCACGCCCTGCGCGGCCAGGACGAAGAAGCCGATGCCCAGCGTCTGCACCAGCGTCAGCGTGTTGAAGGTGAAGAGGTACGCCACGGTGATGAAGAGCGCGGGCGCGCGGCCCAGCGCGGCCTTCATCGCCGCCCATGCCGAGGGCTCGCCCTTGGTGCCCAGCAGCACCTCCTGCACGTAGTGGCACGCCGCGCCCTGGCACAGCCCCCGGACGAACCACGCCAGGGTGAGCGCCAGCGCGGGCAGCGCCAGGGGCCGGCCCAGGCGCACGGCTTCGGACAGG
>JBKGHK010001328.1:0-1514 GCA_046520375.1 Pyxidicoccus sp. 3LFB2
GCTTGCTCACGCGCACCTGGGTGGCGGTGATGCCCGCCAGCCCCGGCCGCAGCGAGCCGATGCGCACGGCGAACCCCGCCTGCGCCGCCTCCGTCACGAGCCGCGTGCGGATGGCGTCGTACGGGAAGGTGACGAACAGGCCGAGGATGAAGGCCACCACCGCGAACGCGGCGTAGCCGAGGACAATCTTCCAGCGGGCGGGCTTGGTCTCAGAGGCCATGGCTTATTGCTTCATCCGGTAGGTGGAGACGGTGGTCCACGCCGTCAGCGTGTCCGAGGCGCTCCTCGGCTCGATGCGCAGGTACTTCACCTTCACCACCCCCGGCCCGCTCTCCACCGTGGTGAGGAAGTCCGTCAGCTTGCGCAGGTCCACGTCCGTGAAGGTCAGCTCCACCGAGCTCTCGATGATTTTGCCGTCCCCCACGCCCATGTCGCCCTTGGGCGTCATGTTGGGCACCTGGAGTCCGGCCGCCGTGGCCTTGTCCTCGATGTAGCTGATGAGCTGCACGTCGCTGGCCGACAGCTGCTGCTCCACCGACTGCCGCGCCGCCTGCGCCTCGCGGTAGCTGGCCGCCAGCGCCTGCACCTCCTGCAGCTTCGCCACCTTGTCCTGCGTGCGCTTGCGGTAGCCGGACGCGCTGTTGGCGAACGTCACCACGACGGCGAAGACGATGAAGGCCAGCAGCGCCGCGCCGGCGATGGACACCATCCGCCGCTCACGGTCACTCAGCCGCTCGAACCACGTCGTCACCGGTGCGAAGACTTCCTGAATCCTGGCCATGACTAGCTCTCCCCGCCCTGCGTCCCCGGGCACTGCACCTGGACGTCCAGGCGGAAGGACACCTTGTTGCCCTCCCGAGTCCGCTCCACCTTGCCCTGCCGCACGTCCTTGAAGCACGCGTGGCCCTTGAGCGCGTTGGACAGCGTGTCCACCTGCTTCGACGAGTCCGTCTCGCCCTGGAGGATGACGCGGTCCAGGTCGATTTGAATCCGGTCGAACTTCACCGGCACGTCCTCGGGCACCCGCTGCGTGACTTCCGCCAGCAGATTCACGGCCGTCAGCCGGGGCAGCGCCGCCGCCGGGCTCTCCACGCCCTTGAGCATGCTGAGCGCGCGGTTGTAGTCCTTCTCGCACTTGCCGAGGATGCGCTGCGTGGTGTCACACAGCACGGCGTCCACCTGCGCCTCGCGGCGCGACAGCACCGAGTTGCGCACCACCCCGTAGGCGATGAAGAGCAGCAGGAGCGTGGCCGCGAACGAGGCCAGCAACCCCAGCTTGTCCTTCATGTAGTCGAAGTCACCCTTGAAGGAGAGGTCACCCCGGCGGAAGTTGAAGCGCGGCGCCTTGGAGCCCGTCGCATTGCCCCGGAGCGCCAGCGAGTACGCCTGCACGGCCACCGGGGTCGCCGTCGCGGGAATCTCCCCCGCCGCGTCCGCGGGCAGCGCCAGCACCCGCACCGGCAGGTTCAAGTCCCGCGAGACGCTGCTCGGCCAGGCCGGGCATGCGCGCGGTG
>JBKGHK010001329.1:0-1513 GCA_046520375.1 Pyxidicoccus sp. 3LFB2
CTGGCGCAGCTTCACCCACTCCGCCGTCATCCGCCCGGAGCACAGCCCCACGCCCGCCACCCACGCCAGCACCAGCCACTGGAGGTGGTTCGCCACCGCCGAGCGCACCCGCTCCAGCAGCGGCACGGCCACCGGCGCCACCGCGCGCGGCCCCGCATCATTAGATACGTCGCGCACCGCCACCCGGGGCACCGTCACGTCCCACCCCGGGGCACCGCCTGGCTGACACCGCGTGACACGCGGGCCACCGGGGCCGTGCGGGCACTGGCGCCCTCCGCGTAGTGCCGCCAGCCGGAGAACGCCGGCAGCGCGAGCGACAGCACGAGCGCGCCACACGCCAGCCCATAGCGCGCATGGGCCGCGCGCCGGCCCACCGTGGCGAGCGCCACCGCCAGCAGCAGCGCCACCACCGCGCCCTGCCAGAGTGAGTGCAGCAGGGCCCAGCCCAGGGACTCCATCAGGAGGCTGCTCATTCGTCCGCTCCTTCCAGCGTGTCGAGCAACCGGCGCAGCTCCGCCAGCTCCCCGGGACTCGTCTTCTTCGAGGAGAGCGCCTGCATCGCCAGCCGGGCCGGCGAGCCGCCGAAGGCGCGGTCCACCAGGTCCGTCACCAGCTGCCGCTGCGTCCGCTGCTCCGTGGCCCTTGCCCTATAGACGTGGGCCCGCTGGGACTCGTCGCGCTCCACGAGCCCCTTTTCCGTCATGATCTGCATCAACTTGAGCACCGTGGTGTACCCGGTGCCCTCGGGCTCGTTCCGGGTCAGCGCCTCGTGCACCTCGCGCACCGTGCTGTCTCCGCGCTCCCACAGCACCCGGAGGATGGCCAGCTCTCCATCCGTCGGACGCGGCAGCTTCGTCTCGCTCATCGCGCTCCCTCTCGATACGCCTATATTACGAACGCATTCGTAGATGTCAACGAAGGTCTTCGTAGGTTGAGTTTCCAGGCAGAGACTGGAGGGCCAACGGCTGTCCCCCTGCTCGCAGGGCGTGCGACCAGGGGACGGGCTTCCCTGGTGCCCGAGTGGTCCTCACCTTCCGGGAAGCCGAAACGACTTTCCAGGGGAGACGCCAATGGCGGAGAAGGCACAACAGGGGACGGGGCGGAAGACGCGCTCGCGCAGCACGGCGCCACGCGTGGGCAGGGGCCGGGGCAACACGACGACGGACCGGGGCAGCATCGCGCTTCGCCGGACGACGTCGGAGTACCGCGCCGCCGCCGAGGAGCAGGCGTCACGGGTGCGCGAGGAAATCGAGGCCGCGCTCGTCGTGGCCCGCAGCACGCGCGAGGCGATTGAGCAGCGCATCGCGGATCAGCTCCACGCGCCGCGCGTCACGCACAAGGCGCGCACGCCGAGCAAGCGCCGCAGCCGCGCCTCCAAGAAGTAGCCTGCCACCTCCGCCCTTCACGGGGCGGAGGACGGCCGCGCGCCGCGCCTCCTGGACGACTCAGGGCGCGACGCGCGTGCCCTGGGGCGGGGCCACCGGCGTGACGTCTTCGGGCGCTGGCGCGGTGG
>JBKGHK010000132.1:0-18713 GCA_046520375.1 Pyxidicoccus sp. 3LFB2
CGCGACTCGAACTGGTCGGCATGGCCGCGGGCGGCGGGCGCCTTCTCTCCCCCGGTGGGACGCACGGTGCGCTCCGGGGTCGCCACGGTGGGCGGGGGGGTAACGGTGGAGGGGCGACCAATGCGGTTCGACATGAAGCGGCTCTCCCGGTGGGGGCATCCGGCGTGCGTCTGGGTCCATTATCGCCGCGCCGCGCCAGGAGTTTCCTGGGGGATGAGAGTTCTACCCACAGTGTGAGGAAAGGGGCACCCGGAGCGGGAGCGGCCGGGCGGCCGGGGCCTCCCACCCGGGACGTGGGGGGGAGGGTCGGGGACGACGGGGCGGCGCTCAGCTCACGGGGCGACGGGGTCGCTGCCGCACGGGGTGCAGGTGTAGCGGGTGGTGGAGCCGTAGGGCGCGCAGTCCGGATAGTAGATGGAGCGGGTGGCGCAGTAGCCCGTCCGGCACGGCAGGTTGCACGTGTACCAGAAGGCCGGCTGCACGACGCCCTCCTCCTGCGAGCTGAGGAGCGGGGTGGGCGAGGTGGGGGACGCGGACTCCTCCTTCTCCACTTCGGCACCACCACAAGCAGCGACCAGCAGCAGGCACGGCAACCACAGGGCCTTCAGCATGCGTCCTCCTCGGCGGGAATGGATTGCAACTGCAACACGGATTCAATCACCCCCCGGCAGGCCCATCCAAGAGCCCGGCGGTCGATTCCCTCCAGCGGCTCGCGCGGCGTCAGGGAGGAGACTGCTGACCGTTCCGAGGCGCGGACTAAGCCAGCCGAACTAAATCCGTTCAGGGGGTAGCCGCGCCGAAGCCCGAGTTTTCGGCCCCGGCGGTGGCCGCCCCTGACGGAACTTACTCCGGCTGGCTTAGAAGATGGGGCCCTCCGCGTGGGACTTCAGCTTGCCTTCGTTGAGCTGGACGATGAGGCGACGGATGACCTCCTGCCGCTGGGCGTCGTTCATCTCGGTGAGCTGGAGCCGCAGCGCCTTTGCGTCCTCCGTCGTCCACCGGCCGGAGCGAGAGGCCTCCGCGATGAGCTGATGGCCCTGCCGCTGTGCGGCGACGGCCTGGGCTGGAGGCTCGGGAGAGGCCTCGGGGGGCCGGGGCTGCACGCCCCCCGTCAGGGCCAGCTCTTCCCGAAGCTGGTTCAGCTCCGTGCGCAGCGCGGCCAGCTCCGTCCCGGCACCCGCTGGACTGGCCGCCGCGCACCGCACCTGCTGGGCGGCCAGCCGCGCCGGAAGCGCTTCCAGCAAGGCCCGCTGACCTTCGAGCAGGCGCAGCAGTTCCTCACCCCCGGAGGCGGGAGGCGGAGCCGCGGACTGGCCGATGCCGAGCCCCAGCCCGACGCCCAGAGCCAGCGTCGCGAGGGGGACCCACAGGGCCTGCTTGATGAAAGTCATTGGCATGGAAGGCTCCCGGCGCGGAAGGCCTGTGCGCAGTGACTACGGCTGGCGCGGCGCGAAGTTCGACGAGTTGCCCACGTACAGGTACGTGCAGGCGCCATTGTCGTCATAGGTGAAGCGGATGTACGCGGCGTCCGACTGGGACGTCGCCGCGGTCACGAGGGCAGGGTCGGAGGACAAGCAATAGACGGAGAAGCCGCTCGCGTCCTGCGCCTGGCAGATGACGGTGCTGGAGCCTCTGCTGAACCCGTGGATGGAGCAGCCGATGGCCTGGGTCCTGTCGCCACTGCCGCGGGCATCGGCGTAGGAGCCAAAGGCTTCGCGGGCCGAGGTGTTGATGGTGACGTAATGGGTGGACTTCAGCCCGGCCCACGCCGCCGTGCCCGCCAGCAGTGCCCCCACGACGCTGACCTTCAGCAGGTTCTTCGTCTTCATCTGTCCGTGCCTCCTGGACCGCCGGAGGGCGGTCCCCCCTCGGTGCCATCCGAGTGCGCGAAGGGGAACAGGGGCACGCAATCCCAGTCAAAACGCAGCGTGGATGCGGAGGTAATCAGGGTGCTGATATTTGCAGGGCCTTGATGCGCCGGTAGAGATTGCCCCGGTCCACCTGCAACAGCCTCGCGGCCCCGGCGATGCTGCCGCCCTCCTGGAGCGCCGCGCGGATGAGCTCCCGCTCGAAGTCCTCCACGTGCTCCCGGTAGCTCCTGTCGCCCAGGGTGGGGCGGGTGGGCGCGGCGGGGGCCAGGGGCCCATGGGATGGCCTCCGGGCCGAGCATGAGCGGTCCGTCGCCGCGCAGCAGGTTGAGGCGCTCCATGAGGTTGCGCAGCTCGCGCACGTTCCCCGGCCAGGGGTAGGCCCGCAGGGCGGCCTCCGCGCCCGGTGCCAGCTCCAGCGGGACGTTGGGCCCTGCGAACTCCGCCGCGAAGGCACGGGCCAGGGGGAGCAGGTCCTCCGGGCGCTCGCGCAGCGGCGGAATCTGCAGCGGCATGACATTGAGGCGGAAGAAGAGGTCCTGCCGGAAGCGGCCCTCCTTCACGGAGCGGGTCAGGTCCTGGTGCGTGGCCGCGAGGATGCGCGCGTCCACCGGCACCGGCACCGAGCCGCCCAGCCGCTCCACCTCCTTCGTCTCCAGCACGCGCAGCAGCTTGGCCTGGAGCTCCAGCGGCATGTCGCCCAGCTCGTCCAGCAGCAGCGTGCCGCCGTGGGCCTGCTCAATCCGGCCCGCGCGCCGGGCCACCGCTCCGGAGAAGGCGCCCTTCTCGTGGCCGAACAGCTCGCTCTCCAGCAGCGTGGCGGGAATGGCCGCGCAGTTGACGGCGACGAGCCGGCCCTTGCGCCCCGAGGCCAGGTGCAGCGCCCGCGCGACGCGCTCCTTGCCGGTGCCCGTCTCTCCGGTGATGAGGATGGCGGTGTCGCTCGGCCCCACCCGCGCGATGAGCCGGCGCAGCGACTCCATGGCCGGGCTGTCGCCCACGAGGTGGCCCGGACGGGCCAGCGCGTCGAGCAGCCGCTCCCGCTCCTCCTGGAGCGAGCCCAGCGCCATGGCATTGCGCAGCGCCGTGACGAGCCGCTCGGGCGAGGGCGGCTTCTCCACGAAGTCCGTCGCGCCCAGCTGCAGCGCTTGTACCGCTTCCGCCGGAGACGCCTCTCCGGACAGCACCACCACCGGCGCGGGCAGCGGCCGGGGCAGGCGCGCGAGGAACTCCAGGCCCGTCTCGCCCGGCATGCGCAAATCCAACAGCATCAACGCGGGCGGGCCCTCGGGCGCGTCGAGCAGCCGCGTGGCCTCCGCGGTGGAGCGGGCCTCCACGGGGGTGAAGCCCTCGTCGCTCAACAGCCCGCGCAGGGCCTTGAGGACACCAGGGTCGTCATCGACGACGAGGATGCGGGGACCGGGCTTCATGCGGCGGCCGGGACGAGGAGGGGAGGCGCGGGGGGCAGGTCCACGCGCGCCAGCGTACCGCCTCCGGACGCGGGTTCCAGGCGCAGGGTGCCTCCGTGCTCGTGGACGATTTTCTGGGCAATGGGCAGGCCCAGCCCGCTGCCCTCGGGCTTGGTGCTGAACAGGCCCCGGGTGAGGGCGGGGCCCTCCATCACCGTGGGGATGCCGCTGCCACCGTCCGTCACCGTGACGCGCACGCCTCCCGCGTCCAGCGGCTCCAGCACGACGCGCACGGGTGGGGCGCTGGCGGGGGAGGCCTCGGTGGCGTTCTTCACGAGATTGCCGAAGAGGCGGCGCAGGCCGTCCGGGTCCGCGCGCAGCGAGGCGTCGGGACCGGGGGCGAGCTCCACGGGGACGGCGGAGGTGCCCGCGTAGAGGGCGCATACCTCGGCCAGCAGCGGACGCAGGGCCACGTCCTGGAAGCGCGGGGCGGGCAGCCTCGCGAAGGTGGAGAAGCTCTGGGTCATCCGCATCAGGAGGTCCACCTCCTCCTGGAGGAGGGCCACGGCCTCGGTGATGCGGGTGGTGTCGGTGGGCATGTTCGCGTCCGTACGGGACAGACGCGCGAGCGAGAGCTTCATTGCGGTGAGCGGGTTCTTCAGCTCGTGGGCCAGGGCGCGGGCCACGTCCTGCCAGGCGGCAATCTGCTCGGCGGCCTTGAGTCGCTCGCGCTGGGCGAGCAGCTCCTGACCCATGCGGTTGAACTGGCCCAGGAGGAACTGCAGCTCGTCCCGGGGCTGCTCCGGCGCGGCGACGCGGACGGAGAGGTCCCCGCGCGCATAGGCCCACATGCCCTGGGTGAGGGTGTCCACGGGGCGGGTGAGGGCGCGGCCGAGCAGCACCGCCGCCAGGGCCAGCACCGCGCCGGAGACGAGCACCAGCGCGGTGATGAACGCGGGCACGCGGCGCACCAGGGCCCGCCGCGCCAGCTCCGCCTGGGCGAGGTTGAGGCGCGCCTCGTTGAGCGAGTCCTGGGGCAGGCCCCGGCGCTCCAGCTCCGCCGAGACTCCGTCCAGCACGCCCTCCACGGGGGAGATGGAGACGGACAGCACCCGCTCCAGCGCGCCCTGCGCCAGCACCCCGAGGAGCACCAGGGGGAGGAGGCCCGCGAGCAGCATCACCACCAGCAGCCGCTGCCGGAAGCGGGGTGGGGGAGGGCGGCCTGCTCCCATGGCGTTGCCGGCGACGCTGACCCTGTCCGGCAGGGCACCGGAGGCCAGCGCTCCAGGGGGCCGCCCTTCCGGAGGGCGGGAAAGGGCGGGCGTTTCAGGCGGCGCGGGGGGCCGCTGGGTGCCGGGCATGGTGTCGGGGTTCATATCGCATCGGCGGCGCGGGCCCTTCAGGGCCTGTCCCCAGAGCGGGGTGGAGAGGGGGCCGAAGCCCGCCTACTGGATGCGAGGGTCGCCGCTGAACAGTCGGCGGGGCAGCCGCTGCGCGGGAGGAGGCCGCCCATTATCTGCCGAAGGGCATGCCCTTTCCCGCGCGCTACGTCCGACTGGCCGAGGCCCGGTCCCACCATGGTGAGCGGGTGGACCGGCTTGGCCGCTTCCTCACCCAAGGGGACGCCCCGGCTGACGCGGCGGTGGCGGCCCTCGCGGGGCTTGCGCCGCGAGCGCGCGAGGAGGCCATCCAGGCGGCACTGACGGCCCAGGGCCACGGTGCGGGTGTCCCCGACGCGCTGGGGACGCTGGTGGAGCGCTGCGCGGACGTGCCCTTCTGGGTGGACTTCGAGCGGGCGCGCGCGGCGGCGCGGTGTGCATGCGCGCCGGGGTGCTGTCCGGCATGGTGCTGGGCCTCAAGTCCCTGGTGGGCGGTTACTGCTCCCCGGCGGGCAACAAGCCGCTGGTCTTCAGCGGGCGCCTGCAGGAGATGGCCTCGCGGCGCCTCGCGGAGACGGGCCGCTTCGTCCAGGCCGTGTGCCTGCCGGACGGAATGCGTCCGGGCCACGACGGCTGGCGCACCAGTGTGCGCGTGCGGCTGATGCACGCCCAGGTGCGGCACTTGTTGTCGCGAGACCCCCGCTGGAAGACGGAGGAGTGGGGGACGCCCATCAATCAGGTGGACATGGCCGGCACGGTGCTGCTGTTCAGCCTGGTGCTGGCCCAGGGGCTCCAGCAGCTGGGGGTGGCGCTCTCGCGCGAGGAGCGTGAGGACCTGCTGCACCTGTGGCGCTACGTGGGCCGCGTGCTGGGGACCGAGGAGGAGCTGCTCCCCACCGGCGAGCGGGAGGCCGAGGTGCTCTGGGAGCTCATCACCACCACGCAGGCGCCGCCCGATGACGACAGCCGGGTGCTGACGCGCGCCCTCATGGAGAGCCCCCTGCGCGACGCGCACACCCGCGCCGAGCGGCTCGCGACCGAGCGCTTCATCTCCATCACCTACGCGCTGGGCCGCTACCTTATCGGAGACACCTACGCGGACGCGCTCGGCTTTCCCCGCAGCCGCTGGCGCTTCGCGCTCCCCGCGCTGCGTGCCCTCATCATCAGTGGCGACCGCGTGCTGCACGGCCTGCCGGGGGCTGAAGGCCTGACGCTCGCCGCGGGCATGGCCTACTGGCAGCGCACCATCCAGGTGGGCCTGGCGGGTGTGGGCGCCACCTTCCCGCTGCCAGAGGCCCTGCGCGGCGCGGACTCGCGGACCTAGCTAGGGGGCAAGGTCAGGAATCCAGCGGGGTGGGCGTACTAAATAGGGACCATGCCCTTCGACCCCCGTGAAGTGGAGCCCCGGTGGCAGGCGCGCTGGCGTGAAGCCCGCCTGCACCGGACGACCTTCGACCCGAGCAAGCCGAAGTTCTACGCGCTCGACATGTTCCCGTATCCCTCCGGCGCGGGGCTTCATGTCGGGCACTGCGAGGGCTACACGGCCACCGACGTGCTGACGCGGTGGAAGCGGATGCAGGGCTGGAATGTGCTGCACCCCATGGGGTGGGACGCCTTCGGCCTGCCGGCGGAGAACTACGCCATCAAGACGGGCATCCACCCGCGCGTCACCACCGAGCAGGCCGTCTCCAACTTCCGCAGGCAGATTGACTCCGTGGGCTTCGCCTACGACTGGGAGCGCGAGGTCAACACCACCGACCCGCGCTACTACAAGTGGACCCAGTGGATCTTCCTCCAGTTGTTCAAGAAGGGGCTCGCGTACGAGAGCGTGATGCCCATCAACTGGTGCCCCTCGTGCAAGACGGGCCTGGCCAATGAGGAGGCCGCCGGAGGCCGGTGCGACCGCTGCGGCAGCCAGGTGGAGCGCAAGGCCTTGCGCCAGTGGATGCTGCGCATCACCGCGTACGCGGACCGCCTGCTGGAGGACCTGGCCGAGGTGGACTGGCCCGAGTCCACGCTGGCGATGCAGCGCAACTGGATTGGCCGCTCCGAGGGCGCCGAGGTGGTCTTCCGCGTCGCGGAAGGCCCGGCGGCGGGCGCGGAGCTGAAGGTCTTCACCACCCGCCCGGACACGCTGCACGGCGCGACGTACCTGGTGCTCGCGCCCGAGCACGGGCTCGTGGAACAGCTGACGACGCCGGAGCAGCGCGCCGCGGTGACGGACTACCAGTCCGCCGCGCGGCTCAAGAGTGATTTGGAGCGCACGGAGCTGGCGAAGGAGAAGTCGGGCGCCTTCACGGGCAGCCACGCCACCAATCCCATCAACGGCGAGCGCATCCCCATCTGGATTGCCGACTACGTCCTGGCCACCTACGGCACCGGCGCCATCATGGCCGTGCCCGCGCACGACTCGAGAGACCATGAGTTCGCGGTGAAGTTCGGCCTGCCCATCCGCGAGGTGGTGCGCCCGGCGGACGGGGCGCCCACCGAGCCCGGCAAGGCCTTCACGGGGAGCGGCATCGCGGTGGGCTCGGGCGAGCTGGACGGCCTGCCCACCGCCGACGTCAAGCAGCGCGTGGTGGCCATGCTGGAGGCGCGCGGCGAGGGCAAGCGCACGGTGAGCTACCGCCTGCGCGACTGGATTTTCTCGCGCCAGCGCTACTGGGGAGAGCCCATCCCCATCGTCCACTGCGCGAAGTGCGGCGCGGTGCCCGTCCCCGAGGACCAGCTCCCCGTCACCCTGCCCGAAGTCGAGCGCTACGAGCCCTCTGGCACCGGCGAGTCCCCGCTGGCCACCCTCCCCGAGTGGCTGCAGACGCGCTGCCCGCAGTGCGACGGCCCGGGTCGCCGCGAGACGAACACCATGCCGCAGTGGGCGGGCTCGTGCTGGTACTACCTGCGCTACCTGGACCCGACGAACACCCGCGAGCCCTGGTCGAAGGAGGCCGAGCGGCAGTGGATGAACGTGGACCTGTACGTGGGCGGCGCCGAGCAGGCGGTGCTCCACCTGCTGTACGCACGCTTCTGGCACAAGGTGCTGTTCGACCTGGGCCACGTCACCACGAAGGAGCCGTTCAAGCGGCTGCGCCACCAGGGCACGGTGCTGGCGTACACGTACCAGGACGCGACGGGCCACTACCACGAGCTGTCCAAGGTGGAGTTGCGCGGTGAGGAGGCCCTCCTCCGCGCCACGGGCGAGCCGCTGAAGGTCCAGGTCGAGAAGATGGCCAAGTCCATGCTCAACGGCGTCAACCCGGACGTCGTGGTGGCCGAGCATGGCGCGGACGTGCTGCGCCTGTACGAGCTGTTCATGGGCGAGTTCGAGCTGTCCAAGCCGTGGGACCCGCGTGCCATCGAGGGCTGCGGCCGCTTCCTGCGCCGCGTCTGGCGCCTGGTCGAGGAGCACGAGCCGTCGCGCGCGCCCGAGGGCGACCCACACTTGAAGTTGCGGCACAAGACGGTGCAACGCGTGTCGGCGGACCTGGAGCGGCTCCAGTTCAACACCGCCATCGCCGCGCTGATGACGTACACGAACGAGCTGACGTCCAAGGGCAGCACCCGCGAGGACCTCGTCACCCTGGTGAAGCTGGTGGGCCCCTTCGCGCCCCACCTGGGCGACGAGGCGTGGGAGCGGCTCGGCGGGAAGGGCTTCCTCCTGGAGCAGGCCTGGCCCGTGTTCGACGTGGCGCTCACGGTGGACGCGCAGGTGACGTACGCCGTCCAGGTGAACGGCAAGCTGCGCGGCAGCCTGGAAGTGGAGCGCGGAACGCCGGAGGCCGAGGTGCGCGAGCGGGCGATGGTCCTGCCCAACGTCGCCCGTCAGCTGGAGGGCGGGAAGACGGTGAGCAAGGTCATCGTCGTGCCGGACAAAATCGTCAACATCGTGGTGCGCTAGGCGCGCGCTTCACAGGTTGCCCGCCCCAGGAGGTCCGTCTCCTCCTGGTGGCGGCAGACGGCCTCGGTGTGGCGGTTGAAGTGAGCGAGAGCTTCAGTGCGGCGTTCCGGCCTACAGTCCCCCCGAAGGGAACCTGGAAAGGCGCATCTCGTGAGTGTGCGGAGTGCAATCGTCATCGGGGGAACCGGTGACATCGGCAAGGCGGTCATCGACAGGCTGCGCGCGGAAGGGCTGCGCGTCGTGTGCGCCGCGGACGACGTGCGGCACGAGACGCCGGACGCAAGTCGGGTCGACATCACGGACGAGGCCTCCGTGGTGGCGCTGTTCGAGAACGCGGAGCAGGAGTCAGGCCCCCTCTCGCTGCTGGTCAACTGCGCGGGCGTCGGCGTCTTCACGCCCATCGCGGAAACCTCGGTCCAGGATTGGCGGAGGACGCTCGAGGTGAACCTGACCGGGGCGTTCCTCTGCTCGCGCGAAGCATTCAAACGCATGAAGGGCCGGGGCGGCGGGCGAATCATCCACATCGGCTCCGTGAGCGACCACCTCACCCTGCCCATGAACGGGGCCTATGCCGCTTCCAAGCATGGGGTCAGGGGCCTGACGGGCGTCCTGAACGAGGAAGGAAAGGCGCACTCCATCCGGGCCACGCTCATCTCCCTGGGGGCCGTCTACACCTCGTTCTGGAGGTCGCGTCCGGAGTTCAGCCAGGCCGACATGCTGTCCGTGGAAGACGTGGCCGAGAGCATCTGGGAGGTCGCCCGGAAGCCCTTGCACGTCCGGGTCGATGAGCTCCGGCTGCTTCCTCCCAAGGGAGTCCTCTGATGACGGTGCAACCCGATGTGAAGCTGGCGCTCGTCACCGGCGCCAGCCGGGGAATCGGCGCGGCGATTGCGGACGCGCTCGCACAGAGCGGGCAGCAGGTGGTCCTGCTGGCCCGTGATGCCCAGGCCCTCTCCAGGCTCGAGGAGAAGCTGGTGGCCGCCGGTGCCCGGGCGCATTCCTTCGTCTGCGATGTGGCGGACGAGGCCGCGGTGGAGGCGACGCTCGCCAGAGTCGAAGCGAGCCTGGGTGTCCCCGGCATCATCATCAACAACGCCGGCTTCGGAGGCCCCTTCCACCGCGCGGACGAGGTCTCCAAGGCGGAATGGGAGACCCTGTTCGGGGTGAACGTGGATGGCGTCCACCACCTCTGCCGCTGGGCCCTGCCCCGCATGAAGGCGGGAGGGTACGGACGCATCGTGAACATCTCCTCCATCCAGGGGCTGTTCGGTGGGGCGCGCTCGTCCACCTATGCGGCCACCAAGCACGCCCTCATCGGCTACACGAAGAGCCTCGCCGCCGAGTGGGGCGCCTTTGGCATCACCTGCAACGCCGTCTGTCCGGGCTACATCGACACGGAGATGCTGCTGAACGCGGACCCCGCGTCGAGGACGGAGCTGTTGCGGAGGATTCCCGCCAGGCGATTCGGAACCCCCGAGGAGGTGGCGAAGCTGGTGACCTTCCTCGTCGGGCCGCACGGCGGCTATATCAACGGCAGCACCCTGGTGGTCGACGGCGGCCTGTCGTCGCATCTGGCCAACGACGTGCCTTCGGAGTGAGCCGGGCACAGGGGCCGAGCGCCCGGGCGGGAGGTGTGGGGCCCGGGCGCGCGGTGATAGCCTGGGCCCTCCGATGCCCCGCTTCCTCTCCCCCTCCCAGGGCTGGCTGTTCAGCCCGGGAGTGGACCTGACCGTCTTCGCCGGCAGCGCGCTGCTCTCCGTGCTCTTCGTGCTCGCCGCGCCGTGGCTGGGCGCGGTGGGGGACACGCCGCTGTGGGCCTGGGTCCTCTTCGTCGTCTGCGTGGACGTGGCCCACGTCTGGTCCACGCTGTTCCGCACCTACCTGGACGCGGGCGAGCTGCGCCGCCGCCCCGGCCTCTACCTGGGCGCGCCGCTCATCGCCTACGTCACGGGCGTGGGGGCCTACCTCGCCTCGCCCCGGGCCTTCTGGACGCTGTTCGCGTACGTGGCCCTCTCGCACTTCGTCCGCCAGCAGTACGGCTGGGTGGCCCTCTACGGCCGCAAGGCCCGCGCCTCCACCGCCGAGCGCCGGCTGGACGCCGCCGCCATCTACGCCGCCACCCTGGGGCCCGTCGTCTGGTGGCATGCGAACCTGCCCCGCGGCTTCTGGTGGTTCGTGGAGGGGGACTTCCTGTCCGGCCTGCCCCGTGGGGTGGGGACGGTGGCGCTGGCCATCCATGGCGTCGTCCTCGCGGTCTGGGTGGGCTTCCAGGGGCTGCGCGTGGCCCGCGGCGACGGCGTGCAGGGCGGCAAGGTGCTGCTGGTGGTGGCCACCTGGGTGGCGTGGTTCGGCGGCATCGTCCTGGCGAAGGATGACTTTGCCTTCACGGTGATGAACGTCACGCTTCACGGGGTGCCGTACTTCGCGCTGCTGTTCCGGTATGCGCGCGGGCGGCACGCCGAGGGCGACTACCGCGCGGGGAGCGCCCTCCTGCGCGCCGGGCTGCCAGGCTTCCTCCTCTTCCTCGCCGCGCTGGCCCTGACCGAGGAGCTGTTCTGGGATTGGATCATCTGGCACGAGCGCGCCACCCTCTTCGGGAAGAGCACCGTGGAGCTGCCGGCGGATCTGCTCGCGCTGGTGGTGCCGCTGCTTGCGCTGCCGCAGGCCACGCACTACGTGCTGGATGCCTTCATCTGGAAGCCCGGCCGCGAGCCGGCGCTGCTGTCCCGCCTGGGCTGGGCCCCACCGGCCGGGCGCGAGGGTCCACCATCCAGCACGATGCCCGTGTCGGCCATGGCCATTCCCGGAGGGAGTGAATAAGCGTCTGGAGGCCCTTTATGTCCAGACTCCTGCTCGTCTCGAATCGTCTCCCTGTCACCGTCAAGGTTGAGAAGGACAGCGTCACGGTGGTGCGCAGCGCGGGAGGCCTGGCCACCGGCCTGAGCCGCCCGCATGAGCGCTCCGGTGGCCTGTGGCTGGGGTGGCCCGGGGACGTCTCCCGTCTGACGGAGGCCCAGCGCACCAAGGTGGAGGCGCAGCTCGCCGACCTGCGCTGCGTGCCGCTGTACCTCAGCGCCAGCGAGCTGAGCCGCTACTACGAGGGCTACTCCAACCGCGTCCTCTGGCCGCTGTGCCACTACATGGTGGACCGCATCCCCCGCCAGGACCGGGACTGGGAGGTCTACCGCAAGGTCAACGAGCGCTTCGCCGACCTGGTCGTCCGCCACTACCAGCCCGGGGACACCATCTGGGTCCACGACTACCAGCTCATGCTGGTGCCGGGCCTGCTGCGCCAGCGGCTGCCCGGGGCGCGCATCGGCTACTTCCACCACATCCCCTTCCCGTCGTCTGAAATCTTCAGCACGCTTCCCCGCCGCCACGAGCTGCTCAAGGGGCTGCTGGGCGCGGACCTCATCGGCTTCCACACGGTGAGCTACGTGCGGCACTTCTCCGGCTCGCTGCTGCGCCAGCTCGGGCTGGACACGGACATCGACCGCGTCATCTGGGATGCGCGCGAGGTGCGGGTGGGCGCCTTCCCCATGGGCATCGATGCGACGGCCTTCGAGACGCTCGCCAACGACGCGGCCGTGCTGGAGGAGGTGGCCACCCTGCGCCGCAAGGCGGAAGGGCAGCGCATCCTGCTGGGCATCGACCGGCTGGACTACACCAAGGGCATTCCGAGGCGGCTCCTCGCCGTCCAGCGCATCCTGGAGCGCGAGCCCTCGTGGCGCGGGCGCCTGCGCTTCATCCAGGTGGCCGTGCCCAGCCGCACCCAGGTGGAGGCGTACGCCACCTACCGCGAGCAGGTGAACGAGCTGGTGGGGCGCATCAATGGCCAGTACGGCGGCGTCCACAACGTGCCGGTGCACTACCTCTACCGCTCCTTCAACGAGAAGCAGCTCGTGGGGCTGTACCGGGCGGCGGACGTCATGCTCGTCACGCCGGTGCGCGACGGCATGAACCTGGTGGCGAAGGAGTTCTGCGCCGCGCGCCCCGACGAGGACGGCGTGCTGGTGCTCAGCGAGTTCGCCGGCGCCGCCGCGGAGATGGGCAGCGCGCTCATCGTCAACGCCTTCGACGTGGAGGACATGGCGGACGCGATTGAGCAGGCGCTGGAGATGCCGGAGGACGAGCGCCGGTCACGGATGCGCGCGCTGCGTGTCCAGGTGAAGACCCGGGACGTGCACTGGTGGACGGCCAGCTTCCTGGACCGGCTCCAGGCGCTGCCGTCCGTGTCGGAGCGGGCGACGGCGGGTGGCGCCGAGGCGCTGGAGCGGATGCGGGCCGCACCCCGGATACACCTGCTGCTGGATTACGACGGCACCCTGGTGGGCTTCGCGCCCCGGCCGGAGCTGGCCGCTCCGGATGACGGGCTGCGGGAGCTGCTGGCGCGGCTGCTGGCGCGGCCGGGCACCTCGCTGAGCATCGTCAGCGGGCGCCCCGGGAGACGCTGGAGGAGTGGTTCGGGGCGCTGCCCATCAGCCTGCACGCCGAGCACGGCCTGTGGTCCCGGACGCGGCCCGGCGACCCCTGGCGGATGCTGGAGGGCGTGTCCTTCGAGTGGAAGGCCCGGGCACGGCCGGTGCTGGACTCGTTCTGCGCGCGGGTGCCGGGCTCGTTCGTGGAGGAGAAGACGGCGTCGCTGGCCTGGCACTACCGGCTGGTGGACCCGGAGTTCGGCGCCATCCAGTCGCGCGAGCTGCGGCTGCTCATGGCGGAGACCTTCGCCGGGCAGCCCATGGACATCCTCCCGGGTGACAGGGTGGTGGAGCTGCGGCCCCGGGGCGTGCACAAGGGCCGCGTGGTGGGCGAGGCCACCCAGGGCCTGCCGCCGGACACGCTGGTGGTGGCCATTGGCGACGACCGCACCGACGAGGACATGTTCGCGGCCATGCCCGCGGACGGGCTCACCATCAACGCGGGCCACAAGGCCACCCGCGCGGCCTACCGCGTCCATGGTCCCACCGAGGTGCGGAAGCTGCTGGACGGCCTGTTCTCCTGAGGCAGGGCGCTTCGAGGGTGGCGGGTGACACCGCCGTGAAGGGCCGGTGTTCCATCTCGCGAGCCGGCGTCGCCGGCCTTCCCTCACAGGAGATGGAACATGGCGGTTCTGCACCGAGGACTTCGGGTTGGCATGGCATTGCTCGCGAGCGTCATGGCCCCCGCCTGTGGGCCCGAGGCGCCGGCTGGAAGCGGCCAGGAGGTGGGCGAGCTGGAGTCCGGTGAGCTGGGGCAGGAGGCCCGCTCCACGCCCCTGCCACCCCTGGACCGCGAGGCGCTGCGTCAGGCCATCTCCGGTCTGCCGGACACGCAGGTAACGGGGGCCATGGTGCGAGTGAGCGGCCCGGATGGCCACTGGCTCGGGGCCTCGGGCGTGGCGGACATCCACACCGGCGCCCCGGTGCTCGCGGAGGGACGCTTCCGCATTGGCAGCATCACCAAGACGTTCACCGCCACCGTGGTGCTGCAGCTCGCCGCCGAGGGCCGGGTGGACCTGGACCGGCCCGTCCAGCACTACCTGCCGCGCCTCTTGCCCGCGGGCGTCTACGCGCCCATCACCGTGCGGCAGTTGCTCAACCACACGCACGGGCTTCCCGGCGTGCCGGTGCCGCAGAAGGACGCGGCGTGGTTCTTCGAGAACCGGTTCCGGCGCTTCACGCCCCGGGAGCTCGTCGCGCTGGCGCTCCCGCCGGGGCCCGTCTTCGCGCCGGGCACGCAGCAGGACTACGGCAACATCGGCTACATCGTCCTGGGGCTGCTCATCGAGAAGGTCACCGGCAACCCCTATGGGCAGGAGGTGAAGGACCGCATCCTCCGGCCCCTGCACCTGCGGGACACCTTCGTGCCCGGCAACGAGGTGACGATTCCGGGGCCGCATGCCCGGGGCTACGAGAGCGTCCCGCCAGGGAAGACGGGCTGCCCTTCCGACGCCACCGCGTATGGAGCGCTGTGCCTGGTGGACGTCACCGACGCCAGCCAGTCCGTGCCCTGGGCGGCGGGGGAGATGGTGTCGACGACGGCGGACCTGGACCGCTTCCTCGTCGCGCTCTTCAAGGGGCGGCTGCTGCCGCGCGCGCAGATGGAGGAGCTGTTCACCGTCCCCGACGTGCCCTCCGTGGACGGAGGCCGCGCCACCTACAGCGGCGGGCTCAACCGCTTCGAGGTCAATGGCGTGCTCATGTGGGGGAAGAGCGGAGACCGGCACGGCTACAACAACGGCATGGGCGCCACGCGGGACTTGCGGCGCCGCCTCGTCTACTCCGTCAACACGCTGCACATGGGCGCGCAGCCGCCCGCCGTCACCTTCCGCATCATCGCGGCGGCCGTGGGGACGCCTCCCAAGCCGTAGCGTGCTGGAGCAGCGGGGCCACGGCCCGTTGAGGGAGTCGCTTCGCAGGGGGCGGTCCGCTGCCCATGGCGACGGCCGTCCTTCATGCATCGCCGGACATGACACGGCCCGCGGGTGGAGGTGCTCCACCGGCGGGCCGCGTCTCTGCTCAGGACTGTTTCCCGCGTCGTGCCCGCCTGTTCGCGAGCACCAAGCGGGGAGTGCGCTACTGCGCCGCGGACGCGGTGCGGTTGCCGGGGCCCTGGATGAGCACCCGGCGCCCGAAGGCCCGGTCCACGCGGCCGAGGAAGTCGCGGAACGCGGCGTAGTCCTCCGCCTTCACGCGCGCCTCGGTGAGGGCCATCTCTCCCTCCGCCACCAGCTTGCCGCCCTCCATCTTGTAGCTCAGCTTCACGTAGCCGAACTTGGTGGTCTCCTCCACCGCCTGCGGCAGCTCCGCCACCGCCCAGCCCGCGGGCAGCGTGTAGCGCAGCGAGAAGCTGTTCAGCCACGGGCCCTGCATCATCAGGTCGAAGCGGCGCTCGGCGAGCGACGCATACGCCTGCTGGTACGTGCGGCCCGTGCCGAAGGGCAGGAAGCGCATGCCGTTGGGCAGCACCTCCGCGTAGCGGGGGATGTGCATCTTGAAGTCCAGCGCCACGTCGTCGTCCAGCCGCGTGGTGTCGTTCAGCTTCACCTCCGACACCGTCAGGCCGGGGAAGCTCTGCGCCCAGGCGCGCTCGAAGGTGGACCTGCGCGTGGCCTCCGGCCGGTACGCCCGGCGGTAGTCCGGCGCGCTCTGCCCGCCCACCGTGCTCGAGCCCGTGATGTCGGCGCCGCCCGCCGGGGTCAGCGCCACGTCCAGCATCAGGCGCGTGGCGTTGTCCTGCGCCTTGGACTCCGGCGTGGTGAGGAAGGTGCTCCGGCCGTCCGGCTCCACCACCAGCACGTTGGCCACCCGGTCCGCGCTGGGCAGCTCCTTGGCGCCGTGGAACTCCGCCGTGCCGTCCAGGTACAGGTCGTACTTGGGCACGTACGCAATGGCGTGGTTGAAGGCGGCCAGGCTCGCCGGCTCCTCGCCGATGGCGCCCAGGTTGCGCATGCGCAGCAGCACCAGCTTGCTGTCCACGCCCGCCACCCGCAGCATGGAGTGGATGAGGCTCGCCTTGTCCTTGCAGTCACCGAAGCGGCGCGCCAGCACCCGGTCCACCCGGTACGGCTTGTAGCCGTGGATGCCGAACTCCAGCGCCACGTAGCGCGTGTTCGTCACCACGAAGTTGTAGATGGCGCGCACCACCGCCAGCTCGTCCTTGCGGTCCACGCCCTTGAGCACCGTGTCCACCGTCTGGCGCAGCTCCGCGTTGGGCTGGAGCTGGTCTCTCACCAGGCCCCACCAGTAGCGGCCCACCTGGTCCCACGTCTGGTACGTGGAGACGTGGAGGTTCTGCGCCACCTCGGCCCAGCCCGGCATGCCCGGCTCGGGCACCACCTTGGACACGTGCTTCGCGTTCCACCGGTAGAGCACGCGGCCGCCGTCCAGGGTCTCCTGCGCGCCCTGCACGCCGGTGAGCTTGCTCTTGTTCCAGTAGAGGGGGCGCTCCTTCGGCATGTCCACGAGGTACTGGAAGCGCACCTTCGGGTAGACGCCCTGCACGCTCTCCACGTCACCCCAGTAGTCCGACAGGAGGTTCTCCTGCGCGGTGTCGTCCAGCCGGTACGTCAGCTCCAGCGTGTCGCCGGGGGCCAGTGAGGGGAAGGACAGCACCTTGGCGCGGGCGTCGTAGTACATGCCCGTCCACGGCTCGTTGATGTTGCGGTCGTTCTCCCCGTAGCTCTCCACCACGGAGCCGTCGGCCTTCACCACGCGGGCCTTCAGGATGCGCACCTCCTGGCGGTCCGGCGAGTAGGTGATGGGCATCATCCGGAAGGAGTCCACGCCGCGCGCGTTCAGCACCTTCACCACCTGCTGGTGCAGGCGGCTGGACAGGCCGCTCTTCTGGACGCGCACGTAGGTGCTGTCCACCAGGTAGAGGGCGTCCTCGTGGACGTAGGCCTCCGCCTCCTTGTCCAGTCCCTTCGAGTCCACCAGGTACTGCATGCCCGCGCCGGACGTCTCACCCTTGAGGGTGCGCAGGGCCTCCTTCAGGCCGGGGTTCTGCGGGCGCAGGGCCAGCGACTTCTCGAAGGCGGCCAGCGGCGGCACGAAGGCCGGCGCGGCGAAGGCCGAGGAGATGATGGAGTACAGGCGGAAGTCCGGCCGTGACGTGCAGCGCAGCTCGCTCCAGATGGACGCGTGGATGTCTCCGGAGAGGAACACCACGCGGCGCACGTCGTTGTCGCGGATGTAGTCCAGCAGGTGCTGGCGCTGGTGCAGGAAGCCGGCCCACTTGTCCTGGCGCTCCACCGCCGCCAGCCCCGCCAGCTTCACGTCCGGGAAGAAGGGCACCGCGGACACCACGAACTTCAGCCCGCCCGGGTCCTTCGTCAGCCAGTGCTTCAGCGCATCCATCTGTGGCGGGCCGAGCAGCTGTGGCGGCCGGGCGCGGTGGTAGCGCTCCGTGCGTATGTCGAGGACGAAGAAGCGCGCGGGCCCCACCTGGAAGTCGTACCAGTAGCGCGTCAGCGCATTGGTGACGCCCTCCACGTCGCGCCGCTCCAGCGCCGGCCCGTGCACCACCTGGTAGGCGCGGTAGGCCTCCATGGCCGCCAGGAAGCGCACCCGGTGGGCCCACCGCTGCTCGTTGCTCAGCGCCGGGTCCACCAGCTTGTCCATGGACCAGTTGTCCACGATTTCGTGGTCGTCCATCGTCATGTACGTGGGCACGCGCGCCATCAGCTTGCGCAACAGCGGCTGGGTGAAGGCCTTGCGGTACGTGTCGCAGTACTCCTCGAAGGTGCGCACGTCGCGCCGCACGTCGGCGTAGATCTGGTCCCCCACCATGAGGAGCAAATCTGTGGGCATGCTGTCCGCCTGCTCCAGGATGGTGCCGAAGATGCGGTCGCCGCGGTTGCTCAGGCCGACCAGTTCCTCCTCGTCCGGGCCGGGGTGGCGGCACGAGCCGAAGACGAAGGACAGCTCCGGGCTGCCCGGCGGCCTCGCGCTGCGAAAGGCCCCCGACGTGGCCCCCTGCAGCTCCAGCCCCACGGGCGGCACCAGCAGGTGCTGGTCCACGTCGGAGAAGAAGTAGCCCATGCGGTACGCGTAGGCGCGCGCGGGCTGGAGGCCGGCGAAGTCGACGCTGCCCGTGAAGTCGTCCTCGGCGCGCAGCTTGAAGTAGGTCGCCTGCGCGGGCGTGGTGCTGCCCGCGGTGAGAATCTGGGCGATGCCGTAGCAGTAGCGCCCCCCGGGTGGCCGGGGCGGCGAGCCCCGCCCCCAGAGGCGCACGGTGGTGTCCGTGGTGGACCCGACGATGGGACCGACCGTCACGGGATGGACGGGAAACGCGAGCGCCATGGGAGTGGGCCTCCTGTGCCCTGTCTGCGGGTGGGATTCCGTCGCAGCCCGCACCCGGCGTCAATCGCTCCAGAGCATAGGGGGTGCAGCCGACAACGTCCGACGACGCGGGCCGGCTTGCTCCGGTGGCCCCATCCGGCTGGAATGCGCCCTCCCCGCCCCCTCCGGAGATGACCGCCCGATGACGGACCCGACGCCCGCTTCCCCCTCCCGCCGCAAGCCGCTGCTCCTGGGCCTCGGGGGCCTGGTGGTGCTGGCCGCCGCCGCCTTTCTCGTCGCCGGGCGCGTTCCCGGCCTGCGCTCCAAGGGGGACGGGCATGACCACCATGGGCACGACGCGAAGCGCCCCCGGGCCGCGAAGCCGCAGGCCCCCATGGAGG
>JBKGHK010001330.1:0-1512 GCA_046520375.1 Pyxidicoccus sp. 3LFB2
CGGGGTGGCTCACCGTGAGGCGCCCGGGCGGGAAGGCCGCGGGGCGCGAGGCGAACACCTCGTCACGCGAGCTGGACGTGACGAGCGGACACGCCTCGTGCATGAGGCGCGTGGAGTCCGCCCCCGCCTCGGGGAGGGCCGTCAGCAGCGGGCTGCGCTCGGCCGCGAGCCGGGACAGCCCCGGCCCCGTGCCACCCGCCGTCTCCTCGAAGGCCTGGTGCTGAGGACAGAAGCGGTGCGCGTGGGCGTCCCTTCCGTGCAGCAGCGCTCCCACCGGCTGACACGCCCACAGCGCGACGAGCAGCGTCGCGATGCAGCGGGCGAAGGTGTGGGATTGCTGGCGCATCTTTGGAAGCGAAGGGAAGTCCCGGTGCTGTACTGACGGTGCAGCGGAAGTGTCAAGGCACGGTATCACGCCGTGTTCTGGAGGGTGGACGTGTTTGCCCTCCCGTCATTCATGGCGCCGGGATGCGTCAAACCGCCTGAGGCGTTGGAGACCCGCGCATGCAAGGACATCCGGACGGAACGTTCATTCCGGTGGCGACGCTGGCCGACCTGGACGCGCGGGGGCGGGCGGTGGTGACGGTGGACGGCACCCGGGTGGCGCTCGTCCGGGTGGAGGGGCGCCTCCATGCCCTGGAGGATGCGTGCCCCCACCGGGGCGGGCCCCTGTCGGAAGGGGACCTGGACGGGCAGGTGTTGCACTGTCCACTGCATGCCTGGCCGTTCGACGTGCGGACGGGGCAGTGCTCGCGGCAGCCCGGCGTGCGGGTCCGCATCTATGAGGTGCGTGTCGAGGGAGAGCACATCCTCCTGGCCGCATCGGGTAGCTTCCGGGCCCGCTGAACGCCGGCCCATCCACCAGGAGCGACTGCCCCTTGAGTCCGTCCCGAGCCCGCCGCAAGGCCTCCTCCGCCCCGTCACCCTCCGTGGTCCCGGACCGCGCCGCCATGGCCCGCGCGGTGGAAGACTTCCTGCGCGCCGCGGGCCTGCCCCTCCAGGACGCCAACCTCGTGAATACGCCCCAGCGCGTCGCCGACGCCTGGATGGCCGAGTTCCTCGACGGCTATGCCCGCACGCCCGAGGAGGTGCTCGGAAAGACGTACGCCGCGCCGCCGGACTCGTCCGGGGAGATGGTGCTGGTGACGGACCTGCGCTTCCACTCCATGTGCCCGCACCACCTGCTGCCCTTCACCGGCCGCGCCCATGTGGCCTACGTGCCGGGCGGGCGCGTGGTGGGCTTCAGCCGGCTGTCGGACCTGGTCGACTGCTTCGCGCACCGGCTCACCCTGCAGGAGGACCTGGCGCGCAACGTGGCCAGCGCCCTGGCGCGCGTGCTGGGCAGCCCCGGCACCGCCTGCATCATCGAGGCGGAGCAGGCCTGCATGCGGCTGCGTGGAGACAAGCAGCGCGACGCGTCACCCACGCCGAGGCCTATGAGGGCACCCTGCGGCGCGACGGGCCGCTGCGCCGGGAGCTGTGGGCCCGGCTGGGGGCCCGCCGATGAGCCCG
>JBKGHK010001331.1:0-1511 GCA_046520375.1 Pyxidicoccus sp. 3LFB2
CGAAGGGCTCGCCGAGCAGGCCCGGCACCACCACCGGGGTGCTCTCCGGGTCCAGCGCGAGCCCCGGGCCCACCAGCGCCCGCGCCCACCCCGAGGGCTGGTAGGCGGAGTCCTCCACCGGCCCCAGGGCCCGGTGCGAGTGGGATACGTCGTGCAGCAGTACCACCGCTTTGCCGTCGGACGGTTCCCCGTAGGCCTCCCAGGCCACCTGGGGGTTGTTCAGCAGCTCCCCCTCCTCCAAGGGAAGCGGCACGGAGAACAGGTGGGTGCCGGTGGCCTGGATCACGTTGGGGAATTTTCATATCACTGCCAGCTCCAAGGAACAGGAGCCTGCCTTCGTGAAGCGCTACTTCGGAGTCATCGTCATCATCGCGGGGGTGCTGCTGGCCTCGGTCATGAGCTACCGCAGCGCCAGTGCCAAGGCGAGGGAGGCGCAGCGGGACGCCGACGCCCAGCGCATCCAGGCCGAGTACCTCGAGCGCGTCGGCTGGATGCGCGTCAACCCGAACGACGTGGCGTATCGGGAGGAGCTCAAGCCCTTCTTCAAGAACTACTTCGAGCAGGTGGACACGCACCTGACGCAGTTCGCCGGCAACAAGAAGTTCGACGGCTACCTCGAGGAGCTGGAGAAGCGCGCCGAGAGCGGCAAGGACGAGCGGGCCGCGGACAAGAAGGCCTTCTACGAGTACACCCGCAAGCACTTCGACAGCCTGCGCGAGGGCAAGTACAGCCCGGTGTGGACGGCCACGGACAAGGGCATGCGCCTGGACGTGGTGTCCTCGGACGTCGAGATGGTGATGGGCAAGCCCCAGGTCCGCCTGAAGCTGGCGCTGTGGGGCGCCCAGCGCGCGATGAAGGACGAGGGCAAGGTGAAGAAGATGCTCACCAGCGCCTCGTTCAACACGGTGTGGAAGCTCACCGACGCGAAGGGGAAGCTGCTGGGCGAGATGCGCGGTGGGGACCCGGCCATGAAGGTGGACTTCCCGGAGCGCTACATCCCCCAGTTCCCGCCGCAGATGGTGCTGGGCCACTACGATTTGGACCTGATGCCCAACGAGGTGGCGAAGGTGGAGATGACCATCAGCGTCGCCTCGCGCTCGGCCACCGGCGGTGACGCCACGGCCAACTACGTGTGGAAGCTGGACGTGCCCTCCGAGTGGAAGCTGGGCGCCGGCGAGACGTGGGAGGGCGCCACCCAGGAGGAGCGCCCCGAAGAGGAAATCGACCCGGCCAAGTCGGCGAAGAACGAGTAATCGCCCGTGAGGGGAGGGGGCGCGGCGGAAGCTGCCCGCGCCTACTCCACCACGGTGAAGTGGGACGCCAGCCGGTACGCGGACAGCGTGCCGGCGTCGTCCAGGAAGTAGAGGTTGAGGCGCACGTCCGCCTGGAGCGCGACGAGCCCCACCCCCACCCGGACCTCCGCGAGCACCTGTCCGCCGCGAGGGTCCACCGCGCGCACGCGCTCGCCCGGTATCAGCGTCACGCCCCCGCGCGGTGCGGGCCGGGGAGCG
>JBKGHK010001332.1:0-1505 GCA_046520375.1 Pyxidicoccus sp. 3LFB2
CGCGCGCTGGTGGGCGTGGGGCTGGGAGGCCAGGTGGCGCTTCGGCTGGCGGCGCTCTTCCCGGAGCTGGCCGGCGGCGTGGTGACGCTGGGCGCGGCGCGGGCCCTGCCGGAGGGGGTGCGCGAGAAGCTGGGCCTGTCCTGGCAGCTCTTGCGCGCGGACCCGGACTTCCGCGAGGGCCTGTACGGGCCGGACGGCATGCCCCACAAGACGATGCGGCGGCTGCGGCTGGACTTCCAGAAGCTGCTCTTCGGGCGCGAGTACCTCGCCTCGCGCTGGCCGGACGCCGAGGCGGCCCGGGTGGCCATGGAGGCCGAGGCGGACGCCTTCGCGGACACGTTCGACCCGGTGTCCTGGGCGACGCTGTGCTCGGCGTGGGCGGGCGGCGACGTGGCGGACTGCTTCGGGCACATCCGCGCGCGGGTGCTGCTGGTGGCGGGCGCCACGGACGTGCTGGCACCGGTGAGCCGGGTGCGGGACACCTACCACCTGCTGAGCGCGGCGGGAGTGAGCGCGCGCCTCGTGGAGCTGCCGGGCCCCGGAGACCATGGCGCGCTGCTGTCGGACGCGGACCGGCTGCACGGCCCGCTGAGCGACTTCCTGCGGCGCTGCTGACTACTCGCGCGCCGTGGGGCCGGAGAGCTTCCCGCGCAGCGCGCCCACGAGCATGCCGATGGCAATCTCGTTGTTGCCGCCGTGGGGGATGATGATGTCCGCGAAGTGCTTGGACGGCTCCACGAAGCCCATGTGCATGGGGCGCACGTGGCGCAGGTACTGGCCCACCACGTGGTCGAAGTCGCGGCCGCGGTCCTTGATGTCGCGGGTGAGCCGCCGGAGGATGCGCAGGTCGTCATCCGCGTCGACGTAGATCTTCACGTCCATCTCGTCGCGCACCTCCTTCATGTGCAGGACGAGGATGCCCTCGATGAGGATGATGTCCCCCGGGTCCACGCCCATGGTGCGCGGCTGGCGGGACGAGGTGACGAAGTCGTAGACGGGCTTCTGGATGGGCCGCCCGGACTTGAGCTCGCGCAGGTGCTGCACGAGCAAATCCCGGTCGAACGCATCCGGATGGTCGAAGTTCACCTCTCGCCGGTCGGCGAGCGGAATGTCCTTCAGGTCCCGGTAATACGAGTCCTGATCGATGAAGGCCACGCGGCAGTCGGCCAGCGCCTCGCGAACCTTGCGGGCAACGGTGGTCTTACCGGACGCGGTGCCGCCCGCGATGCCAACGACGAGGGGGGACGCCATGGGGGCGCGACGTACCCTACCGAGCGGGCCAGTGCAAGGCTTCGGTCCACTGCCCGACGTTTCATCCCCGGCGGACCCAGCCGCGCCCCTGGGCCTCGGCCAGGAGCACGGGGGGCACCTCCTCCACCGGCATGGGGCGCAGGGACAGCTTCCGCAGCCACTCCGACACAGCGGGCGCCGCCGTCAGCACCTCGTGCCCCCCTCCCCTGCGGCGGACGACGAAGTGCCAGGGCCCCGGGCCCGGCCGCGCGCCA